>NZ_JBHXSO010000144.1:0-1041 GCF_042714775.1 Streptomyces sp. NPDC058691 | reverse complement strand
TTCGTTGAGGCCGAGTTCGTGGTGGTAGATGTCGTGGTTGTGTTCGCCGAGGAGGGGTGAGCGGTGGATGGTGGTGGGTGAGTCGGAGAGTTTGAGGGGGTTGCCGACGGTGGTGTAGGTCCCGCGTTGGGGATGCTGGACCTCGACGACGATCTCGTTGGCCTGCAGGCTGGTGTCCTCGATGATTTCTTTGGTGGACAGGATGGGTCCGCAGGGGATGTTGTGCCGGTTGAGGTGGGCCAGGACGTCCCATTTGGGGAGGGTGGTGGTCCATTCCTCGATGAGCTGGAACATCTTGGCGAGTTTGGGCAGGCGGGCCGCCGGGGTGGCCCATTCGGGGTCGGTGGCCAGTTCGGGGCGGCCGATGAGTTCGGCCAGGGGTGGCCAGCCGGTGGGCTGGACGATGACGTAGACGTAGTCGTTGGGTCCGCCGGGTGCGCATTTGACGGCCCAGCCGGGTTGTCCGCCGCCGGAGGCGTTGCCGGAGCGGGGCACCTCGTCGGCCGAGGCGGTGTCCTGGGCGTTGGGGTATTCGGCCAGGGGGCCGTGGGTCAGGCGTTGCTGGTCGCGGAGTTTGACGCGGCACAGGTTGAGGACGGCGTGCTGCATGGCGACCTGGACGCGCTGGCCGCGGCCGGTGTGGGTGCGCTGGTAGAGGGCGGCCAGGATGCCGGCCACCGCGTGCACTCCGGTGCCCGAGTCGCCGATCTGGGCGCCGGTGGCCAGGGGCGGTCCGCCCTCGAAGCCGGTGGTGGCCATGGAGCCGCCCATCGCCTGCGCCACGACCTCATAGGCCTTGAAGCCGGTGTACGGGCCGTCCCCGAAGCCCTTGATCGAGGCGTACACGATCCGCGGGTTGATCTCCCGGATCCGCTCCCAGGTGAAGCCCATCCGGTCGATCGCACCCGGCGCGAAGTTCTCCACCATCACATCGCTGCGCGCGATCAGCTCGGTCAGGATCTCCTTGCCCCGCGGTGACTTCGTGTTCAGCGTGATGCTCCGCTTGTTGGAGTTGAGCATCGTGAAGTAGAGGCTGTCGGC
>NZ_JBHXSO010000143.1:0-1120 GCF_042714775.1 Streptomyces sp. NPDC058691 | reverse complement strand
CCTGGAACTACGCGTGGCCAGATGACGAGCTGGACAAGCTCCGCGAGATCATCGAAGCCATTCGCTACTGGGCATCTGATGGGGCCACAGAGGAGCCACATGCTCTCCGACTGGATGAGAGCCGTATCCGTGAGGCAGATGAGGCCTGGGTGCGGGTGATCACCCCGGACGGCCCGGGAGTGCTGGTCTGGTTCAACTCGGACTGAACACGGTGATCAGCCGTCTGCCCTGAGCCAGAGGACCAGTGCCGCGATGACGACCCCGGCCTGGTAACGGGCCGCCAATTTGTCGAACCGGGTTGCCACGGCACGGAACTGCTTCAACCGGGCGAAGCACCGCTCGACGACGTTCCGCCCCCGGTAGGCGGTCCTGTCGAAGGCCGGTGGCCGGCCACCCCTGCCCGCACGGCGAGCTCGGTTGGCGACCTGGTCCCGGCGCTCGGGGATGGTCGCCTTGATGCCGCGGCGCCGCAACAGGTGGCGAATCTTCCGGGACGAATATGCTTTGTCCGCCACCACCCGGTCGGGCTTCGTGCGTGGGCGTCCGAGGCCGGTCCGCGGAATGCGGATTGCCTCCAGCACAGCGGGGAACATGGTGCAGTCTGCCGTGTTCCCGGTGCTGAGCACGATCGACAGAGGCAGCCCCCGGCCGTCCACCGCCATGTGGACCTTGGTCGTCAGCCCGCCCCGGGACCGGCCGAGCGCCTCGCGACGCGCGACAGCTGCCGGATCTTCTGATTCGTCCCCACCTTCAGCCCCTTTTTGCGGGCGCCCGCAGCATGCTGATGCGCCCGGGCGACCGTGGAGTCGATCGAGACCGTCCACTCCACGGCGCCCGCCGCGTCGTTACGGACCTGGGCCTCCTGCAACAGCCTGGCCCAGGTGCCGTCATTCTCCCACTGGGCGAAGCGCCGATAGACGGTCTGCCATGGGCCGTATCGCTCAGGAAGGTCGCGCCAGGGCGCACCAGTACGGAGCCGCCACAGCACCCCGTTCACGACCTGCCGATGGTCTCGCCACGGACGTCCAACACCGTCGCTCTGCGGAAGCAGCGGCTCTATCCGCGACCACGCCGAGTCCGTTATCTCTCCTCGCCCCACCACAAGATCAATTATGAGACA
>NZ_JBHXSO010000142.1:0-1352 GCF_042714775.1 Streptomyces sp. NPDC058691 | reverse complement strand
AGAGCTCGTAACACGATCTTGTGGTCTCAGTTGCTGTGCCACTGATACTTGGCTGCCCACCTGCCCGCGATACTTGGGCGATGGACAGCTACGAGGGCACCGCGACGCTTGAGTGGTGGGCCAACCGGTCGACGTGCTTGGCCAGGCTCGGCGTGCGAGTCGCGGCTCGCGTTACCGGCAACGACTGGACGTGCGACGCGATCCTCGAACCTTCCCTGACTGCGGAGGACCGGGAGAGCTTCAACTCCCTGATGGCGCTCGATCCGCTCTTCACCCTGCGCTTCGACGAAGAAAGCATGCTCCATGTGAGCGTCGCTGCAACAGGGGACGACGGACGACTCACTCTCACCGCCTATCAGGCAGGGGCCGAGGAGTCAGCAGGTACCAGGCAGTTGCCGTAGAAGCAGACCTATCCAGCAGAAATTGCTTCGTTGAGCCTCGGCGCCCTCCGAGGTCCGGGCATCGTGATCAGCGTGGCCCGGGGTGGAGTCGACGCCAGCAGATGAGTCCGCAGGCGAGTGAGACAAGAGCGTCATGCAGGTCGAGGCGTCGTTCCCAGCGGACGGCGAGGCGCTTGAACTGGTGCAGTAAAGCGAAGGTCTGCTCCACGACGTAGCGGAGCTTGCCCAGGCCCTGGATGTCGGGCTGGCCCTTTCGGGAGATGACCGGCAAGATCCCGCGTTTGCGCAGCTCCGCGCGATTTTGCTTGCTGTCGTAGCCCTTGTCGCCGAGCAGTGCGTCGGGGCGTTTGCGGGGGTGACCCGCTCGGCCGGCGACTGGCGGGACGCCATCGACCAGGGCGAGGGTCTGGGTGACGTCGTTGACGTTGGCCGCTGTAGTGATGACCTTGAGCGGGATGCCGCCGCCGTCGGTGATCAGGTGGTGCTTGCTGCCGGTCTTGCGGCGGTCGACCGGTGACGGGCCCGTCGCGGCACCCCCTTTTTCGCGCGCACGTGAGAGGCATCCACACACGCGCGACTCCAGTCCAGCTCGCCGGCGGAGTTCAGCTCTGCGAGCAGTATCCGATGGAGCTGGTCGAAGACTCCGGCGTCCTGCCAGCGTTCCAGGCGCCTCCAGCAGGTCTGCCCAGAGCCGAAGCCCAGCTCTAACGGCAGCTGCTGCCAAGCGATCCCGGTGTAGAGGACGAACAGGATGCCCTGCAGGCACAGCCGGTCGGGCACTGGCCTGGGACCAGGCGAACGCTCGGGCCAGGGCGGCAGCATCGGACCGATCAACGCCCACAACTCATCGTCCACGACCCACGGCTTGACGCTCACGCCCTCACGAACGGCTCAATCGTCGCACCGGTTACGGCTGACCTGCGCCGCTCCACGTGATCGTGTTACGAGCTC
>NZ_JBHXSO010000141.1:0-1402 GCF_042714775.1 Streptomyces sp. NPDC058691 | reverse complement strand
GGAAAGCTCCGTTCCGGGCGGGCCACCCGCGTTTGTACGCGTCCGGTCACAATCCCACCCCTCCGTGCGGGTGTTCGTCGGTCAAATGTCAGGATGCTGACTGATCCCATCCCATCGACCCATGGAGTTTCGTTGAGACTCGGCATCACGGGGACGCACCGGCTCGGAGCCGCACTCCTGGCATCCAGTGCCCTCGTCGTCGCGGCCCCGGTGGCCGTCCCGGCCCAGGCGGCCACGGTCAAGGCCGCCCCCTCGGTGACCGCCAAGGGCGCCTTCCTGCTCGACAGCACGGCCAACAAGTCGCTGTGGAGCAAGTCCGCCGACACCAAGCGGCAGATGGCCAGCACCACCAAGGTGATGACGGCCACCGTGGTCCTCGGCACCCCGAAGCTGGACCTGAACAAGAAGATCACCATCAAGCAGGCGTACCGGGACTACGTGGTCCGCAACGGCGCCAGCACGGCCGACCTGAAGACGGGCGACAAGGTCACCGTCAAGCAGCTGCTGTACGCACTCATGCTGCCCTCGGGCTGCGACGCCGCCATGGCGCTCGCCGACACCTACGGCACCGGCAGCACGGTCTCGGCCCGCACCAAGTCGTTCATCAAGAAGATGAACACCACGGCCGCGGCGCTGAAGATGAACAACACCAAGTACGACTCGTTCGACGGCATATCCTCGGCCGGCAGCAACTACACCACCCCGCGCAACGCGGCCATGCTGGCCCGCAAGGCGATGTCCTACAGCACGTTCCGCGGTGTCGTGAAGGCCACCAAGACGGTGCAGAAGGCCACCAACGGCCGTACCTACACCTGGTACAACACCAACAAGCTCCTCGGCTCCTACAGCGGCGCCGTCGGCATCAAGACCGGCACCGGCACCTCCGCCGGCCCCTGCCTGGTCTTCGCCGCCACCCGCAACGGCCGCACCATCGTCGGCGTGCTGCTCCACAGCTCCAGCGGCGACAACCGCTTCGCCGACGCCACCAAGATGCTCAACTACGCCTTCGGCTCGAGCAGCAAGTCCGCTGCCGGCACGCTGAAGCTGCGTTCGCTCCCGGCCGGCGCGCAGCGCGACTGACCCGGTAGCACCCCCAACAGCTGGGGAATCCCTGGAGCCCGTCGGGACGGGCTCCAGGGATTCTTCGTTTTCCGCCCGGGGCGGGCGGGACGGCGGGGCGGGCCGTCAGGCCGCCGGCGTGCGGTCGGAGACGGTGACCTGGCCCCGCTTGATGGTGGCCACCCGGGTCGCCCGGCGGGCGATGGCGGAGTCGTGGGTGACCATGACGAAGGTCAGCCCGTACTCCTTCCACAGCCCCTCAAGGAGCGCGAGGATCTCGTCGCGGGTTCCCTCGTCGAGGGCGCCGGTGGGCTCGTCGGCGAGCAGCACCTTCGGCTTCTTC
>NZ_JBHXSO010000140.1:0-1429 GCF_042714775.1 Streptomyces sp. NPDC058691 | reverse complement strand
AAGACGACGTCGTCGCGGCCTGAGACGGCGGCCAGGACCCGTGACCAGACCACGTGGAAGACGGTGGCCGGGCTGACGCCGTGCCGGCGGGCCTGTTCCCGCACCCGCGCCGCCAGCCCGGAGTCCACCACCACGCGTGTTTCGGTCACGTCGGTGCCGTCGCCGCGCACGTCCAGCACACCGAACGGCGCGGTCGGCTCGGTCACCTCACCGAGCGCCTTCGCGAAGTAGGCCGTGTGCTCCTCTCGCGACACACCGAGCAGCGCCTGACCGACGAAGTTCCGGTACGGCAGCGGGTGCGGCAACTGCTCCCCCCGCCCTTCCAGGAACGCCCGCACCTCACCCAGCACCACATCCATCCCGGCGTGGTCCTGCGTCATGTGATGCATCCGCAGCCCCAGCAGCCAGCGTCCGCCATCACCGTCCGCCGCCACGTACGCCTCCATCAGCGGCGCGCGGCGCAGTTCCATTGGCGCTTCACACACTGTCAGCAGCGCCTGTACCGCGTCCTCACCGGTGACCCCGGGGCCGAGGCCGGCCTCGGCGACCGGCATCACGGCCCGCCGGTGGACCACCTGCACCGGGTGGTCGAGGTCCTCCCACGCGATGGAGGTGCGCATGATGTCGTGGCGGTCGATGACCTTCTGCCAGGCGTCCACGAACGCGTCCAGTCGCGCCCGCGAGTCGAAGCCCAGCACCAGCCGCAGTAGATACGGCGCCTGTCCGTCAGCTGCTTCCAGCTGGTGGTGGAAGAACATGCCTTCCTGGAGCGGTGCGAGCGGGTAGACGTCCTGCACGTTCGGCGCCCCACCGGGAACACCTGCCGCCACCAAGGCCAGTTCCTGCTCGGACAGTCCGGCCAGCAGCACCATCTCCGGCAGGATCGCCTCCGCGTCCTGGGGGATCAGGGAGGGCGGCACCACGACCTCGTCGCGGCCTTCGGCGGCGGCCAGGCGGGCCGGCGTCGCCGCGGCGAACAGCGTGCGCACATCAACCGACACACCCCGCGCGCGCAGTCGCTCCACCAGCGTGACCGCCAGCAGCGAATGGCCGCCCAGGTCGAAGAAGCTGTCGTCGACGCCGACCGTCTCCAAGCCGAGGACCTCGGCGAAGACCGCGCACAGGATCTCCTCGCGCACCGTCTCCGGCCCACGCCCCGCGCCCACGCCAGTCGAGTAGTCCGGAGCAGGCAGAGCCCTGCGGTCCAGCTTCCCGTTGGGGGTGAGTGGCAGCGTCTCCAGCACTACCACCGCCGACGGCACCATGTACTCCGGCAGCCGTTCGGCCACATAGGCACGCAGTGCCTGCACGTCGGCCACCGCATCCGGGGCCGGGACCACGTAGGCGATGAGGCGTTTGTCGCCGGGGTTGTCTTCGCGGACGATGACTGCGGCTTGTGCGACGTTGTTGTGGGTGGTCAGGAGTGTTT
>NZ_JBHXSO010000139.1:0-1543 GCF_042714775.1 Streptomyces sp. NPDC058691 | reverse complement strand
GCCCGGGGGGGGGGGGGGGGGGGGCACCCCCGGCCGAAGGCTGGGGGAGGGTGGGTGTTCTGGACGGTGCGGGATATTTGTGTGCAGTACCCGGGCCGGGACGGGATGAGCAAGTGCCCGTCACGCACGTAAATATCCCAGTCCAGAATGGCCGGCCCCGGAGGCCCCGAACCCGGCCCATCAACCACGTGCGCCGGGGCGCCCGGACTTCACAGGGCTGGGGGCACCCCCGGCCGAAGGTTGGGGGAGGGCGGGAGGGCGGGGAAAAACCCGGTCCGGACGCGAAGCGTCAGGGGTGCGCGGCCAACGCCCCCGTAAGGACGGGCGTCGTGAGCTCGACCTGCCACCGCCGCGCCCCCGCCCCCGCGAGGAACGCGGAGACCGCCTCGGGCGAGTGCTCCCGCGGCGGCGCCCAGCACAGGCGGCGGACGGTGTCCGGGGTGATGAGGTTCTCCTGCGGCATGTTGAGTTGCTCCGCGAGCGCGGAGACCGCGGCGCGGGCCGCCGAGAGCCGGGCGGCGGCGACCGGGTCCTTGTCGGCCCAGGCGCGCGGCGGCGGGGGGCCGGTGAAGGCGGGGCCCGGCTGGGGGAGCTCGCGTTCGGGGATGAGGCGGGCGTGGTCGATCGCGGCCTGCCACTGCTCCAGCTGGCGCCGCCCCATGCGGTGCCCGAATCCGGGCAGCGCGGCCAGCGCGTGCGCGTTCGGGGTGGCCTCCAGGGCCGCGGCGACGATCGCCGCGTCGGTGAGGACGCGTCCGGGCGAGACGTCGCGCTCGCGGGCGAGCCGGTCGCGGAGGTTCCACAGTTCGCGGACGACGGCCATCTGGCGACGGCGCCGCACCTTGTGCATGCCGGAGGTCCGGCGCCAGGGGTCTACCCGGGGCGGGGGCGGCGGGGCGGCGGCGATGGCCTCGAACTCCTGCATCGCCCAGTCCAGCTTGCCCTGCTCGCGCAGTTCCTCCTCCAGCGCGTCGCGGAGGTCGACCAGGAGCTCGACGTCGAGCGCGGCGTAGCGCAGCCACGGCTCGGGCAGCGGCCGGGTGGACCAGTCGACCGCCGAGTGCCCCTTCTCCAGGGCGTAGCCGAGGACGGTCTCGACCATCGCGCCGAGCCCGACCCGCGCGAATCCGGCCAGACGCCCGGCGAGCTCGGTGTCGAACAGCCGCGTGGGCCGCATGCCCGCCTCGTCGAGGCAGGGCAGGTCCTGCGTCGCGGCGTGGAGCACCCATTCCGTCCCGCCCAGCGCCTCGCTCAGCGGCGACAGGTCGAGGCAGGCGACGGGGTCGATCAGCGCGGTCCCTGCTCCGGTGCGGCGCAGCTGGACCAGATAGGCCCGCTGTCCGTAGCGGTAACCGGATGCGCGCTCGGCGTCGACGGCGACAGGCCCGGAGCCCGCGGCGAAGGCCGCTACGACGTCGGCGAAAGCCTCCGGGCTGGCGGTCACCGGCGGGATTCCCTCGCGCGGGTCCAGCAGCGGGACCGGCGCCGGTGGTGCTTCTGTTGCGGTCTCTCGGGCGTCGGTCACCAGTCAAGAGTATCCATG
>NZ_JBHXSO010000138.1:0-1708 GCF_042714775.1 Streptomyces sp. NPDC058691 | reverse complement strand
CTCCTAATGGGGACGTAAGCGTTGGGGATGGCCGACACGTGGTGAGCCGTATTCGCTCCTGAGGCACTGACCTCTCAAGGCAGAGCCGGTCCCGTGTGCCGGCCGTCCTCAACATCCGTCGGGGACGCGTGGCCCGGCAGGGCTCGGGCCACGCTCCAGCCTTCGTCCCGCTCGCCCGGCCCCGCCGGGCCACGCCACCAGGGGCGTCGAAGTCGTTAACGTCGTGGACCAGGCCGCCGGCAGGGATCACCTCTCACCGCTTCGGGAACCACAGAGTTCCCCCGCAGACAGAGGGCCCTGCCGGTCGCCGGGGATCGCGAACGGCTGATCGGATGACGGGCCGCATGAGCCCTTCCATTAGGGAGCCGCGCACCCCTGCACGGCTGTGACCAGCACCCATATGCCGCCAACACGGAGGAGGGAAACCCATGCCCGGCGTGTTCTGCGGGATCGACTGGGCCAGCGACCACCACGACGTGGCCCTGATCGACCAGGACGGAACCCTGTTAGCCAAGCTCCGCATCGACGACAGCGCCGCCGGCCTGACCCACTTGCTGGATCTGCTGGCAGAGCACGGCGACACCCCCGAGTTCCCGATCCCGGTGGCCATCGAGACCTCCCACGGCCTGCTGGTGTCCTGCCTGCGCGCCACCGGCCGACCCGTCTACGCCATCAACCCGCTCACCGCCGCCCGCTATCGAGACCGCTACGCCCTGGCCCGCAAGAAGTCCGATCACCTGGACGCCAAGGTCCTGGCCAACATCCTGCGCACCGACATCGCCGAGCACCGGCCCCTGCCCGCAGACAGCGAGCTCGCCCAGGCCATCGCCGTCCTGGCCCGCGCCCAGCAAGACGCCGTCTGGGACCGCACCCAAGCAGGCAACAAACTCCGCTCCCACCTGCGGGAATACTTCCCGGGCTTCCTCACGGTGTTCGTTCACTTCCGCGAGGGCATCACCTCACCGATCACCCGCACCCTGCTGGCCGCCGCCCCCACCCCCACCGAGGCCGCCCGCCTGTCCCGCAGCCAGCTCCGCGCCCTGCTCATCAAGGCCGGCCGTCAACGCGAGATCACCCCCGAAGTCGAACGCCTCCACCAGCTGCTGCGCGAACCGCAGATGCAGCAACCGCACCTGGTCGAACAGGCCATGGGCGCCAAAACCCAAGCCCTGCTACGACAGTTCAACGCGGCCTGCACCAGCGCCGACGAACTCGAAGCCGCCACCGTCGCCGCGTTCGCCACGCACCCGGACGCCGAGATCATCACCAGCTTCCCCGGCCTCGGAGCCCTCACCGGCGCCCGCGTCCTGGCAGAACTCGGCGACGACCACACCCGCTTCGCCGACGCCCGGGCACTCAAGGCCTACGCCGGAGCCGCACCCATCACCCGCGCCTCCGGAAAGAAAACAGTGGTGCTGGCCAGACACATCAAGAACCAGCGCCTGGCCGCCGTCGGCTACCTGTGGGCCTTCGCCGCCCTCACCGCATCACCCGGCGCCCGAGCCCACTACGACCGCCGCCGAGCCACCGAAGAACGCCACACCGCCGCCCAACGCAACCTCTTCAACCGCATGCTCGGCTGCCTCCACCACTGCCTGACCACGCGGATCCCCTACAACGAAGAAATCGCCTTCCCCACCCACGCCGAGCAATCGGCCCCCACCGCGGCTTGACAGATCAACCGCATCGGATGTCTGCCTTCGTCCCG
>NZ_JBHXSO010000137.1:0-2150 GCF_042714775.1 Streptomyces sp. NPDC058691 | reverse complement strand
CCGCCGGTCGGACCCTTGATGACCAGTTGGTCGCCGTCCTCGATCACGAGGTCCACACCGCGCAGCGCGTGCACGGTGTCCTTGCCGCGCGCGTATTCCTTGGTCACGCCGCTCAGCTTGTACATGAGGTGACTCCTGAAGCCTGGGTGGAGGAGGGGTGGGGCCGCGCCCCGCCAGGGGGAGGTACGGGGCGCGGCACCCGGTATCGGGGAGGACGGACGGACCGCTACTCGACGCGGCGCAGGGCGTCGGCGGGGCGCAGCCGGGAGGCGCGCCAGCCGCCGAAGGTGCCCGCGATCAGACCGCCCGCGATCGCCAGGACCACCGCCACGACGATGGTGTTGACGCTGACCGGTGCGTGAAGGGCGATCTTGAGGACGTTTGACGCGGCCTCCCGGGCCGGGCCGCCCTGCCCGCCGAAGCCGCCGCCACCGCCGCCACCGCCGAAACCGCCGCGACCGCCCCCGCCGGTGCGGCCGACGGACGCCTCCAGGGTCGGGCTGATCTCGGTGATGAGGTAGGCGCAGCCGAGGCCGAGCGCGATGCCGAGCACCCCGCCGATGAGGCCGTTGACCAGGGCCTCGCCCATCACCTGCCGGGTCACCCGGCCGCTCTTCCAGCCCAGCGCCTTGAGCGTGCCGAACTCCCGGACCCGGCGGTTGACCGCGGAGGACGTGAGCAGTCCGGCGACCAGGAACGCGGCGATCAGCACCGCGATCGACAGCCACTTGCCCACGTTGGTCGCCAGGTCGGACGCCGTGGACAGCGAACCCGACACCGTGGACGCCAGGTCAGACGACGTCGTCACCGTCGTGCCCGAGATGTTCTTCTGGATGGCGGACTTGACCGAGTCGATCTGCTGGGAGTCGGCGGCCGAGACGTAGACCGTGGTGACCTTGTCCTTGGAGTCCGACAGCGTCTGGGCCTGCTTCAGCGGGATGTAGACGTTCGCGCCGGAGGAGCCGCTGTCGGCGGTCGCGATGCCGATCACCGAGAACTTGGTGCCCGAGATGGTGAGCGTCTTGCCCACCGACAGCTTCTTCTGCTTCGCGTACGCGCTGTCCAGGACGGCGACCTTGGCGTCGGCCTGGGAGGCGGCGAAGGTCTTCCCGGAGGTGATCTTCGAGGAGGTCAGCGGACCGAGGCCCATGTCGGCCACGTCGGTGCCGAAGAGCGTGAAGTTGTCGATGCCGAAGTTGGCGCCGCCGCCGCGCACGGTGCCCTGCGGCCGCTGGCTGCCGCCCCCGCGGTTGAAGCCGCCCCCGCCGCTGTTCGGGTCCTGCTGGAACTGGCCGCGCTGGAACTGGCCGTTGATCTTGATGACGACCAGGCTGAGGCCGCCGACGGCCTGCTTGACCCCGCTCTGCCCCGCGACGTCGGTCACGACCGAGGACTTGAGCGTCGAGAAGCCCTGGACCACGACGCGGTCGCTGCTCTGCTCCTTGTCGTCGCCGCGCGCGTCGAACTGGAACCGCGGCCGCTCCGCGCCGGCCGAGGACGGGTCCGCGGCCTTGGTGACGGTCATGTCCGTCCCGAGGCCGTACAGCGACTGCAGCACCTTGCCCTGGGCCTGTGTCATGCCCGCCGACACCGAGTTGACGGTGATGACCAGCGCGATGCCGAGTGCGAGGCCCATCGCGATGACGAGCGCCGCTTTTCTGCGGCGACGGAGTTCGCGCCGGAGATACGTGAAGAACATGCGATTCCTCGCCGAGTTCGGAAGCCGGGGAGCGGGAGGGAGGGCAGGGCCCCCCTCCCGCTGTCGTGACGGTAGGAACCGGCTGTGATGAGAGTGTGAGGCGTGGATGAGAGGGCGATGAGAAACCCGCCGCCCCGAGCCGCACCACCGCGGCCCGTCGGCCGCGGTTCAGTACGAGGCCGGTGCGGGCGCCGCTGCCGGTGCCGCGTGCCTGGCACCGTCGGCCGAACGACCGCCGGGAGTTGCCGGGTTGTCGGTGACGGTGACCTGGCCCCGCTTGATGGTGGCCACGCGGGTCGCCCGGCGGGCGATGGCGGAGTCGTGGGTGACCATGACGAAGGTCAGCCCGTGCTCCCTCCACAGCCCCTCAAGGAGCGCGAGGATCTCGTCGCGGGTTCCCTCGTCGAGGGCGCCGGTGGGCTCGTCGGCGAGCAGCACCTTCGGCTTCTTC
>NZ_JBHXSO010000136.1:0-2340 GCF_042714775.1 Streptomyces sp. NPDC058691 | reverse complement strand
TCATGCTCAACGCCCTGCGCTCCACCCACGCCGCCCAGGCCGCCATCACCCAGGCGATCACCGTCCTGCGCGCGGCACTCCACCCCGCGGACTGACCCTCGCATCGCGTGGCTTGCTTGCTCAGTCCCATCGCATGCCAGCGACGGTGCCTGTTGGCTGGGGAGACACACACTGACGGCCAACGAGGGGGCTCCGACGTGTGAGCGACGCAACGATCGGCCAAGCCGACCTGCAGATCCCTTGATCAACACGAGAAACGGGCCCCCAGCAGCGACTTTCGTCACTACCGGAGGCCCGTTTCGTCGGTACCTCATGGTGGGGTGCCGGACCGGGACGGCGGCCCGTCAGTACATGGCCATCCCGCCGTTGACCGCGGCCGTGGTGCCGGTCATGAAGGCGTTGTCCTCGCCGGCGTAGAAGGCGACCGCCTCGGCGACGTCCGCCGGGCGTGCGAGCCTGCCCAGGGGGGTGGCGGCCCCCTGTCGCTGCATGAGCGCGTCGTCCAGCACATCCACGGAGACGTGGGTGTCCTCGACCGGCCGGGAGCGACGTCGTTGACCGTGATGCTCCGCGGGCCCAGCTCATGGGCGAGGTGCCGGGCGAACTGTTCCAGCGCGGCCTTGGACGTGCCCAGTGCGATCATGCCTTCCCGGGGCCGGCGCTGAGGCCGGTACCGAGATAGACGATGCGTCCCCACCCTTGTCCGGTCATGGCGGGCAGGACGGCTTTCGTGACCGCGAACGCCGCACGCATCTCGGCGTCGAGCCCAGTTCCTCCCAGGTCATGTCCTGGAACGACTTGACCACATAGGGGATGAGCGCGTTGTGCACGAGTACGTCGATGCCGCCCCAAGCCGCCCCGACCCGCTCGACGATGTTCTCGACGGCGGCTGCCTCGCGCACGTCGGCCTGCACGGCCATGGCCCGGCCGCCTGCGGCCTCGATGCCGGCCACCACCTCCTCGGCCGCCCTGCCGCTGCGGAGGTAGCATCGCGGGCCGTCGGAGTGACCGCCCCGCGCCAGTTCGTGCGGCAGCCGCCAGTCGAGCAGCCGTTCCAGGGCACTGCGGGTGATCTCGGTGAGCCACTTGGGCGGTGTCGTCAGCAGGCCTTACCGGTGCAGTGCCCGTCCCGGAACAGCTCGCCGAGCCGTCGGCAGATCACCGCGTCCACGCGCTGCTCCGCGTACTGACGCAGCATCACATCCGCCCGCCCCGCAGTGAGCCGAGCCGTGCCGATGTGCCCCGAGAGGTTCACCCATGTCCCTCGCGCTCGACCCCGCACCCCAGGGCCTCCTGTTCCGTGACGATCGGAACTCCGTGGTCGGACGGCACTGTTACGGTCCCTGGCCATGGCGGAAGACGATGGAATCGCATGGATCGGCGAGCGCTGGCCGAACGACGCCGAGGACCCCGTCCTCGGGGGGCAGGCCGGGCTCGTGTTCGCGCAAGGGATCGCGCCGCAGGACCTGGCGGTGGTCTTCGGCGCGGTCCCCTGGGAGATGGCCGAGCCGGTGAGTGCCGAGGCCAAGGCCGTCCACGACCGGACCCACCCGCATACCAGGGTCCCCGACGAACCCCTTGTGACCGTCTACGGCAAGGAAGGCGAGTGGTCCTTCCTCGCGGGGGACTTCGACTACCTGCTCCACTTCCACGAAGGCTTCGCGCTGCCGCTGGGGACCGGCCGGGTCGTCCTCCTGTACAACATCGCCGCGAAGGGCATGTACTGCATGACCTACTTCGAGGGCGGCCGGCAGGTGTGGCAGGGCGAGATCCGCGGTCGGTTCGGCGAGGAGACGGCACTGGCCGGCGGGCACTACTTCGGCCACGAGCCCCAGATGTCCTTCCTCAACTGGGCCATGCACGACGCGGGATGCCGCCCCGGGGTCCGCTACGTCGACGGGCGTCCGGTCTTCGACGACGAGGGCCGCATAGCCGACTGGCCGAAGCGGTTCCGCAAGGGTCTGGAGATCGCGTTCGGGATCTCCGTGTGCGAGGAGACCTTCGACGCGGGCGGCTACCCGTTGGCCAGTGTCCACTGGACCTGATCACCGCCACAGCGGGGCGGGGTGGTGCCGGGAGCCGCGGAGCGGCCCCGGCATGAGGAAATCTTTCCCGGCGCCCTCTGGACATCCATCGCGGCTGCCGCAACCATGGGGTTACTCCATACGGTATGCAATCTACAGTGTGGAGCCTGCGTACCACTCCTGACCCGTCGTTGGACACGTGAGGTGGCGGTTGTGACCAAGGCTCTTGACGGTGTTCGCGTGCTGGACATGACGCATGTGCAGTCGGGTCCGTCGGCGACGCAGTTGCTGGCGTGGCTGGGTGCGGACGTGGTGA
>NZ_JBHXSO010000135.1:0-3739 GCF_042714775.1 Streptomyces sp. NPDC058691 | reverse complement strand
GCACGCTGTTGAGTTCTCAAGGAACGGAAGCTTCCTTCGAGACCGTTTCACCGGCCCCTCCGGGCTTTCCCTTCGTTGTCACCAGCTTATCAGACTCTTTCGGGCCCGATTCCCGCCGGCGGGGATTCACGCTTTCCTGCTTTTGCGTTTCGGCCTTTCGGCTTTCGCGCTCCCCGACTTTAGCAGATGCTTTCCGTCGGATTTACCACCCGGATTACGAGGACACGCGTTTCCGCACTGTTCTCGTCCCGGGGGTTGTCCCAACCTAGTGGACCCGCCCGGTCGGAGCAAATCCGCTGCCCAGAGGTGTGGCGGGTCCCGGAGGGGTGGCAGACTAAGTGGTCTGGACCACTTGCAGGAGGCTTCACTATGACGACTGTTTCGGCGCCCCTGACCGGGCGAGTCATCGGACTGGCGGCAGTGCCCGACCCCGTGTTCTCCGGCGCGATGGTCGGCCCCGGTACGGCGGTCGACCCCGTGCGTGAGCCGTCGACGGCGGTGTCCCCCATCGACGGGGTGGTGGTCTCCCTGCATCCGCACGCGTTCGTCGTGGTCGACACAGACGGCCACGGAGTGCTGACGCACCTGGGCATCGACACGGTGCAGCTGAACGGCGAGGGCTTCGAGGTGCTCGTCGCCAAGGGCGACACCGTGGTGCGCGGCCAGGAGATGGTGCGCTGGAACCCGGCCGCCGTCGAGGCCGCCGGCAAGTCCCCCGTGTGCCCGGTGGTGGCGCTGGAGGCGACGGCCGACGCGCTGTCGGACGTGGTGGAGGACGCCGACGTGGTCGCCGGGGCCGCCCTCTTCTCCTGGACGTAGCCTTTTCGGCAAGGCCACTCCCGACGCAGTTACACAAAGAACGCGGTCGCGTGCGTCCGCGACAACCGGAGACGGGTGAGATGGAGACAACGCTGCGAGGCGTCGGTGTCAGCCACGGTGTGGCGATCGGCGAGGTACGGCACATGGGCACCGCGGTGCTGGAACCCCCGGCCAAGCAGATTCCGGCCGAGGAGGCACCGCGGGAGCAGGCACGGGCGCGGCAGGCCGTCGAGGCGGTCGCCAACGACCTGATCGCGCGCGGCAATCTGGCCGGCGGCGAGGCGCAGGCGGTGCTGGAGGCGCAGGCGCTGATGGCGCAGGACCCCGAGCTGATGGCCGACGTGGAGCGGCGCATCGCGGTGGGGAGTTCCGCGGAGCGCGCGGTCTACGACGCCTTCGCCTCATACCGGGCGCTGCTGGCGAACGCGGGCGAGTACCTGGCAGGCCGGGTCGCGGATCTGGACGATGTGCGGAACCGGATCGTGGCGCGCTTGCTCGGTGTGCCCATGCCGGGTGTGCCGGACAGCGACGAGCCGTATGTGCTGATCGCGCGGGACCTGGCGCCGGCGGACACGGCGCTGCTCGACCCGTCGCTGGTGCTGGGCTTCGTGACCGAGGAGGGCGGCCCGACCAGTCACAGCGCGATCCTGGCCAGGGCCCTGGGAGTGCCGGCGGTGGTGGCGCTGCAGGGCGCGACCGAGCTGACCGAGGGCACGGTCATCGCCGTGGACGGCAGTACCGGCGACATCTTCGTCGAGCCGGGGAAGGACCGGCGGGCCGAACTGGCCAAGGCGGCGGCCGAGCGCAAGGCCGCGCTCACGGCGTCGTCCGGGCCGGGCGCGACCTCGGACGGGCACAAGGTGCCGCTGCTGGCGAACGTCGGAGGGCCGGCCGACGTCCCGGCGGCGGTCGCGGCGGGGGCCGAGGGCGTGGGTCTGTTCCGTACGGAGTTCCTGTTCCTGGACGATTCGAAGAAGGCTCCTTCCGAGGAGAAGCAGGTCGAGGCGTACCGGCAGGTGCTGGAGGCCTTTCCCGAGGGCCGGGTCGTGGTGCGGGTGCTGGACGCGGGGGCGGACAAGCCGCTGGACTTCCTGACGCCGGTGGACGAGCCGAACCCGGCACTGGGCGTGCGCGGCCTGCGCACGCTGCTGGCGCACCCGGACGTACTGCGGACGCAGCTGCGCGCGCTGGCCACGGCCGCCGAGGGCCTGCCGGTGTACCTGGAGGTCATGGCGCCGATGGTGGCGGACCGCATCGACGCCAAGGCGTTCGCGGACGCGTGCCGGGAGGCCGGACTGCGGGCGAAGTTCGGGGCGATGGTGGAGATCCCCTCGGCCGCGCTGCGGGCCCGGTCGATCCTGCAGGAGGTCGAGTTCCTTTCGCTGGGGACCAATGACCTGGCGCAGTACACCTTCGCGGCGGACCGCCAGGTCGGGTCGGTCTCGCGGTTGCAGGACCCGTGGCAGCCGGCGCTGCTGGACCTGGTGGCGGCGGCCGCCGAGGCGGCGCGCGCGGAGGGCAAGAGCTGCGGCGTGTGCGGTGAGGCGGCCTCCGATCCGCTGCTGGCGTGCGTGCTGACGGGTCTGGGCGTGACGAGTCTGTCGATGGGCGCGGCGTCGCTGCCCTACGTCCGGGCCACGCTGGCCAAGTACACGCTGGCGCAGTGCGAGCGTGCCGCGGCGGCGGCGCGGGCGACGGACACGGCCGACGAGGCGCGGCGGGCGGCGCAGGCGGTGCTGTCCGGCGAGTGAGGTGAACGCGGTTCCCGCGAGGGGCGTCCCGCCGATGTGCGGGGCGCCTCTCGGCGCGCCGGGAGCTCGGTGCGGTCAGTCCTCCGGGGGCGGGAGGGGGAAGCCCGGGCGGTGGACGACGCCGGGCTCGGGCAGGACGGGTTCGCCGGTCTCGGCGTCCGTGCAATAGGCGTTGAAGACCTCGGCCTCGCTGAGCGGGCTGAGCCAGCCGTCGCGGAGTGTCCAGCCGCGGACCTCGTCCGGAGGTCCGCCGCCCGGGCCGCCGCGTCCGGAGGCGGGGGCGGTGCTGCGCACGACGAGGCCTCCGGGGCTGTCGGTCGCCAGTCCCGCGGCGAGGACGGTGCAGCACACGAGGGCCTCGGCTTCGGCGAGGTGGACCATTCCGTGTTCGTCGCAGCGGGCGTGCATCGCCGCGAGGAGGGTGGTGTCCTCGGTGGGGACGCTGCACACCACGTGGTGGCTGCCGGGTCCCGCGGTTTCGAGGAGACGGGTCAGTGCCTGGGAGGCACGGTCGAAGGAGGTCCTGGCGACATCGTCGCCGCAGCACGCGCAGTCCCCGGCGCGCGAGAGGATGTCGCCCGCGAGCTCCCAGGTGGCCTGCCGGGTCGTCTCGTACTCGATCTGCGTGATGAGGTGTTCCAGCGCCTGTCCGGTGTACGGGACGGTGGGTCCGGAGGCGGTGACGTCCGCCGCGTAGCGCGCCCGTGCGCGCGAGGTGTCGGGGTCGCCTCCGGTGTCGTCGCAGTACCGGGCGTACTCCCCCGGGTCGAAGACGCCGACGCGGACGTGGATGCCGCGGGACGTGAGGGAGCGCAGCAGCCCCTCCATCCGGTGCAGGTAGTCGGCGTGGTCGTGGAACCGGAAAGTGCGGTAGCCGCGCATGGCGTCGAAGTCCGCGGCCGCGGTCAGGAGCGCGACGGTGGTCGGTGCCTCGCGGCGCAGGGCGCGGCGGCCGGTCCTGACGCTGCCTCGGGCGGTCTTCGCGCGGTTCTCGGTGTGTGTCATGACTCCCCCTGGGTGTGACGATCAATGCTCACTCACCGTAACCGGGGGCACTGACAGTGACGGTCCCGTCCGCGTCGGGGAAGCCGGAGAGCGCCCGGGGGGGGGGGGGGGGGGGGCCCCCCCCCGCCCCCCCCCCGGGGGGGGGCGCGGGGGGGGAGGAGGGC
>NZ_JBHXSO010000134.1:0-4946 GCF_042714775.1 Streptomyces sp. NPDC058691 | reverse complement strand
GAGCGCATCCCGCGCTCCGCCCCTCGCCCTCTGCGGCCGCCGCCCTACGCGCGGTGGTACTGGGCGGGGGTGACGACCTCGCCGCCGAGCTTCTTCGCGGCGTGCCGGGCCCAGTACGGGTCGCGCAGCAACTCCCGGGCGAGCAGTACGGCGTCGGCGCGGCCCGAGGCCACGATGGCCTGCGCCTGCTCGGGCTCGGTGATGAGGCCGACGGCCGCGACCGGCATGCCCGTCGCGGAGCGCACGCGCTCGGCGTAGGGCACCTGGTAGTCGGGGACGGCCTCGATCCTGGCGTCCGGCACATTGCCGCCCGTGGAGACGTCCAGCAGGTCCACGCCGCGGGCGTGCAGTTCCTTGGCGAACCGGACGGTGTCCTCCCCGGTCCAGCCCTCGCGGTCGTCGTCCGCGTTCTCCGCGAGCCAGTCGGTAGCCGAGGTCCGGAAGAACAGGGGCAGTTCCTCGGGCCACACGGCGCGGACCGCGTCGACGACCTCCAGGGCGAAGCGGGTGCGGCCCTCGAAGGAACCGCCGTACTCGTCGGTGCGCCGGTTGCTGTACGGCGAGAGGAACTGGTGGATCAGGTAGCCGTGGGCCCCGTGGATCTCGGCGACCTGGAAGCCGGCCGCCAGCGCCCGGCGGGCCGCGTCGGCGAACTCCCGGACGATCTCCGCGATCCGCTCGGCGGTCAGCTCCACGGGCGTCGTCGAGCGCTCGGTGAAGGGCAGCGGGCTCGGGCCCACCGGGGTCCAGCCGTGCGGCTCGCCGGGCGGGATCGGCGCGCCGCGGTCCACCCAGGTGCGCTCGGTCGAGGCCTTGCGGCCGGCATGGGCGAGCTGGATGCCGGGGACGGCGCCCTGCGACTTCAGGAACTCCGTGATGCGCCGGAAGGCGGCGACCTGGGAGTCGTTCCAGATGCCGAGGTCGTAGGGGCTGATCCGGCCCTCGGCGCTGACGGCGGTGGCCTCGGTGATGATCAGGCCCGTGCCGCCGGCCGCGCGGGCCGACAGATGGGCGAAGTGCCAGTCGTTCGGCACGCCGGCGTCGGGGCCGTCCGGTGCCGCGCTGTACTGGCACATGGCCGCCATCCAGATGCGATTGGGGACGGTCAGCGACCGGAGGGTGTACGGCTCGAACAGGGTGGTCACGCGGGTGTCTCCTCTGATGGCGTCGGGTGGCCTGGGGCAACGGCGCGGGCGCCCAGGCCGCCATATCAGTGCAACAGCGCCTTACGAGCTCCCACAATAATTGCAGACGCCTATAGATGCAAACGCATGATGTGGGGCGCGTGATCGCGGCCGCCACGGCCCACCGGCGGAGCGCGGTCAGTAGAGGGTGGCGACGGCAGTGCGGTGCAGCATGTCCTCGGCCCGCCCCCACGGCCAGCCGTTCTCCACGACGAGCGTGCGCCAGCCGGTGGGCCCGAACCAGAACCACAGCAGGTCGGCCGTCTCCTCGACGGCGCAGTGGCGCGGCGGTTCGTCGAGCCCGTGCAGATGCACGGCGACGGTGCGCAGCGCCGCGCGGTACGCGGTGGTGGCCCGCTCCCACAGCGCCTCGCCGTTCTCGTGCACCGGGAGCGCCTTGCGGATGGCCTCGTGGACCCCGAACTGGCTCTCGTTCCCGGCCCGCGTGCCGTGGGCGACGGCGCGCAGCACCTCGTCCGGCCGGCGCAGCGTGAGCACGAGCGCGACGGCGTCCCCGTACCCGGACTCCACCACGGCCGTGTCCACGATCCGGTCGAGGATGTCGCCCTTGCTCCCCACGCTGGCGAACACCGTCTTCGCCGCCACGCCGGCCGCCGCGGCGATGTCCGCGACGGTGACGCGCCCATAGCCGCGCTCGGCGAAGAGCGTCGCGGCCCGGTCGAGGATCAGCGCGCGGGTGCGTGCCGCGGCCTGCTCGCGGAGTGGTGAGACGTATACGCGCTTCTGGGTCACGCGGCCATCCTAGCGAAAATGATCTCCGCATTGACCTATTCATTGGGTGCTCAGTAACCTCAATATGCGCGGCACCCGGGCAGCACCCCGCGCCACCGGACCGACCGACGCGGGCGAAAGGCACACACGATGGCGATGGACGCCGTGGAACTGGCACACGGGCTCTTCCGGATACTCGAGACGGGCGATCCCGCCCTGGCCGCCGAGGTCGTCGGCGCGGACAACCAAAACCGCGAGGCCGCCGTCGCCCCCGCGGCCTGCGCGATCCCGGGCCCCGCCGGGACGCTGGCCTCGGGCGTGTGGCTGCGGTCGGCCTTCGAGGGCCTGCGCTTCCCGTTCCTCGGGGTGGCGGCCAACGACCACCAGGTCTGGGTGCGGCTGCGCATGCAGGGGCGGCACACGGGCCCGTTCGTCCGCTTCAAGGACGGGGCCCTCGACCAGGCCGTCCCACCCACGGGGCGGGAGGTCGACTTCGAGCAGGTGCACCTGCTCGACATCCGGGACGGCAAGGTGGTCCGGCACGAGGCCCTGCGCGACGATCTGACGATGCTCGGCCAGCTCGGGGTCTTCCCGCCCTCCCCGGCCGTCGCGCTGCGCGTCGCCGGGTGGAAGATCTCCGGGCGTGCCGGACGCGCCGCCGCCGAGGTCACGGCCGCGGCGGCCGAGGCGGCCCGCGCCCTGGACGGCCTCGGCACCGGCAGCCACCGGAGCTGAGCAGGCTGCTTGCGTCACAGCAGTTGAACGTCCACAATAGTTGCAGACGTTAATTATTGCAGATGTAGATCATCGGGAGGCGGCGATGACCGCGACGGATCCGGCCCTGACCGGGCTTTCGCAGAGCTGGTACGCCCTCTCGGCCCTGCACGGCAGGATCGAGGCGCACATCGAGCGCGCCCTGCAGGCGGGGCACGAGCTGAGCGTGCGCGAGTACTCCCTGCTGGAGGTCCTGAGCCGCCAGCACGACGGACCGGGCGGCCACCTGCAGATGAAGCAGGTGGCCGAGGCCGTCGTACTCAGCCAGAGCGCGACGACGCGCCTGGTGACCCGCCTGGAGGACCGGGGGCTGCTCAGCCGCTACCTGTGCGTCACCGACCGCCGCGGGATCTACACCGACGTCACCGAGACCGGCCTGGCACTGCTCGCCGAGGCCCGGCCGACCAATGACGCGGCGCTGCGCGACGCGCTGGACGAGGCGGCGAAGAACCCGAGCCTGGCCCCGCTGGTCAGGACGGTCGAAGGACTGCACCTCCAGGCGGCCGTCTGAGCCCGCGAGGGGACACCGGAGGCCGGTCGCGCTGCGCGACCGGCCTCAACTCACCGTGAGAAGCGCCGCCGTTCGCCGCCACATGCGGCATTGATTCCCTTTTGCGATGGTTTGACCCGCCGTGTCAGGCTGGACTGTCCGGACATCGCCGAAGGGACCCGTCATGAGGCTCGCCTCGATCCTCCCCGACCGCATCGGCTTCGGCACCGCCCCACTGGGCAACATGTTCCGCGCCGTCCCGGACGAGGAGGCACGCGCGACCCTCTCCGCGGCCTGGGACCAGGGCATCCGCTACTACGACACGGCCCCGTTCTACGGAGCGGGCCTGGCGGAACTGCGCCTCGGCGAACTCCTGTCCCGGCAGCCCTCGGACAGCTACACGCTGTCGACCAAGGTCGGACGGGTCGTGTTCGACGAGTTGGGCGATCCGGGCGCGCGTGAACAGGAAATGGGCGAGAACGGCGGCCTGTTCGAGCACGGACGGTGCCGGACGATGGTGACCGAGTACACCGCCGAGGCCACCGAGCGCTCGCTCGACGACAGCCTCAAGCGGCTGGGCACCGACCGCCTCGACATCGTGTGGGTCCACGACATCGCGCAGGACTTCCACGGCGACGTGTGGCTTCAGAAGTTCGACGAGGCGCGCACCGGCGCCTTCCGGGTGCTCACCCGCCTCCGCGACGACGGTGTCATCAAGGCCTGGGGCATCGGCACCAACCGCGTCGAACCCATCGAGCTGGCACTGGAGTTGACGGAGCCGCAGCCCGACGGCTTCCTGCTCGCGGGCCGTTACACGCTGCTGGACCACGAACGCGCCCTCCAGCGGTTGCTGCCGACCGCCCAGGAGCAGGGCCTCGGCATGGTCGTCGGCGGACCGTACAGCTCCGGGGTGCTGGCGGGCGGCGACCACTTCGAGTACCGGCCCGCGTCCGCCGAAGTACTGGAAAAGGTCCGGCGGATCAAGGAGATCGCCGACCGGCACGGCGTGGGGATGAAGGCGGCCGCGCTGCAGTTCTCGCTCGCCCACCCGGTCGCGTGCGCCGTCGTCCCCGGAGCGACCCGGCCGGGCCGCATCGCCGAGGACATCGCCGCGGCGCGGGAGGACATCCCGGCCGCGTTCTGGATCGACCTGCGCGAGGCGGGACTCGTCAGCCCCGCCGCGCCGCTCCCCGGCGGCGTCTGAGCGCGCTCTTTCCGTTCCCCCGTTCCGTGCACCAGCCGACGACACCAGGAGAACCACCATGGCATCGACTTCGGTGAGCCAGGTCGTCCCCGCGTCCCCCGAACGCGTGTGGCGGCTGATCGGCGGCTTCGGCTCCCTGCCCGACTGGTTCCCCGCCATCCCCGAGTGCGTCCTGGTGGAGGGCGGCCGGGTCCGCCGGCTGCGCACCGCCGAGGGCGAGGTCGTCGTGGAGCGCCTGGTGTCCTTCGACGAACAGGCGGGGTCCTACGCGTACACCTTCGACGAGACCCCCTTCCCCGTCACGGGCTATCTGGCCACGCTGCGGGTGCACGCGGTACCCGGCGAGAAGGACACCGCCGAGGTCCAGTGGTCCGGGCGGTTCGTCCCGCGGGGAGTCGAGGACGACGACGTGATCGCCCTGTTCACCGGGATCTACCGCGACGGCCTGGACGCCCTCCTCAAGACCCTCTCGGGCTGAACGGGCCGCGGACCGGGCTCCGCCGCGCACGGCCCACCACGGACCACCCCGAAGCGCGGCGGGCACCGGCGGAGTGTGCCCGCC
>NZ_JBHXSO010000133.1:0-5090 GCF_042714775.1 Streptomyces sp. NPDC058691 | reverse complement strand
AGTACGAAGACGCCTACCATCACCAACACACCCACGCCGACGAACCCGTCAGCGCGTGACATCCCGCTCGACACCAAACCCGGAACGGTTCAAAGTCACGGTTGACCAGGTCACCCGCCCGGCGGCCATCCTTGCCCGGGGTGGTGGTCCGTATCCGTCGTCCGCGGACCGCACCGGTCAGGCCTGCCTGGCGCATCAGACGTTCAACGGTGCACCGGGCGACCTCGGTGCCCTCGCGCCGTAACTGATGCCAGACCTTCCGCGCCCCGTAGACGCCATAGTTAGCCTGGTGGATCCGCCGGATCTCCTGGATCAACTCGGCATCGCGCACCGACCGCGCGGAGGGATGCCGGCGCTTGGCCGCGTAGTAGGTGGAGGCCGAGGCGGGGGTGCCGGCCCAGGTCAGGGTGCGGCAGATCGCCTCGACGCCGAACCGTTCGCGGTGGGCATCGATGAAACGGATCAGCGCGGCGGCTTCGGGTCGAGTTCGGAGGCGAAAAAAACGGCCGCGGCCTTGAGGATCTCATTCGCCCGCCGCAGCTCGGTGACCTCTTTCTCCAGTTCCCTGATCCGCTCACGCTCCTGCTGGGCGGAAACCGCCTGCGGGTCGGCCTGGGCCTCGGCCTTCTTCACCCAGTGCCGCAGGGCCTCGGGATGTATCCCGAGAAGATCCCCAACCTCCCGGATGATCCCCGAGCGCCCTGGGGACTGCCTCTGCTTCTCGGCGACCATCCGCACGGCCCGCTCGATCAGTTCCGCTGGGTACTTCCTCTGCGCCGGCATGAGCGCATCCTTCCAAGGTTCAGCGCTCTGCACCGAACCCGGAGCGATTCATCTCGCCGCATTGGCGACGCTTGCGACGGCCGTGCTAGGCGGCCAGCAGTGCTGCGACGGCGGCCACCACGACCTGCCTGCGATGGCTGGTGTCCTTGTCGCTCAGGGCCTCAAGCTCGGGGCCCGTCGACGACCAGAGCATCGCCATGTGCAGCACCACGGCAAGCAGATCCATCGATGCCAGGTGAGACGACACCTGCCCGGATTTCTGCGCCTCGGCGATCGCGGTCGCCTTCTCCTGGACGTTCTGGGTGATGGCCTCGAGCAAGGTGCCGGTGTCAGCTCGTTCGAGCTGGTACCACGTCGCGAGCCGGGCACGCGCCGGATTGGCGGTGTAACTGTCGTACACGCGGCCGGCGTACTCGGCCAGGTTCTCTGCGTCGATCGGCTCGTTGCACACGGGCTCCACGACCGCGGCGTTGAAGACGACGTCGAACAGGGCGTCCTTGCTCGTGAAGTAATGAAAGATGAGCGCCTTGTTGCAGCCCGCGGCGGCAGCGATACGGTCCGTGCGCGCGCCTGCGATCCCCCGCTCGGCGAACTCTGCCGTGGCCGCCTCGAGGAGGCGGCTTCGTGTCTCCGCTGCGTTGCCTGCCATGCGGGCACTCTATTTCATTAACCGGTTAGTTGACGACGTGGTTCGCCCTGTGTTCCTGTTAACCAAGTGGTTAACAGCCGCTGCCCGCGCTTGCGGAGCCGCGGCATGGACGAAAGGTGCCCCGAATGGACAGGACGACTGAACTGGTGGAGATCGAGCGCTTGAAGGTGCTGATGGCGCACTACTCCACCTGGGGCGACACGCAGCAGTGGGACAAGTTCGCCACGCTGCTCCATGAGGACATCGAGATCCTCATCGACGCCGCGCCCCGAGCAACCCCGGACGCCGACCCCGTGATGAAGATCACCGGCCGTGACACGTACGTCAACGGCCTTGTCCCCTACATGGGGGGTGTCCACAGCGCCCACCAGATGACTCTGCCGGACATCACCGTTATCGACGAGAACACGGCGCGCGCGACCTGGTGCCTGCACGACTACGTCAAAACCCCGGTCGTGAACTTCAAGGGCTGGGGCCACATGCACCACGACTACGTCAAGGTCGACGGCGAATGGAAGATCCACAAGCTGCACACCACCCGGACCATCGTCGAGGAGGAGTGGCTGTAAGGCCTTCCCCCTCGGTGGCCCTGGCTACGGGCACGCATCGGACACGCTGCCACAGATGAGAATCAGGCGACGCGATGGGGTTCAGCCTTGTGCCCGGTAGGTGCGTCGCCGGAACCCCGGGTTACTTCTGGGCGAGTGTCGCTCCCCGGCGGATGACCAGCACGGCCACGTCGTCGGCGTGGTCCACCGCGACCGCGGCGTCGAGGACGCGGTCGGCGGTCTCCTCGGCGTTCAGTCCGTCGCGGAGGGCTGCGCCGGCCAGTGTTCCGGCCCGCTCCAGCCCTGCCTCCAGCGTCAGGCCCGGTCCTTCGACCACACCATCGGTGACCATGACCAGCGCGCTGTCCTCGTCCAGGGTGAAGGCCTCCTCTGCGTAGTCCATGCCGGGCAGGACTCCCAGGACGGGCCCGCCAGGCAGCTTGACGACGTCGTGGCTGCCATCTCTGCAAGCGCGCAGCACCGGCACGTGGCCGGCGCTGGTGCCGGAGACCTCTCCGTCGCGTGGATCGATGTGCAGCATCGTGCAGCTGGCGAAGCGTGGCGGATCCATCGCGACAAGCAACTCGTTGGTGCGCCTCAGCACGGTCCCCGGATCCCGTTCTTGGTCGGCGATCGCGCGCATGAACAAGCGCACCTGCCCCATGAAAGCGGCGGCGTCCACGTCGTGCCCTTGAACGTCGCCGATCTCCACGGCGACCGTGCCGCCGGGCATGACGAAGGCGTCGTACCAGTCCCCGCCTATGTCCAGCTCGTGGCGGCTGGGCCGGTAGCGGGCGGCGACCTCCAGGCCCGGGAGGTGCTCGGGCAGTGTGGGGAGCATGGTCTGCTGCAGCGCCGAGGCCAGCTCGACGCGTGCCTGCTGCAACCGGATGCGCCTCAGCGCCTGGCCTGCCAGGTCGGCCAGCGTACCCATGAGGGTCCGCTCGTCCAAGGACGGCCGGTATCCGTTGGCGTAGGTCACCAGCCATCCTCCGACGGGTTGATTGCCGGCCTCGCTGAGGGGGGTGATCGAGACGGCGTAGTCCGAGCCGAGCCGGGCGAGCCGCGGGAATTGGGCCGCGTGGGGCCAGCGGCGGATGTAGTCCTTCCGGTCGGGGATGAAGTGAGACTTGCCAGTGCGGATCGCTTCGGGCAGCGGGCTCGGATGGTCCAGCGACATGCCGTGCATGACCTCGACCTCCCAGATGGCTATCCCGGCATCGGTGGAAATGTGCAGGCGATCTTCATCGACAAGTGCGAGCAGGGCACCACTGGCACCGAAGGTCGCGGCGAGCCGGGTCAGGACGACCTGCCGCAACTCCTGCTCCGTGGCCGCGCTGATCAAGGCGGAGGAAAATTCGGCGATCTCCTTGGCACGCTGCCGCTCGGCAGTCAGCGCGGCCTGCACCCTCTCCTTGCTCTTCTCCTGCTTGGTGTCGTCGCGGACCAACCCGAAGATCCGCTCGGGGCCGCCATACCCCAGCCGGATCCGACGGGTCTGAACGGCCAGTTGATGCCAGCCATCGTGCTGGGTGAGGTACCGCAACCTCACCCAGGGGGACTGGCCGGAAGCCGAGCGCCCCAGCTGCCGAAAGGCTTCCCGGTCATCAGGGTGGACCGACGACATGACGCTGGCCATCGACGTGGTGGGATCCGGGAAGAGCGCGACCACATCGGGTGCACCACCGAGCCACTCCAGCTGACGCTCATGGGCTGAATACATCCACAGGCCGAGGTTGGCGGCCGCAGTGGCCAGCCGGAACGGGATCAGCAGGCTGTTCAGGTCGTTCTGCGCGTTCAGTGCGTGCACCCACACCAGATGCTCGCCAGTTGCGGAATCCTTCACTTGCCTCGCCTCGATCAGGCAGGCGATTGAGGCTGCACCCGGCCCGGGGAAGTCGAGCACCCGCATCGCGACCGTCTCCGCCGTGGCGGCGTGGAGCACGAGACTCCTGGCCGAGATCCTTTGGCTTGCGGGCCACAGATCAACAAAGCCATGTCCCAGGCACTGCTCCGCCGCCCTGCCGAGCGCCGTGGCCATCGCAGGATTGAGACCGCTGATGACACCGTCCAGCGTCAGAAGAGCCGCCGGGTCGGCCCTTCGAAGGAGTTCATCCGAGGTATCCATCTGTAGCTCCCTGAGAATCGATGCACATGGGACCAGTGCCTCCACCGTCTTCGCGGCCCGAAAAGCCGTACGCCGGACGCCTACCAAGGTGGCGGCTAGCCCAGATAGCGCTGCCGTCTCGGCGGCCGTGGAACCGACACCTCAGCCGCCGTGACGCGGGCGACTGCGAAGTGTTACTGAGCCTGCGCGGCGTATCCGGCGAACCGGCCAACAGAAAAAGCGTGGCGGGGAACATGGCGATCGCCTCAACGGGGGGTGCGAGGCTGGCGATAGACCATTCATAGCTCTCTCACTCCGTAGAGGTCACGCGCACTTTCCCGCACGTTGCACGTCACTCATTTGCGGGGATCCCGCAGCAGACGTGGGTGAAGTCAAGGACAGCGCGCTGGTCATGGTCACCGACTGCGTGGACGAAGGACCGGGCCTGACGCTGGAAGCCGGACTGGAGCGGGCCGGAACACTGGTCGGCGCAGCCCTCCGCGACGGACTGAACGCCGAAGACCGCCGACCGCGTCCTCGACGCCGTGGTTGCGGTGGACCACACCGACGACGTGGCCGTCCTGGTCACCCGATGTACATGACTGCGCCCGCGTCCAGCGTGTCTTCCCGCGTCTCTGACAGCATCTGAATCGGTCACATGACATAAGCGTGTCTTCCCGCGTCTCTGACAGCATCCGAATCATTGATGGGGGGCCGGAATCGACCGGCTCGCCTATCGACGCCGACCGGAGCAGGATGGGGATCGCCCAGAACCGGTGCGGAACAGTTTCAACTCGTCCAACCAGATTTGGGATTGCGCACTAAGCCAGAGAGACGCCTTTCCCGACTTTGTTCCCCCGAAGGAGCATTCCGTGTCCGAGCAGTACACCCCAACGTCGCCGGTCCTCGAGCCCGCCGCGGCGGATTTCGCGGCGGCGACCGCGAAGCCGCCGTTCCTGTTCGACCTGGACCCGGCCGAGGGCCGCAAGGCCGTCGACGAGGT
>NZ_JBHXSO010000132.1:0-1449 GCF_042714775.1 Streptomyces sp. NPDC058691 | reverse complement strand
TAAGGCTGAGACCTGATGCCGAGCCGATTGTGGTGAAGTGGATGATCCTATGCTGTCGAGAAAAGCCTCTAGCGAGTTTCATGGCGGCCCGTACCCTAAACCGACTCAGGTGGTCAGGTAGAGAATACCGAGGCGTTCGGGTGAACTGTGGTTAAGGAACTCGGCAAAATGCCCCCGTAACTTCGGGAGAAGGGGGGCCATTGCTGGTGAGGGAACTTGCTTCCTGAGCTGGTGGTGGCCGCAGAGACCAGCGAGAAGCGACTGTTTACTAAAAACACAGGTCCGTGCGAAGCCGTAAGGCGATGTATACGGACTGACGCCTGCCCGGTGCTGGAACGTTAAGGGGACCGGTTAGTCACTCTTCGGGGTGGCGAAGCTGAGAACTTAAGCGCCAGTAAACGGCGGTGGTAACTATAACCATCCTAAGGTAGCGAAATTCCTTGTCGGGTAAGTTCCGACCTGCACGAATGGCGTAACGACTTCTCGACTGTCTCAACCACAGGCCCGGTGAAATTGCACTACGAGTAAAGATGCTCGTTTCGCGCAGCAGGACGGAAAGACCCCGGGACCTTTACTACAGCTTGATATTGGTGTTCGGTTCGGCTTGTGTAGGATAGGTGGGAGACTTTGAAGCAGTGGCGCCAGCCATTGTGGAGTCATCGTTGAAATACCACTCTGGTCGTGCTGGATGTCTAACCTCGGTCCGTGATCCGGATCAGGGACAGTGTCTGGTGGGTAGTTTAACTGGGGCGGTTGCCTCCTAAAGGGTAACGGAGGCGCCCAAAGGTTCCCTCAGCCTGGTTGGCAATCAGGTGTTGAGTGTAAGTGCACAAGGGAGCTTGACTGTGAGACTGACGGGTCGAGCAGGTACGAAAGTAGGGACTAGTGATCCGGCGGTGGCTTGTGGAAGCGCCGTCGCTCAACGGATAAAAGGTACCCCGGGGATAACAGGCTGATCTTCCCCAAGAGTCCATATCGACGGGATGGTTTGGCACCTCGATGTCGGCTCGTCGCATCCTGGGGCTGGAGTCGGTCCCAAGGGTTGGGCTGTTCGCCCATTAAAGCGGTACGCGAGCTGGGTTTAGAACGTCGTGAGACAGTTCGGTCCCTATCCGCTGTGCGCGTAGGAGTCTTGAGAAGGGCTGTCCCTAGTACGAGAGGACCGGGACGGACGAACCTCTGGTGTGCCAGTTGTCCTGCCAAGGGCATGGCTGGTTGGCTACGTTCGGGAGGGATAACCGCTGAAAGCATCTAAGCGGGAAGCCTGCTTCGAGATGAGGACTCCCACCCCCTTAGAGGGGTTAAGGCTCCCAGTAGACGACTGGGTTGATAGGCCGGATGTGGAAGCCCAGTAATGGGTGGAGCTGACCGGTACTAATAAGCCGAGGGCTTGTCCATAGGTTGCTCGCGTCCACTGTGTAGTTCTGAAACAACGAACCCCGGCATGTT
>NZ_JBHXSO010000131.1:0-5176 GCF_042714775.1 Streptomyces sp. NPDC058691 | reverse complement strand
GGCGGGAACACCTCGGTGTTCCCGCCCGGCCGGGGCCGTCACCACGGCCGGGCGGGTCCGGCACCGGACCGCGCGGCCGGTTGTTGAGGGTGGAAATGCAGGAGCTACCAGGGTGAAGGCGGAGTGATGAGCGAGCAGCACGGCAACGGCGCCGCGGCGAAGGGGACCGGCGGCTCAAGGAACGGTGGCCGCAAGTCGGGCCCCGCGGCCGAGACCGGTGGCCCGCGGGAGTCGCAGACCAGCGCGCAGGCGAACACCCGGCAGGAGCACGACCAGGACCAGAACCGGGGGGCCGAGCAGTCGTTCCGGCAGACCCCCAGGCGCGACGGCACCCGGCAGACCCGCAGCGGCTGGGGGCGCTACCTCGTCGCGCCGAAGCCCGTCTCCTGGCTGCCCGGCGGCGTGCCGCCGATCGAGGCGTCCGCGCTGTTCGAGCTGCTGGAGGAGGACCCGGACGTCGAGCCGCTGCGCCAGGTGCGGCCGTCCCGGGCCCGCGGGCTCGGGGCCATCGCCGGACCCCTCCCCATGTGTCCCGCGGTCGCGGTCGTCGCCATGCCCCACGAACGGGCCCAGGCGCTGGCCGCCAACCCGCAGATCGTGGTGGAGTCCGACCAGCCGCTGTCCTACCCGTCCGCCCCCGCCCCCGCGGCTCTCGCGGCGCCAGCCGCCGACCCCGCGATCGGCGTCACCCTGGGCGAGCCCCACCAGCTGACCGTGCGCGTCAGCGGCAGTGACGGCCAGTCCGTCGGAGGCGCCGAGGTATGGGCCACGGGCACGAGCATGACCTCGTACGCGGTCACCGGGGCCGACGGCCGCGCGCGGCTGACGCTGCCCGCCGACACCCCCGCCACTTTGCGCTCGCTGTACGTCCGCCCGGTCGGTGGCTACTGGCCGACGCGCACCGGACGCCCGCAGCTGCTGGAGGACGCCGCGCAGTCCACGGAACTGGCGGTCGAGGTCCTGGCGTTGGCCGACACCTTCGAGGGCTTCCCCGACCAGCCGCTGGTCGGCTGGGGCACGCAGGCGATGCGCCTGCACCAGATCCCGCCGACCTACCGCGGGCACGGCATCCGCATCGCCCTGCTGGACTCCGGCGTCGACGCCCACCACCCCGATCTGAAGGACACCGTCTGGCACGGTGCCGACTTCACCCCGGGTGCGGAGGACGGCGGGTGGCAGTCGGACGCGACCGGGCACGGCACCCGTTGCGCCGGCATCATCGCCGCCGCCGACAACCGCTCCGGCGTGACGGGCATCGCGGCCGACGCCGAGCTCCACGCCCTCAAGCTGTTCCCGGGCGGCCGGGTCAGCGACCTGCTCGACGCGATCGACCGCTGCGTCACCCACGACATCGACCTGGCCCAGATCAACCTGTCGTTCGGCCAGCCCTCGCAGCTCGTGGCGTGGAAGCTGCTGGACGCCCACGCGGCCGGAATCGCAGTGATCGCGCCCGCCGGCGACACCAACGCGGCGGTCACGCCACTCGCGGCCCTGCCCACCGTGCTCGCCGTCGGTGCGCTGGCGCACACCGGCACCTACCCGCCCGGCAGCCCGGTGGCCGCGGTCCAGCCGCCGTGGCCGGGCCCGTTCCCCGCGCCCTTCACGCCGATCGGTCCCGGGGTGGACCTGATCGCCCCCGGAGCGGCGATCGTCACCACGGTTCCGGGCAACGGTTACTCCGTCGCCGACGGCACCGCGCTGGCCGCCGCCCACCTCACCGGTCTCGCGGCGCTGCTGCTCGCCCACCACGACCAGCTGCGCACCACCCCGCACCCCCGGACCGCCGAGCGCGCCGACCACCTCATGGCGCTGCTCCGCACGGCCAGCCGGCCCGTGCCGGGCACGGACCACCTGCGGCAGGGCGCCGGGCTGCCCGACGCTCCGATCGCCCTCGGTCTGCCGACGGTTCCCCCGGTGTACGACGGGCAGGAGTACATGCCGTCCGGACCCGCCTCGCAGAACTGACGTCAGCAGATCCCGTCCGGCCGCGCCGGGGCGGGGGCCACGTGCCCTCCGCCCCGGCGCTGTCCGTTCCCGCACCGCGGCTACGGAATACCCCCTCGGCATGTGCCCAGGTCAGGTGTACGAGCGGCCGGTGCGGGCAAGGACAGGGGATGCCTGCTCGTGAAGCTGTCGCCGCGCTGCTCAAGCGCGGCAGGGACCCCGTCGTCACGCTGACGCTGCGCGCCACCGTGGCGGCGACCATCTCCTACGCCATCGCCCTCCGGGTCAGCACGGAAGCGGCGCCGCTCACCGCTCCCCTCACCGCGCTGCTGGTCGTCCAGGTCACCCTCTACTCCACGATCACCACGGGCATCCGGCGGGTGAACTCCGTTGTGGTGGGCGTGCTGTTGGCGGTCGGATTCAGCGCGCTGGTGGGCCTGACCTGGTGGAGCCTCGGCCTCATCGTGCTCGCGGCGCTGGTGGTCGGCCAGTTCGTGCGGGTCGACGAGTTCGTCAACGAGGTGGCGATCAGCGCCATGCTGGTCCTCGGGGTGACCCAGCTGGCGCACCAGGCATGGGACCGGGTGCTGGAGACGCTGATCGGAGCGGGCGTGGGCCTGCTGCTCAACTTCCTCTTCGCGCCGCCCGTGTGGGTCGGCACCGCGGGCGAGTCCATCGAGGACCTCGCCCGCCGCATGCGGCATCTGCTGCTGCGCGTCTCGGAGGAACTGGACGCGCCCACCGCTGTCGAACAGGCCGAGGCCCGGCTGCGCGAGGCACGCCGGCTGGACCAGGACGTCGCCGAGGTCGATGTCGCGCTGCGCCGGGCCGAGGACAGCCTGCGCCTCAACCCGCGGGTCAAAGAGGGGCTGCTGTCGCGCGTGGTGCTGCGGACCGGCCTGGACACCCTGGAGATCTGCGTCGTGGTGCTGCGCGTCCTGACGCGTTCGCTGACGGACCTGGCCAGACGGCGGGGCGAGGACGAGCCGCTGTTCGCCCGCGACGTGGCGGTCGGCATGGAGCAGCTCTTCGCGCACCTCGGCGGCGCCCTGGTGAGCTTCGCCGTCCTGGTGACCACGCAGGTGAGCCGCAACGCCGAGGAGGCCGAGGAGCGGCTGGCGGCCGAACTCAGCGCCGCCCGCGCGAGCCGTGACAACGTCGCGCAGCTGCTGCTGGACCGGGTGCGCGAGCATCCGCACGCCTGGCAGTTGCACGGCGCCATCCTGGCGGAGGTCGACCGCATCCTCGACGAACTGACCCCCGAACACCGCTCGCAGCGCCTGATGGAGGAGCTGGACCGGGCCGCGCACGCCCGCCGGGAACGGTTCGCCGCGCTCACGCGCATCCGCGACGCCGTGAAGGGCGGGCAGGACGGGCAGGGCTCGCGTAGGCCCGCTCCGCACGGCGCGGCCCCACTGCTGCGCCGGCTGCAGCGGGGGGTGTGGCCCCGCGAATGAGGCGGGACGTCTGCGCTCGGGCCGTGCGACAGGTGACGGCGAGGCGCACCTTATAAATTGGATGAGTGGGCCTGTCAGGCACGGACGACGGCCGGAGAACCGCGGCGACCCCGGAGATCGACTACGCGGCTCTGTTCGCGGCGACCCCGAGCCCCTATCTGGTACTGGACCCCGGTCTCATGATCGTGGGCGTCAATCAGGCCTACCTGGAGGCGACCGAGCGGACCCGCGAGGACCTGCTGGGCCGGCACATCTTCGACGCGTTCCCCGACAATCCCGCCGATCCCCAGGCGGACGGGGTGCGCAACCTCAGCGCCTCGCTGAACCGGGTCCTCGCCTTCCGCACGTCCGACACCATGGCCCCGCAGAGGTACGACATCCCGGTGGTGTCGCGGCCCGGCGCCTTCGAGGAGCGCTGGTGGAGCCCGATCAACACCCCGGTCCTCGCGCCGGACGGCAGCGTGGCCTGGATCATCCACCGGGTGGAGGACGTGACCGCCTTCGTACAGGCCCGCCGAGACCGGCACGCCCCGAGGGGCACGAACCCGAGCGCGCGGGAGCAGGCGATGGAGGCCGAGCTGTACGCGCGCGCCCGCGAGCTTCAGCGCCTCAACGACGAACTGCGAGGAGCGCACGCGCGGGAACGCCAGGTCGCGATGACCCTGCAGGAGGCCATGCTCCATTCACCGGACCTCGCCCAGCACAGCGACGTCGCGGTGCGCTATCTGCCGGCCACGGGCTCGCTGAACGTGTGCGGGGACTGGTACGACGTGGTCGACCTGCCGGGAGACCGCTTCGCGGTCGCCGTGGGCGACGTCGTCGGCCACGGCCTGGAGGCGGCGAGCGTCATGGGCATGCTGCGCAGCGCCCTCAGCGCGGCGATGCGCACCGACCACGGACCGGCCCAGGCGCTGGAGATCCTCGGGCAGTACGCGCGCTGTGTCGAGGGCGCCCTCGCCACCTCCGCCGTGAGCGTGCTGATCACGCGGGAGTGCCGGGAGATCACGTACAGCAGCGCCGGTCATCCCCCACCGGTCCTGCTGCGGGCCGACGGGAGCGTCGTGCTGCTGGACCAGGCCACCGACCCGCCCCTCGGGGCGCGGCCGGCCCATGTGGCGCGGCCGCAGGCGAGTGTGGGTTACGCGCCGGGTGACGCGCTGGTGCTCTACACCGACGGGCTCATCGAGCGCCGCGGCGAGGACATCTACACCGGTCTGGCGCGCCTCACAGACCTTCTCACCGAGGAAGCCCACCTTGCCGCGGAGCCCCTCGCCGACACCGTCCTCGACCGCCTCGGCCTCAGCCACGGCGGCGCCGACGACATCGCCCTGATCACCGTCCGCCTGTGACGCCTGTGACGGCCGGGGCGCAGCCGGGTGCCCGGGTGCCCCGGGGGGACAGGCGGTCTGCCGTCCTGACTCCCCCGGGGCCCAGCACTACGTTCAGTACTGTTCGGTCTCCACGAAACCCGCGTCCCCGCCGTCATCCGCGCCGAAGGCAGCCGCGGTCGGGTCGAATCCGGGCGGGCTGTCCTTGAGGGCCAGGCCCAGGCCGGCCAGCTTCGCCTTGACCTCGTCGATCGACTTCGCACCGAAGTTGCGGATGTCGAGCAGGTCGGCCTCGGAACGCGCCAGGAGCTCACCCACCGAGTGAACTCCCTCACGCTTGAGGCAGTTGTACGAACGGACGGTGAGCTCGAGCTCCTCGATCGGGAGCGCGAGGTCGGCCGCCAGGGCGGCGTCCGTCGGGGACGGGCCCATGTCGATGCCCTCGGC
>NZ_JBHXSO010000130.1:0-6304 GCF_042714775.1 Streptomyces sp. NPDC058691 | reverse complement strand
GACCGCAAGTGCGACGTAGATCGGGCGGTTGGCGACCTGCCCGTCGCGGACCTTCACGTGCACGCAGTCGATGAAGATCACCGGGTAGACCGGGTAGACCGGGTCCAGCGGCCGGTTCTGCCATTCGGCCATGCCCTCCATGACCTTGATGCTCCTATCGTTGGTCAAGCGGCTGCGAGCCAGCTGCGATAGGCGTCGGCGAAGGTGTCGTCGCGGCGGAGCCCCCGTTCGATGTTGGAGATGACGGCGGGCCAGACTCCGAAGTGGTTCGCCGCGGCGGTGAGCGTGATGTTCTTGGCCTGGCGAGTGGGCCTGAGATCCGCGATCTTGGGAACCTCGACTGCGGTGGTCAGGAGACGGAAAACCTCCCGGGCGATGGCGCGTTTGAGCAGCCGGATGATCTCCTTCTTCGTCCGGCCGGCCTTGGTTTGACGCTCCACGTAGTCACGAGTGCGCGGGTCACGGCGCATGCGGACGAGTGCGATGCGGTAGAGGGCCCCGTTCGCCGCGCGGTCACCGCCGCGCGAGAGCCGGTGACGGTTGGTCTTGCCGCTGGAGGCCGGAACCGGGGCGACACCGCATAGGGCGGCGAAGGATGCTTCGGTTCGTAGGCGGGCGGGGTTGTCGCCGGCGGTGATCAGCAGTTGCGTCGCAGTGTCGGGTCCGACGCCGTAGGCGGCGCGCAGGCCGGGGTTGAGCTGCGCGACCAGGGCGTCCAACTCTGCGGTCAGAGCGGCGTGTTCAGCGGTCAGATTCTGGACGCGTCGCGCGAGCGTGCGCAGGGCGGTCAGGATAGGGATATGGACGGGGTCGTTGCCGACCCGGAGCCGGACGAGGGCGTCGATGCGCTTGTCGCCCCGCAGCACTTCGTACTTCGTGCGGATGCTGTCGGGCGCGGTGATCAGGATGTGTCCGATCTGGTTCAACGCTGCTGTACGGGCCTTGACGGCGGATCGTGCCACGTTGTGCAGAGCCCGGATCCCGGCGACGGCATCGCCCTTGGGGGCACTGGTGGCCCGGCCGGACACTACCGCACGAGCCGCGGCATAGGCGTCGATCGGATCGGACTTGCCGATCCTGCGGCGCTCGGCCTTGTCCGGCCGGTTGACCTCGACCACGGTCAGACCGGCCTCGTGGGCCGCATGCGTGAACCCCGACCCGTAGGACGACGTGCCCTCCACGCCGACTGCGGCAACGGTGCCGTGAGCAGCCAGGAAGGCAAGAGCAGCCGTGTATCCGGCGGTCGTTGTGGGGAACTCGGCATCGGCGATCTGCCCACCGCGGTCGGTTACCACGGCGACGTGGACGGTGTCGGCGTGAGAGTCCACGCCACCGATCACCACGTGTTCGACGACTGCCGCGGTGTTCGTTCCTGTCATGCTGGAGATGCCTTCCTGATCGGAGGTGGCTCCAGCCGGGTGGGGCAGACAGGACAGCGATGGGGCCTCTGGCCAGGCTCCTATGAGGTCATGATCCACCCGGCCGGGGCCTCGGGAACGGGCCCCGGCAACCGGACAGACCAAGGCGAAGACAGTCCAGCAGGACGTCAGTCAGTGATCGAGCCACGACCACCGGGGACCCGGGTATCACTATCGCTGTCGGTGATCGTGGAAATGGTCTGCTTGGACACGCTCGCGCCGTAGACCTCTGCGAGATGGGCGGAGATGTCGCCGTGCGTCAGCCCGCGCGCGGACAGCGACAGGACCATCTCGTCGACGCCGGTCAGCCGGCGCTGGCGTTTCTTGACGATCTGCGGTTCGAAGCTGCCGTCGCGGTCGCGCGGGACCGCGATCTCGACCGGGCCGACGTCGGTCAGCACGGTCTTGGCACGCATCCCGTTGCGGGAGTTCCCGCTGCCGGCACCGGCCGGGTCGTGCTTGTCGTATCCGAGGTGATCAGTGATCTCGCCTTCCAGAGCGGACTCCAGCACCCGCTTGGTCAGCCGCTGCAGAAGCCCGCCCTCACCGGTCAACTGCAGTCCGCTCGCGCGGGCTCGATCGACCAACTGCCCGATCAACTGCTCGTCCAGCACGTCCGCCGACAGCTCGACCGGCCGGACCTCTTCAACCGCCTCAACAGAGGCAGTCACGTCGCTCATCGGGTGTTCTTCCTTGATCGGGAGTTACACCGTTCTTTTCACAGTCCCCGTCCAGGCCGTCTCGTTTGAACGCTGCTGCCGCATCGGTGTCGCCGTTTATTTCGCGCAACCAGCTTAGGCGGCTGATAGCTTCCGAGTTTCCTCCTTCGGCGGCGCGGCGGTAGGCGTCCTCGGCCCTGGTGTAGTCGCCGGTCTCTTCGCGTACGCGGCCCAGTTCCGTTACCAGCTCGGCCAGTTCCAGGCTCGGTTCGCTTTCGTTGAAGACATCCAGGGCGACCTCGCACAGGGTCAGCGCGCCTTCTAGATCACCTTCATCGATGCGCTGGCGGACGTGGCTTCGAAAGAGGCAGGAACCGTTCTCCGTCCTGGACGCCGTATGCGTTCCGGTCAGCCGGGCCGGCTATCGCGGCCTACTCCGCTTCGCTTGGGGCGATATGGGCGTCGAAGGCGCCGGCAGCCTGGGCGCCCCACTGACCTCCGGGCTGGCTGCCGACGGCATTTCGCGGGCACCTTCTACGAACCCCCGCAGTCTCGGCCTCGCGTCCGAGGGACGTTCCCGAAAACCAGCAAAACCCTCCGAATGAACCCCGCCACGGTTGACGAAACAGATAGGGGCACCCCCCCATGATCGGTGCGCGTGCGGCGCTGGGTGCATCTCGCCGCAGGCGCACTCTTGACACCTGGCGATCAACCGGAGGACCATCCTGTCCGCACCCTGACAACGTTGTCCAGCGAGGCGTTGTCGGAACCGGATGAAGGGCAGACAACGTTGTCAGACACATCATCAGGTCGTTCTCGCGCGGGGCGGTTCCGGCCGACACCGTACTCCTCACGGTGCCGGACCCCCGGCGGCGCGGCGGTCGCCCTCGTGGCGGCACTCGGTACCGTCCTCTCCCTCGCCGCCGCCGTCCCCGCTACGGCCGCGACGGCGACCTCGGCCCGGGGCGAGGTGCGGGACACCGTGGCGTACGTCGACCCGCTGATCGGCTCGACCAACGCGGGCAACACCTACCCCGGCGCCGTTCAGCCCTTCGGCATGCTCGCCTGGAGTCCGCAGAACACCCGGGGCCAGATCCCGACCCCCGCTCCCGGCGGGTACGAGTACGGCGCGACGAAGATCCGCGGTTTCAGCCTCACCCACCTCAACGGCGTCGGCTGCTACGGGGCCAACGGCGACATCCCCGTGATGCCGTACGTCGGCGACGTCGACACCTCCCCCTCCGCCGACGCCACCGACGCCAAGTACGCAAGCTCGTTCTCCCACGCGGACGAGACCGCGGAGGCGGGCTACTACAAGGTGGGTCTGGGCAGTGGCGCGTCCGCGGAGCTGACCACGACCCCCCGCACCGGCTCGGGACGCTTCGGCTTCCCCGCCGACAAGCCCGCGAGCATGCTGTTCCGTACCTCCAACTCCGAGACGGGCAGCGGCGACGCGACCGTGCGGGTGGACAAGGCGGCGCGGACCGTGACCGGCTCGGTCACCGCCGGCAACTTCTGCGGCCCGATGAACGCGAACAACACCCACGACCTCTACACCCTCTACTTCACCGCACACTTCGACCAGCCGTTCGCGAAGGTCGGCACCTGGACCGACACCACTTTGAACCCGGGATCGACCTCGGCCTCCGGTGGCACCGGTTACGGCACGAACGGCATCCAGCCGGCCGGCAAGGGCTCGGGCGCGTACGTGACGTTCGCCCAGGGCGCGACGCAGGTCCAGGCGAAGGTGGCGATCTCCTACGTCAGCGCGGCCAACGCGGAAGCCAACCTCAAGGCCGAGAACCCGCCCCGCAAGACGTTCGCTTCGGTGCGGAAGCAGGCGGAGTCGGCGTGGCGGCACGAGCTGGACAAAGTGAAGGTGAGCGGCGGCTCCGACGCCCAACGCACCACCTTCTACACCGCGTTGTACCACTCGATGCTGGAACCGACACTGACCAGCGACGTCGACGGGCGCTACCTCGGCGCGGACCTCAAGCCGCACCGGCTGGCGAAGGGCCAGAAGGCGCAGTACGGCACCTTCTCGGGCTGGGACCAGTACCGCGCACAGGTGCAGTTGATGACCCTGCTCAACCCGAGGGCGGGCAGCGACTACGCTCAGTCCCTCTTCAACTACGCGAGCCAGCGCGACGGCGAGTGGGACCGCTGGCTGTTGGAGAACGGCAAGACCAGTGTGATGTCCGGCGATCCGTCGGCCGCCGCGCTCGCCGGGATCAACGCCTTCGGAGGACGCGACTTCGACGTCAAGGGCGCGCTGCGCTCCCTGATCACCGCGGCGACCGTGCCGACGGCGAACGACTCGGACAGCGCGGGCTGCAACGTGGAGTGTGTCGGGCAGCGCCCGGCGCTCGACAAGTACCTGAAGCTCGGTTACGTACCAGCGGACGGCTGCCACTGCTGGGGCGGCGCGGCTGAGACACTGGAGGACGCGGCGGCCGACCACGGGCTGTCGGAACTGGCCGGCGCCATCGGCGACCGCGCCAACCAGAAGAAGTTCCTGGAGCGTTCGGGCGCCTGGAGGTACGTCTTCGACGCGAACGCGACCCCGCAGGGCGGCTACATGCGGGACAGGAAGGCGGACGGGACCTGGGTCGGCGGTTCGTTCTCGCCGAGCACCGAGAGCGGCTTCGTCGAGGGCACCAGCGCCCGGTACACCTGGATGGTCTACTCGGACGTGGCGGGCCTCGCCCGCGCGATGGGCGGCAACGAGACCGCGGTGAAGCGGCTGGACGCGTTCTTCCGTACACCGGACGGCGCTTTCGACTTCTCGGCGCAGGACTCCACGCGCTTCGACCCCACCAACGAGCCCGACATCAACGCCCCTTACCTGTACGACTACTTGGGGGCGCCCTGGAAGACCCAGGAAACCGTACGCGCGGAGCTGGACCAGCTGTGGACCGACCAGCCCGGCGGCATTCCCGGTAACGACGACGCGGGCACGATGTCGTCCTGGTACGTCTTCTCCGCGCTCGGCATGTACCCGCAAGTACCCAGCCGGGCTGACCTGGTGCTCTCCGCGCCGCTGTTCCCGCGCGCGGTGATCCGTACCGGACACGGCAAGAAGATCACGGTCAACGCGCCGGGCGCCTCGGCTGAGAACCTGTACATACGGGGTCTGCGGACCGACGGCAAGAAGTCCGACAAGCCGTGGGTGCCGGCCTCCTTCGTCACGCACGGCGGCACCCTGGACTACACCCTGGGCAGCACGCCGGACAAGTCCTGGGGCAGTGCCCCGGCCGACGCCCCGCCGTCCTTCCGCGAGGGCGGGGTGCCGTTCTTCACCGGGACCGCGCCCAGCACGGTGAAGGTCGAGCCGGGAAGCACGGGGACCGCTTCCCAGGTCAAGGTGCAGACGATCGAGGACGCGGCCACCACCGTGCACTGGAAGGCGACACCGCCGAAGGGCGTCACCGTGACGCCGTCGGAGGGTGACCTCAAGGTGCCCGGCGGGGGTTCGGGCAGTGAGAAGTTCACCGTCACGGCCGCGGCCGACACCCGGCCCGGCTTCTACACGGTGCCGGTGACACTGACCTCGGCGTCCGGCGCGGCCGTGCCCAGCACGTCGCTCGCGGTGACCGTCGCCGCGCGGGACAGTGTCATGTGGAACCTCAACAGCACCGGTATCTCGGCTGACGACAGCAACCCGCAGGCCAACTTCGACGGCCAGGGCTGGAGCTACTCGGCAAAGGCCCTCGCGGCAGCGGGCGCGAAGCCCGGTGGCACGGTCTCCGCGGGTGGCTTCGACTTCACGTGGCCCGCGGTGAACCCGGGCGACCCGGACAACATCGAGGTGGTGGGCGGTGGCGCACCGCAGGTCCTCGACCTCTCGGCCGGCTCCCCGGACGCGACGAAGCTGAGCCTGCTGGGCAGCGCCATCAATGGCACTACGACGGGCACGGTGACGCTCACGTACACCGACGGCACGACCCAGGAGGCCCCGATCGGGTTCAGTGACTGGACGCTGGGCGGCGGCACCCAACAGCCGTCCTTCGGCAACGTCGTGGCGCTCCACACGCCGTACCGCGACGTGTCGGGCGGCGGGGTGGACCAGGTGGGCACGGACGTCTTCGCCACGGCGCCGATCGCCTTGCAGGCGGGCAAGCGGCTGGCGAGCGTGACCCTGCCGGGCGCGACCGACGGCGGCGTCATCCACGTGTTCGCGGTGGCCACGGCCTGATCCCGCGACGGGGGGCGGGGTGGGGACGGCCG
>NZ_JBHXSO010000129.1:0-6571 GCF_042714775.1 Streptomyces sp. NPDC058691 | reverse complement strand
CGTCGGCGCTGTGCGTGGCGCTCTCCGTCGCGCTGTGCCTCAGTTCCCCGTGACGAAGGCGGCGACGGCGCCCGCGAACTCCGAAGGCTGTTCCAGGTGCCCGAAGTGGCCGCTGTCCTCGAGGATCAGCAGCTCGGCGCCGGGGATCAGCTTCTGCAGCTCCTCGGACCACCGCACGCCGCAGATCACGTCGTGCCGACCGACGACGACCAGCGCCGGCAGCGTCAGCGAGCCCAGGGTCGCGCGGTCGTCGATCAGGTCCGGGGAGAGGTCGGCGTCCAGGCCCGAGATGTACCACCCGGTGACCGAGTCCCGCAGCGGGGCGAACTCGCTCTCCCTGCCCCAGTAGTCGGCGAAGTACGCCGGCAGGATCCCGCGGATCACGGCCACCACGTCCTCGTCGCTCGCCATGGAGGACACCGACTGGAAGGCGTTCAGGACCTCCGGCAGAGCGGGGTGGCCCGCGTGCAGGCCGGCGAACTCCTCCACCTTGAGCATCGCCTCGGCGCCGTGCTCGGGGCCGGTGACGGGGGCGCTGTCGTAGAGGACGATCCCGGCGATCCGGCCGGGCCGGTGCAGCGCGTGGTACTGGGCGACGAAGCCGCCGTGGGAGTGGCCCAGCAGGTGCACCGCGGGTACGCCGAGGTGGTCGATGACCGCGTCGAGGTGCCGGCTGTAGAGCTCGCGTGTGTAGCCGTGCGGGTGCGTGGCCAGACGGCCGGAGTCACCGGTGCCGACCGGTTCGACGTAGACCATCGTCAGGTGCCGTTCCAGCTCGGGCATCCGCAGGTACTCCCAGGCGATCCCGGGCCCGCCGGAGTGGGCGACGCACACCGGGCCGGTGCCGTGTACGTGGTAGCGCTGGTCGAGGCCGTTCACGGTGATCGTGTGAGTACCGGCGGCCAGCGGGCCGGTGGCGGGTGCGTTCATCGCGGTTCCCATCGGTGAGGGGGGATGTGGACACCGACAGGACGCGGGCGGGGGGAAGGAGTTCGATCGCCTCGACGTGACCTCGGTCACACCGAGGCGACGGGGAGCACTACACGCGCTCCGTGGAAGAGGCGCAGGCGCTCCACCCGGCCGGCCGCGAGGGTCATGATCCAGGCCACCGCGGGCGGGCAGTGGTCGGGGTTGTCCGGGGGATTGATCAGGTCCATCTCCCAGACGGCGAGCGCCTTGCCGGCGGCCACGTGAACGGGCCGCTGCCGGACACCGGCGGTCAGATCGCACTCCATCCCCCGCAGCAGCGCCTGCGTGCCGCCCAGCCGGATGTCGCCCCGCATCAGTGCGGCGCCGGGGCTCCACCGCTCCGCGAGCACCTTGCCGAAGTCGCCGCGCTCGGCGGCCGCCAGCGTGCCGTGCGCCTCCTCCCAACTGGCCGAGGTGCGCTGCCGGGCATCGCTGTGGGCGCCGTCCGCCGTCGCGGCCAGCGCCTCGGCGAGCTTGGCCCGCCCCTGGCTGAGCCGGCTGCGGATCGTCCCCACGGGCACCGCGCAGGCGCGGGCGATCTCGTCGTACGAGGTGACACGCGAGCTGAAGTGCCGCAGGACCAGCGGTACGCGCAGGGTCGGCGACAGTTCCTCCATCGCCTCCCAGATCCAGTCGCGCAGCGCGTGGCGCTCCAGCACCTCCTCGGGGCCGGCGCCCGCGGCGATGCGGGTGAGCTCGTCGAGGGGCACGCCGCGCGAGGACGTCCGCAGGAAGCTGCGGCAGGCGTTGCGCACGATCATGCGCAGCCACGGGCCCACGGCCGCCGGGTCGCGCACGTCGCCGATGCGGCGCAGGGCGGTGAGCGCCGCGTTCTGTACGGCGTCGTCGGCGTCGGCCCCGGGGCCCAGGATGCTGAGCGCGACCGCGCGCATGCCGGGCTGATGGGCCTCCAGCAGCAACCCCAGAGCCACGACGTCACCGGCCTGCGCGGCACGGGTCAGCGCCACGTCACTGCCGGTTTCCGCCACCGGGGAGTGGCCACGCCTCATGTCGCACCTTCCTGTACTGCCGTCCCGCGGGCACCCGAAAAATCAAGGGAGCACCGCACCGGGGACCGCGTCGGGGAACGGTCGCGCACGCGTCCCGGGAACCGGGGAAGTGCGTGGGACGCGGAGCGTCGGCGAGTGCTGCACCGCGCATCACGAAGGTAACACCCCCCTGAAGGTGCCCGGGGACTGGGCGGACGGCGTCGGCACGGCCCGCGTGACCACCGCGTTCCCGGCCCGCTCCGGCACGTGCCGCGAGGGCCTGGGGCCCCGCCCTCGCCGGTGCGGCCCGCGAGGGCGAATACTGGGAGACGACCGACGGCCGGGACCCGCGAGCTGTGGCCCACGCCGAGGCGGGCGCGCACGGGCGGGACGGGAATCCCCGGCCGCCGCGCGCCGTTGCCCACGTAGCGGGAAACGGACACGACGATATGGAAGGACCGACCATGACCGCGCCGACGTACAACAAGGCCATCCTGGCGGGCGGCTGTTTCTGGGGCATGCAGGACTTGATCCGGAAGCTGCCCGGCGTGATCTCGACGCGGGTCGGATACACCGGCGGCGACGTGCCCAACGCCACCTACCGCAACCACGGGACCCACGCGGAGGCCATCGAGATCACCTACGACCCCGCGGAGACCGACTACCGGGCACTCCTGGAGTTCTTCTTCCAGATCCACGACCCGACGACGAAGAACCGCCAGGGCAACGACATCGGCCTGAGCTACCGGTCGGCGATCTACTACCTCGACGACGAGCAGAAGAAGGTCGCCGAGGACACCATCGCGGACGTCGAGGCGTCCGGGCTGTGGCCCGGCAAGGTCGTCACCGAGGTCGAGCCCGCGGGCGCGTTCTGGGAGGCCGAGCCGGAGCACCAGGACTACCTGGAGCGCTACCCCGAGGGCTACACCTGCCACTTCCCGCGTCCGGGCTGGAAGCTGCCGGCCCGCGCGAGGGACTAGGCCGTTTCCGACCCCGGCGCGACGGCACGCGGTACGGCCCCTCCCCTTCGGGGGCGGGGCCGTGCCCGTTTCGGTCCTGCCCACGAGTACGCGTACATGGAGGACGGATGGCGGACACACCTGCGCCGGCGGTGCCGCTCGGGCCCCCGGCCCGCGCGGGCCGGCTCTCGGACCTGATCGCCGACGACCTGCCGCTGCTGCTCGTGGGCATCAATCCCGGCCTGTCCTCGGCCAGGGCGGGGCACCATTTCGCCACCCCGGGCAGCCGGCTGTGGCCGGCACTGCACCGGGCAGGCTTCACCCCGAGGCAGCTCACCGGCCAGGAGGACACCGAACTGCTGCGGTACGGCATCGGCCTCACGTGCATCGTGCGCCGGCCGACCGTCCGGGCGGCGGAGCTGTCCAAGGCCGAGCTGGTGGCGGGCGGGCGGACGCTGCGCCGCCGGGTGCGGGCCCGCCGCCCGGTGTGGCTGGCGCTGCTGGGCGTCACCGGCTACCGCGCGGCGTTCGGCGTACCCGACGCCGTGGTGGGCCCCCAGGAGGCGACCATCGGCGGGACCCGGATCTGGGTACTGCCCAACCCCAGCGGGCTGAACGCCCATTACCCGCCCGCTGCCCTCGCCCGGGAGTTCGCCCGTCTGCGGGTGGCGACCGGAATGCCGGACTTGTCCGGCACCCCGGATCACGTCACATGAGGTGGCGAACCCGTCAGAGGCGGCCGGCCACCTTGAGCGCCAGGTCCGTCAGCAGCTTGGCGTGCTCCGCTTCGTCCTCGAGGCGTACCAGCCGGATCGAGACCCAGTGCTCGCCGACCCGCAGGAAGACCTCCCCGCCCGCCAGGTACGCCTCGTCACCGACGTCCGCCAGCGGCTTCAGGCTGTCCGGGTGGAGCGTGTGCTCGGCGTCGTAGTAGTTCTTGCCGGACTCCCCCGCGAACACCTCGACCTGCCCGGTCGGGCCGTCGGGCGGCGCGGTGTAGGTGCAGGTGTCCCCGATGGCCCTTCCGTGCCCCAGCGACATGCCGGCGAGCTGGTCGGCCTCCAGCTGGGTCACCAGTCCACAGGCGTCGTCCGGCGCCACGGTGGGCGAGGCGGACGGCGTCGCGGACGACTGCCCGTCCGGCTTCGACGAGCCCGGGGCGCCTCCGCCCCCGGCGGGGGCACTCTTGGCGGGCGCGCTCGCCTTGTCGCCGGCGTCCGTCGCCAAGTCCTGGCACCCCTGGAGCGCCAGGACCAGCAGCGCCGCCACGGGTGCCCCCAGCAGCGCGGTGCGGCGCCTGCGGCTCGGCGATCCGGGCCGCGTTCGACCACGGTCACGGGTATGGATGTTCAACATCGATTCGGTCCCCCCAAGGTTCCGTTGCACGTCCCCGCCCGGCACGATGCCCCGCGCAGGTGAACCTACAGACGTACCGAATCGGCCATTTGGTTTCGGCTGGATTGAGACCGCGCATCGGTGTCGCGCGGGCGGCGCGCAGAATGCCGTTCCCGCCCCCGCAGCGGGAACGGCATGTGCGAGATGTGACGTGCCGTCAGGTTGCGTGACCCCGGAGGATCCCGACGGGGGGCGCGCCCCGCTCAGTCCTGGTCTGCCGCCGCGAAAGCGACGTCCGCCGTGTCGACGGTGCCACCCTGGCGACCCGGGGCGCTCTGCCACTTCCAGTAGAGGTTGGTGTGCGCGACGACCTGCTCCGGCGTGGGCGCTCCGTAGGCGGTCAGGTCCTCCGTGGTGTGCGCGTCACCGACCAGCGTCACGTCGTATCCGCGGACGAGGCCGCCGTGCAGGGTCGACCGGATGCACGCGTCGGTCTGCGCACCGGTGACGACGAGCCGGCCCACCCCGCGCTCGGCGAGCAGGCTCTCCAGTTCCGTCTCCTCGAAGGAGTCGCCGTACCTCTTGTGGACGAGGGGCTCGGCGTCCGTGCGGACGAGCTCCGGCACATACTGCCAGGCCTCGCTGTCCCGCTTGAGGCCGTCGTCCGAGTGCTGCACCCAGATGACGGGCACGTCCTGCGAACGGGCCCTGCCCAACAGGGCGTTGATGTTGGCGATCACCTCGTCACGCCGGTAGGAACCGTCCACCACCCCGTTCTGGACGTCGATGACGAGGAGCGCGCTGTTCGGCCGATCGGGCAGGGTCGTCATGAGGGGGACCTCGGTTTCTCGTCGCGGATTTGTGTCGCCCCTCACAGTAGGACGGGCCACTGACAACGGCCCCGGATCGGGCGACCGGAGCCCCCCGCGGCGGGTTCCGCGTGCGGAACAAGTCGGCCTCCACTGACGCTCCTTGACGGCTCGGCTCCCCGCGGGCCCGGTGGTGTCCGCGGAGCCTGGAGGCCCCGGCGCGTTCCGCCCCGGGATCGAAGGCGGCCCGATCCGGTCATCGGTACGCCCGGACGCTCTCCGGTGGCGAGGCTTCACAACCCTCCATAGCGTCTCTTTCCGACGGCTCACCCAGGTCAGCGGAAAGCAGGTACGCGTCATGAAGCATCCTCGGTCTCGCCGAGCCGTCGTGGTCACGGCGACCGCGGCGGCGCTCGCCGCGGGCGCGGTCGGCTGCGGAAACAGCAGTGGCAGCGGCAGCGTCAGCGACGTGCAGAAGGTGAATGCCCACACCGTCCATCCGGGGGAATCGATCCAGGCGGCGGTGGATCGCGCGGCGCCCGGGGACGTCATCGACATCGAGGCCGGCACCTACAACGGGAGCGTGCAGATCTCCACGCCGCGGCTGACGCTGCGTGGCGCCGGCACGGCCACCGTGATCATGCCGAGCAAGACCGGCAAGGAGAACGCCTGCGCCAAGGCGGGCGAGGGCGTGTGCATCACCGGCACGGCGAAGAAGAAGGCCACCGAGGTGCGGCTGGAGTCGCTGACGGTGGCCGGATTCAAGACGAACGGCATCCACGCGACGATGGCCGACGGCCTGCGGGTGGCGAAGGTGACGTCCCGGGACAACAAGCAGCAGGGCATCCTGCTCGAGAAGTCCGTCCGCGGGCAGTTCACCGGCAACACCGCCACGAACAACGGCGAGTCCGGGATCTTCCTCGCCAACTCCATGAACACCGAGGGCGGCGCCCTCGACACCCAGGGCGGGATCGTCAAGGACAACACCCTGAACGGGAACCGGATCGGTGTCACGCTGCGCCGGGTCCGCAACGTGTCCGTCGAGCACAACACGATCAGCGCCAACTGCGGCGGCGTCTTCGTGGTGGGCGACGAGGGGGTTCCCCGCGGCGGCGCCCTCACGGTCAGCCACAACACGGTCACCAAGAACAACAAGTACTGCCCGGCGACCGCCCGCCTCCCCTTCATCCAGGGCGCCGGCATCGTGCTCACCGGCGTGGAGAAGACCGTCGTGACGGACAACGACGTGCGCGACAACAGCGGCAAGTCGCCCATGTCCGGCGGCATCGTGCTCTTCAAGAGCGTGGTGGGCAAGGCCAACACGGGCAACGAGATCCACGACAACACCGTGCGCGGCAACAAGCCGTCCGACCTGGCCAACCGGGACATGGCGGGGACCGGCAACAATTTCACCAACAACCAGTCGGAGACCTCGGAGCCGCGGGAGCTGCAGGCGATGCACTGAACCCGCGGCAGGACGAACGGCGCGCGACCCCCGGATGCCGGGGGT
>NZ_JBHXSO010000128.1:0-6590 GCF_042714775.1 Streptomyces sp. NPDC058691 | reverse complement strand
ACGGCTTGACGCTCACGCCCTCACGAACGGCTCAATCGTCGCACCGGTTACGGCTGACCTGCGCCGCTCCACGTGATCGTGTTACGAGCTCTTAGCGGAGAGGACCGGGCACTTGCCCGCCCGGGTAGCGAGTTTGCGGCCCGTCTCGGACTTGAACCGGTCATGGTTCCTGGGCCCCACCTCGGACTGCTGACTCACCCGGACGAGGTGGCGAAGGCGATCCTGAACGGTTGAGCGCCTGTTCGCGGGTCGTTCATGACATGTCAGTCCAGGAGCGCCGACATTTGTCCGACTCAGAATTCGACCGGCGGAGTTTCGACGGCAGTGCAAGAGCGGCAGCCCGTTGTCGGCCCGCCCCGTTGTCTTCGCTCGCGCAGCCGTAGCCGCGGTGGTGGTTCGAGAATCGGTCCGGGGGGGTGTTTGGCATGGGTCGCGAGTTGAGGCAGGTCGGTATTGGGCTGTCGACGGTGGTCTGGTCCGGGTACCGGCCGCGTCCTGTCATCCGGCCCATCCGGCCTCGGTCTGCCCCGGGCCGGATTCACCGCCATCTGGTTGGCGACGCCCTCACAGGCCACCGCGCCGCTCCTCGACCCTGCTGAAGGCCCCTCAGGTCACGTCGCCTCACCGTCGAAGCGGTCGCCGCCGGCGTCCGGCTGCACAGGCAGGGCCTGGCCGGCGGACACTGATTCCACCTCGCCGATGTCCTGCGGTGTGAGGCCGGGGTCGGAGATCTCGTGGTCGCAGGGTTGGGCTGCCTGTCTTCGGGCCTTGCGCCGGTCGGTGAGAAGCGAAAAGACAACGGCGGCGAAATAGACCGTCCAGCACACGGGTGCACGCAGGAGACTGGAAGAACTTCTCCAACTTCCCGGCCACCGCGCCCAACGGCAACGCGTTCGGCGGTTGCGACGCGTCCGACCGGGGCAGCGGGGGCAGCCCGTGGAACGTGGCCCCTCCCGTCCCGCTCTTCGGGGACGGTCCCGGAAACCGGCCCTCGAAGGTCTTCCACTGCGACGACCCCGGGACAGAGTTCCAGACCAACCTGACGCCGTAGACGGGAATGATTGAATAACCGGGTGTCGGGCCCAGGGCCCGACACCCGGTTTCCGTTGAAAGAACACAGAGACTATAAGGAAGACAGAGAGGTGTGTCATGGGGGCAGGATTCCTTTTCGTGTTCGTCCCGTTGTTCCTGTACCTGACGCCTGTGACGTTGCTGTGCGTGAAGATCGCCGATCGGACCTCGTGGAAAATGGGGCTCGTCTTCGCGAGCGGCCTCATATTCCTCCCCGCCGCGCTTGCCGCGGGCTGGATCCTCGTGGGAACCGGCGTCCTGTGAACCGAAAGGCCGAAGAGTCGTGACCGTCATAGTCGTCGCGCTGGCGGCGGCACTCGGGGCCGTGGCCTACGTCTGGCCCCTCCTGCCACTGGTTGTCTACCCCATGCGCCGATGGCGAGGTTTCTGGGCCGCGCTCTACTGTGGTGCGCTGGGAGCGGTCGGCTCGGTGGCGTTCCGTGATCTTCACTACATGGTCGGCGACTTCTTCGCGGCATCCGTGCTCACCTCGGCGCTCAGAGCGCTCGTCGAAGCGGCAGGGCTCGTGGAGCCGGTCCGCAGCAGGTGGCGCGAACGGTGAGGGTCGCACACCGGGCGCCGGGCGTCTGCTCGGGGCGGAGAACCTTCTAGCGTTTAACGAGGTCTACTGAGCGATCACGCTCGGTCTGAGAGCGTGTTTGAGATCTGGGTGAGAGCTGTCCTGTGACGGACATCGGTCCTGTAGCCTCCGGCGGTGGACACCGTGCTCGACGTGATCGTTTCCTTTGTGGTTGCTGGTGAGACCTCAGGGCTTTGGCCCGGCATGCCTGGTGGGGAAGCTGATCGTCTGCTGGGCGGTGAGACCGGGCTGATCTCGCTCGGAGAGCAAACGGCCGACGGCTCGACGGGTTTCAAGGACGGGAGCCTTGAAGTGTGGGTCTCCTCCGAGGGTCGGGTGGAACTCGTCGGATTCGATGCGGATACGGATGGTGAGCTTGTTCCGCTTTGACGGACAATGGTGTGGTGGTCAGGCTGCGTGTGCTGTCTCGTATTCCGCTGGGCTGCGGTAGCCGAGGCTGCTGTGCAGACGGTGCAGGTTGTACCAGCTTTCGATGAAGTCGAAGATCGCAGTGCGGGCGGCGGCCCGGCTGGGCCAGGTCACGGTGCCCAGTAGCTCGCGCTTGATGGTGGCGAAGAACGATTCGGCGAGCGCGTTGTCCCAGCACTGCCCAGTGCGGCCGACCGACAGCCGGATGCCGAACTCGGCGGCCAGCGCAGCGAATTGCTGGCTGGTGTTGACATCCGCGATCGGAATGGAAGATCACGGGACGGGTGGGGTGGCGCTGTCGGCAGGCCGCGGTGAGGGCCTCGGCGACCAGATCGGTTCGCAGGTGGTCGGCGGTGGCCCAGCCGACCACGCGGCGCGAGGCGATGTCGATGACGGTGGCCAAATACAGCCAGCCCTCGTCGGTCGGAACGTAGGTGATGTCGCCGCACCACCGCGTGTCGACTCCGGTGGGGTCGGGCTGGAAGTCGCGGACGATGAGATCGGGCCGGGAGGCGGCCTGGGGATCGGGGATCGTGGTCAGGTGCCGCCTTCTGCGATGACGGCCTTGCAGCCCGGCGGCCCGCATGAGCCGGGCGACGCGGCGACGGCCGCAGCCGACGCCCTCACGGTGAAGCACAGCATGGACGCGCGGGGCTCCGTAGGTTCCGCGCGATCGCGTGTGGACCTGGGTGATCTGCTCGATCAGCTCCGCGTCCCGCACCGCCCGTGGGCCCAGAATGCCGGCGCGTCTGGCATAGAAGGCGGCTCGGGAGACCTGCAGCAGCTCACATGCCCGCTTGATACTGTGACCTGCCTGTTTCTCCGCCTCGATGAACGGGTGCATCATCACCGGGTCTCCTTGGCGAAGAAAGCTGTGGCCCGCTTGAGGACCTCCACGTCCTCACGCAGCCGCCGATTCTCCCGCCGCAGCTCGGCCAGTTCCTCGCGTTCACTGCTGGTCAGGCCGTCCCGTTCGCCGGCGTCGACCTCGGCCTGCTTGACCCAGTCCCGCACCGCGGTCTCGGTCAGGTCGAAGTCCTTCGCGACCTGGCCGACCGAACGGTCCCCGCGTCGGCACAGCTCGACGATCTCGGCCTTGAACTCCGGCGCGAACGAGCGGCGAGGACGTGGCTTCTTCTTCCCCATGCTCTCCATGGTGGACATCCTTCCGGGGACTCAACCCCTGATCTCGGATGTCCGGCGAAGCGAATCAAGCCCAGACAGCTGCTCCAGCCGTTCCGGGGACAACGTCGCGGGCCGGCTGCGCTGGTTCCCGATCCACGGCAAGCCCGTCGCTCCGGCAGGCCGGTATCTCTTTCCAGACCTCCGGTCAGGAGTCGCAGCGCTCTGTCACCACTACCGTCGTCCCCGCGAGTGCCGCGCCCACCGGCGTCTCGGCCCACTGGGCAAGCAGCAGTGGCTTCTCCTCGACGGACTTCAGCAAGTGTGCGAGTTCATTGGCGTCCGGTACAGCGGGAAGGACGCAGCTGATCACCATGCTGCCTGTGGCACTGCTGTGGTCCCCGTACTCCTCGTCGGGATCATCCGGCTCCCAGCGCCCGACCTGGACCTCCCAGCAACTGTCGTAATCGCCAAGCTCCGGGGCCTGGACCGTCAGGTAGAAACCGTCGGAATCGTGAGGCTCGGCGAAGAGTTCGCGGCTGGGGTCGTCCAGCGTGGCCCAGGTTCCGGAGCACCGGGAGTGCGCTGTGACCAGCACCCTCAGGGCCGCGACAGCCTTCTCCCGCTCCTGCGAAGTGAGCCCTGCCTCACGGCGGTCGAGCCGTTCGCGGGTCTCGACGCTGAGTGTGTCCATTCCGTCGTCATGCTTCACGAAGGGATGGGCGAACTGCCAGCAGCGCACGTTCTCCGTCTCGGGGTTCGAAGAGATTCCCGAGAAGTCGTCGAGTGCCGTACGCAACTCGACTTCTTCCGACTCCAGTTCGGAGAGGATCGCTCGGCGCACCGTATCGGGCACGCTTACCAGAGCGTTCTCCAGATCGGCCAGCGCCTGGTGAAGCCGCAGGCAGACGTACTCGTACCAGAGACTATGGGCACCACAGAGGAGATCGGCGCGGGCGGCGGCCGCTGTCAGTGCCGCAAGGTGCTTGCGCGGGTAGTAGTCCACACGCTGTTCCCGGAGGTCGTGGACACTGACGGGGACGGTGGTGAAGGCGGAGATCCGGTTGAGGGCGTCGGTGATCGGAACGGCAAGGCGCGGGTCGCCCAGGCTCGTTACGGTCTTGGATTCGACGCCGTCCGGACCCTGATAGGTCGCCAGGACCTGAGTTTTCCCGCGGCTGGCGTGCTGAGAGTAGATGGTCAAGGGGACGCCTTTCGCCCGCCCGGCATGCAACGGCCGGACAGGAGGGTGCAGGGATGGGAGGAGGTGGTGGCGAGGGCGCTTTCCGACGCTCCGTACCTCAAGGTGATCGGCGGTGGCCCAGGCACTCTCCCAGGCTCCTTGCCTGCCTCGCAGGCTAGACGTATCGAGGGCGCGCCACAAGCGGTTCTCGGGCAAGCTGAGGGGGCACCGATGGCGTGGCTTCGCGCGTGGTGGCCGTGGAGGCCCGCGGGCGGGGCATCGGAGCCGCGCTGCTCAAGTGGGTGCAGTTGTACGGGTACATGGAATACAGGCTGCTGTTCGGCAAGTTCGATACCGAGCGCGATCTAGGGGCGTACTGCACACAGCAGGGCTGCAGTGTGCTGCGGCCCGGGCAGGCCGTCAACGCCGGGAACTTTGCCTGCACAGCCCCGTGACCGGCACCAAAGCCACGCGTCGCGCCTCGTACGGCGGCCGCCCGGGCCGGCGTGGAGCGCGCACAGCCCGACCACGCCCCCGTCACGCCGTACGCTCCCGCGCCCGGCGCCCCAGCGAATTCCTAGCCCAACTGCGCGCCGATAAGCACGCCGACACCCTGGTGCCGGCCTTCGAGCTGCAGTCACAGGGCAGCAGCGCCTCCAGCACTCGAATATGCCCGAGCTCCCGGGGAACTGACTGCCATATGACCACCGCCCACTCCATCACGCTGCACGCCTACGATCAGCTGCTGCTAGTCCGCGACGACCTGATCGCGGTCTACGCCGAGGTACGCGCCGATCTGCTTCACCTGCCGAACTACGCGCTCCAGGCGTTCACCGAACGCCTGGACCGGCACGGTGAGGCCCCTGGCTTCACGGCGGTCCTTGCCTACACCGAGGACGGCGCGCCGGTCGGCTACGCGTACGCCCACACCGTGGAGCAGGGCGACCTGTGGTGGGCCAGGGTGTCCCCGGCTCCGGGACAGGAGTACACCGCGGCGTCGGCTGTGGCGGTGAAGGAGCTGGGTGTGCGCGTGCCGTGGCGGAAGACGGGGACGGCCCGCCGCGCCCACGATGCGCTGCTGGCGGCTTACCCGGGTGTGCCGTGGGCGTCGCTGATGGTGAACCCTGCCGCGGGGGGCGGGAAAGTGCTGCGGCTCTACGAGTCGTGGGGGTACTGCCGCGTCGGCACCTGCCAGCCGTCGGCGGAGTCCCCGGTTCTGGCCATGATGGTCCGATCGCGCAATGGGTAGCCAGTCACCGGCTGCCCAGACTGCCCTGGGCGTAGCGACTACGAGGTGGCGCCCCCTGCTCGCAACCACCTTGCCGCCCGGCGCGCTCTGGCTGACAGATCGGGTACGCCCGGCCGTGGGTGAAGCCGGGTTGTCGTCCCTTGGAAGGCGCTCAGTTCCGGGAAGAGCGGGTCGTGGACATCTCCCACAGGAGACGGTGCTTCGATTCGCCGGGGTGATGGGTGGTGTCCGGCCAGGTCCCGGCCTGTGACGATGATCCTTCCAGTCGGTGGCCGGGGTCGGGTCGTGAGGGCGCGGTGGCCCGCCTGCTGGCCCTGGATGCCAGGGGAGAACTGACCGCCGGCTACGCACTGTTGGTCGCTTCGGCTCTGGGCGTGTCCTTGCGGACGGTGTGAAACTGGGCATCAAGGCGTGTTCCTCGGATGGGTCGCTCGGGAGATTGCCCGCCCGGCTTGCCCTCACCCTCGACGACGACTCCGCTCCGCGCGTGTTCGCGCAGTTGAGAACCGACCTCCGCTCCCTTTTGCTTCAGAACGGAATCGATCAACTCTCCATCCGCAACGCGATCACCTTGACCATCACGCTTGCCTCGGAATGACCGTTCGCGGCGCTCGATCAGGTCGTCATGCTGGCCCAAAGACTGTGCTGGCGACGCGTGCGATCATGCTGGTCGCCGGGATGGCAGGAAGAGGGGTCGGGATGGCGGGGGTTTGGGTGGCGGTGTGTCTGCCGGCCGAGGCGGCAGATGACAGCCAGGGGGCGCTTGCGCGGGCTGTCGCGCCTTTCTACAGCGACACGGACGACAATCCCGTGGAGCGTGGCATGTGGGATGAACGCCGTATCCAGGGCGGCAGCGACGGTCTGGGTTTCGCTGTCGCCCCCGGCTACGAGGACGACCCGCGACTCATCCATGACGACCCCGGGCGGGACGGCGCGCCCCGTCCCAGCGTTCCGGG
>NZ_JBHXSO010000127.1:0-6876 GCF_042714775.1 Streptomyces sp. NPDC058691 | reverse complement strand
GCGACCGTCATCGACGCTCCCGACGTCGTGGACGGCAACCTCGTCTCCTGCCGGGGATGGCCCGACATGCCGCAATTCGGCAGGGCGATGATGGAGCTCTTTTCGAAATCCATCAACTCCGCATCGGCATGACCACACCCGGCCTGTCCTGATGAAGCCCGAGCCACTCGCCGACCTGTGCCACCGCCATCGTCATGCGCCCGTCGCCAGAGGCCAGGCCTCTGGCGATGTCGGCCACCCGGTGGCTCGATCCCGGCCAACCTGTTCAACCCGCGAGTGATCGTCATCGGAGGCTGTTTCGCCTCGCCGGCCCAGTGGCCGCTGCTCCACGCACAAGTCCAGCTGCAACGGCTCGTGGTGGCAGCTCCAGCCGCCCAGTGCCGATTCGTCGCCTCCACGCTCAGCTTCGGCGCCGCCTCCCGTGGCGCGGCGAACATGGTGATCAACCACATCATCGACGACCCGACCGCGATCATGGATTTCCCCAGGCCGGCACCTTACTGACGGCCCCCCAGACCTGGAGACGGCACCCTCCAGCAACCGCAATATGCGCTACCACCACGTGGCAATAAGCGCGACGGCGCGCGCCGTGCCCGACATCCCCCAGGCAGGAAGGGTTTTTCATGTCACCACGTCATCGAACGTGGGCCAGGCTGCTCGACGCAGCCCTGCCAGAAAACGGACGACGCCCGAGACGTCGCACCGCGACCACAATGGCCTTAGCCCTCATAGCCCCTTTCCTCACGCTCCTCGCGACGCCGGTGAGCGCCGTGACCCCCACGGCGGCTGAGCCCGCTTCCGTCGCTGCACCGGCGCCGCCGCAGCAGCCCGCGCCTCCCGCCAAGCCCGCACCACCAGACGCCCGCTTCAAGGTGCTCGTGGTGCGCAGCACCCAGGACGCGGTGTCGTCGGCCGGCCTGGCCGCGATCCGGGATGCGGCCAGAACCGGTCATTTCACGGCCGTGGCGCCCGGGCCCGCCGACGTGGGCGACCATTTCACGGAGAAGAAGCTGGCGCAGTACCGCGCGGTCGTGTTCTTGGACACGGGTCTCGCGAGCCCGCTCACGGACGCGCAACGCGCGAACTTCGAGAGCTACTTCCGCGACGGCGGCGGCTTCGTCGGCGTCGGCTCGGCGGTCGAGACCGACGAGTCCTGGTCGTTCCTGACCGACATCCTGGGGACGCGTGCGTCCGGCAGGACCGACGTGCAATCGGGTGACGTGAAGGTCGCCGACCGCGTCCACGACGCGAGCAAGGATCTGCCGCAGATCTGGTCGCGGACCGACAATTGGTACAACTTCAAGAAGAACGTCCGCGGTGTGTCACACGTTCTCGACACCGTCGTCGAAGACCCGTTCGGGCCGCAGCCACAGGGCGCCGACCTCGACGGGATCGCCGGGGGCACGATGGGCGCCGATCACCCGGTCTCGTGGTGCAAGGACTTCCAGGGCGGCCGCTCGTTCTACACCGGCCTGGGCAACACGGCCGCGAGCTTCGACGCCGGCCTCACCAAGCACCTCAAGGGCGCGATCGGCTGGGCCGCGGGCCAGGCCGACCCCGCCTACAGCGATTGCGGCGCGACCGTGCTGGCCAACTACCAGCAGACGAAGATCGGCTCGCCGCCGAACCTGCAGGAGCCGATCGGCTTCGACCAGCTGCCGGACGGCCGCGTTCTGCAGACGGACCGCCTCGGCTCCCTGCGCATGCACGACTCGACCACGGGCGTCACCACGGTCGTCGCCAACTTCGCCGATCCGAGCCTGCCGATGACGCAGCAGATCTACTCCGCGGGCGAGGACGGGCTCTATGGCCCGGCGGTCGACGCCAACTTCGCGACCAACAAGTGGGTCTACCTCTACTACTCGGCGAAGGAGGTCACCGACGTCAAGCTGAGCGACGGATCGGTCGTCACCCAGATCACGCCGAACACCACCCCGCCGAACGTGGCAGCGTCCAAGACCGCGTGGGATCCGTACGTGGGCTATTTCCAGCTCAGCCGCTTCAAGTTCGTCGACGCCACCGACAGCACGCCGGCGCACCTCGACATGGGCTCCGAGCAGCAGATCATGCGCGTGCCGGTCAACCGCCAGGAATGCTGCCACGTCGGGGGCGACATCGACTTCGACAAGCACGGCAACCTCTGGATGGTCACCGGCGATGACACGCCCGCGGGCGGCATCAACGCCGGCGGCTACGGGCCGTACAACTCGCAGAAGACCGACGAGCAGCAGACCGTGCGCGTCACCAACGCGACGGGCGGCACGTTCACGCTGACCTTCGAGGGCCAGACGACGGAGCCGATCGCGTGGAACGCGGATCGCAATGCGATCGACGCGGCGCTCGAGGCGCTCTCGAACATCGAGGCGGACGAGGTCCAGACCAGCGGCGGCCCGGTCAACACGTCGAACGTCAACGTGTTCTTCCGCCGCGGCAAGCAGCAGTCCGCCCAGCCGCAGATCACCGCCGACGGCGCCGGCCTGAGCGGCACCGCCACGCCGGCGATCGCCACCAACACGGCGCAGGAAGGCGGCTGGTATCAGCGGCTCACCGGTGACTCGCGCCGCACCGCACTGAACACCAACGACCTGCGCGGCAAGGTGCTGCGGATCAAGGTCAAGGACGGCAACATCTCCGCCGCCGACGCCAACAAGGTCGCCTTCGGCCCCGGCCCCGGCCCCGGCACGGGCGCCTACTCGATCCCGCCGGGCAACCTGTTCCCGCTGGTCGCGGGCAAGCCGCGAGACAAAACGCGGCCGGAAGTCTACGCGATGGGGTTCCGCAACCCGTTCCGGATCCAGGTCGACGAGAACGACGTGGCCTACATCGGCGACTACTCGCCCGACGCCCAGACACCGCAGCGCTCGCACGGCCCGGCGGGCACCGGCCGCTACGAGATCGTGCGCAAGCCGTCCAACTACGGCTGGCCGACGTGCTACAAGCGCGACCTCGCGCACTACCAGTGGAACTTCCACGAGTTCGCGCCCGGCACCACCACACCGGGCACGCCGCTGAACGACCCGCCTCAGAAGTTCGACTGCAACGGGCCGACGCAGCGCAACGACTCACTGTGGAACATCGAGGGCGGTCCGACGGTCGAGCCGGGCCTGAGGGACGTCCCGCCGGTCACCGACCCGGACATCTGGTACTCCTACCGCGACAACAACACGAGCGCGCCGCTCGGCACCCCGTGCGAGGCCTACTACGCGCCGACCCCGGGCCCGACCGCTCCCGGCTCGACGAGCGAATGCCCGCGGCTGTTCCCCGAGCTCTACACCGGCGGCGTCGGTCCGCACGGGGTCACGAAGTACCACTACGACCCGAAGAACCCGAACCCTCACAAGTTCCCGCCGTACTACGACGACTCGGTGATCATCAGCGAGTGGACGCAGGACACGCTGCGCGAGGTCAAGCTCGACAAGCGCACCAACCACGTCCAGAAGATCAACAACTTCCTGGATTGCGGCAGCCGTGCGAACGCCGGGGCAGGCACGTTCCGGTTCGAGTGCGACAACCCGATGGACTTGCAGTTCGGTTCTGACGGCGCGTTCTACCTGCTGACCTACGGCAACGGGTTCAACGTCATCAGCCCCGACGCGGGCATGTACAAGTGGGAGTACGTCAAGGGCAAGCGCGCGCCGAAGGCCGTGCTCACCACGGACCGCACCGACGGCTCAACGCCGCTGACCGTGAAATTCTCCAGCGCCGGCTCGCTGGATGAGGATCCCGGCGACTCGATCCGCTACGAGTGGAACTTCGGCGACGGCTCGGCGGTCGAGACCGACCCGAACCCGGCACACACCTACACGCAGTCCGGCCGCTACACCGCCGTGCTGACCGTGCTCGACTCGTCCGGCAAGCAAACCTCGACCAGCACCGTGATCACCGTGGGCAACACGAGCCCGACGGTGGTCGTCGATACGCCGGTGGAGGGCGGGACGTTCGCGTTCGGCGAGGACATCCCGTTCTCGGTCACGGTCACCGACCCCGAGGACGGGACGGTGAATTGCTCCGAGGTGCAGGTGACGTTCGTGCTCGGCCACGACGCGCACGGCCACGCCGAGGAGTCCGTCAACGGCTGCTCGGGCGTGCTCCACACGGACGCCGACGACGTCTCACACGGCGGCAACGTCTCCGGCGTGGTCCAGGCGCGCTACACCGACCACGGCGGTCCGGGCGGCGTCCCGCAGCTGACCACGACCGGCCAGCACCAGATACGCCAGAAGCACCAAGAGGTGGAGTTCGTCGTCAACCAGTCCGGCACCAACACGGCGACCAACACCGACGGCGGCGCCGGCGTGCACCGCGGCAGCCTTGGCTCGGGCGACTGGCTCCAGCTCAACGGCCCATTCAACCTGACCAACATCGATTCGATCACGTTCCGCGCGGCGGACGCGGCGAACGGCCGCACGGCCGGGTCGCCGCTGGCGGCAATCGAGGTCCGTCAGGACTCGATCACCGGGCCGATCCTGACCACGGCCAACCTCGTGTCCACCGGCGGGACGGGAACCTGGACGAGCCAGACGTTCCCGGTCTCGATGTCCGGGACGCATGAGCTGTTCCTGGTGTTCCGCCCGGTCACGGCCGGCGCCACGGGCGGCAACCTGTTCAACCTGAACTGGGCCGACTTCGTCGGTACGGGCGTCGGCACCTAGCGAACCCGCCCGTGCCGACGAACCCGGGTTCGTCGGCACGGGCATCCGCACCCAGCGCACCCGCCTGTATAGCGGCAGGAGAGAAGACACTCATGCGGAGAAGATTTCGCACATCGGCAGTGGCCGCCTTCCTGACGGCGGCCGCACTCACCCCCGCGACACCGTCGTGGGCACAGGAAACGACACCGCCGACGATCAACGTGGCGACGCTGTCGCCCTCTGCGCCGACCGGCCAGAACAACTGGTACACCGGCCCGGTGACGCTGAACGTGTCGGGGACCGACGACGTCGGCATCGCCAAGTTCCAGTACTCGCTCAACGGCGGCGCCGCCTACATCGACGTGCCCGTCGAGGGGGCGCCGACGTCGGCCACGGCGTCAGCGGTGATCACGCAGGAGGGCAACACCAGCGTCCGGTACCGCGCGGTCGACACGGCCGGAAACGTCGCGGCGTTCCGCTCGGTCTCGGTCCGGATCGACACGCGCGCGCCGGCTGCATCGTACCCGGCGATCACCGACGGCCACGTCGGTCACGTCGCCACGCTTATCCCGACGCGCACGGACCCCACCCCCGGCTCGGGCGGAGTGGCTGTGCTGAACATGTACCTCGACGGCAAGCTGGTCCCGCCGTTGCCGGTGCAGACCTCCGACCTGTCGCTCGGCGTGCACACGCTCGCGGTGCATCTCTCTGACGCTGCTTCCAGCAGCGCGAAGTACACGCAGACGTTCATCGTGACGACCTCGTTCGCGGACGTCGGCACGCTGATCACCCGGTTCGTGACCGCCGGCAGCGTCCCGGCGGAGGTCGGCGCGGCGCTCCAAGCCAAGGTCGACCAGGCGAAGGCGCTCGCCGACGCCGGTTCGGCCAATCGCGCGACCCAGGTCCTGAACGGGTTCGTCTCGGTCGCCGGCCGGATCCCGCCCGGATCGGCCCGCAGCACACTCGTGGGCGATGCTCGCTACCTGATCGACCAGCTCAACGACCGGCTCGCGCCGGAGCCCGCGACGGGCCTCAAGTCCGAGCCCGCGGAGGGCCCGAAGTTCATCCCGGACCCGGTGCTCGCCCCGCTCCCGCACAAGCCGGACGCCGACTACAACGTCCTCATCTTTTCCAAGACGACGGGCTTCCGGCACGACCACATCCCGCACACCGTGGCCGCGATCCAGAAGCTCGGCATCGCGAACAACTTCAACGTCGACGTCTACGACCCGCAACTCCCGACGGTCACGCTGCCCACGAGCCCGTTCCTGAGCCTCGACACGCTCAAGCAGTACGACACGATCGTCTTCGAGTCCAACGTCGGGCACCCGGGCCCGCTCAATGCGACCACCGAGCAGCCGAACTTCGAGGCCTACATGAAGCAGGGCGGCGGCTATGTCGGCATCCACGGCGCCGCCGACTCGTTCGAGGTCGGCACCTGGCCGTGGTACGGCGACCTCGCCGGTGGGTTCTTCACCAACCATCCGAACGGCCAGAACGGGTTCGGCCAGTGCGGCAGCTGCATCCACGCCGAGGTGGTGACCGAGGACAAGACGCACCCGGCGACCGCGCATCTCCCTGCCCGGTGGATGACGGTCGACGAACTCTACAACTTCGACCGCAACATGCGGGCCGACGTGCACACGCTGCTGAGCCTCAACGAGGACAGCTACCAGCGCAGCCTCAACAGCGGCAACGCGGCCACCACCCCGCTGCGGCTGATGAACGGCGACCACCCGATCGCGTGGTGCCAGAACTGGGGCGGTGGCAAGGCGTTCTCGAACATCCTCGGCCACTTCCGGACGCTGTACTACGATGACGCGTTCATGCAGATCATCCTCGGCGGGATCGAGACGACCGCCGACCGCAGGGACGCCAACTGCTCGTCCTACCGCGAGACCAACCTGCTGATCGAAGCTGACCGAGCCGCCGGGCTGCTGACCGCGGACGCCGCGGACGCCGCCGATGCCGCCCTGGACATCGCGCGGGACAGCTACCTGGCAACCAACTACACCACCGCCATCCCGGCGCTGAACTCGATCGTCGCCCTGGCGAACGACAATGCCTCCGGCGACGCTGCGGCGCGTTCCGAGCTCGCGCGGCAGGCGCGCGAGCTTCGGGAGTGGATGCAGAACCTCAACCGCTGACCCGTTCACGCGGCGGGGGGGGGGGCAAGCCCCCCCCCCCCCCCCGCGGCCGGGGGGCGCCGCACCCGGAACATATAAAAAAAAAACAAGCCCCCAAA
>NZ_JBHXSO010000126.1:0-7116 GCF_042714775.1 Streptomyces sp. NPDC058691 | reverse complement strand
GGCCTGGAGACGGCGTCACCAGGCCCGGCCCGGACTGTTCGCGCCCGCGTCGTGAGACCTCCGGCCCGGGTCGAAGGGTTCCCCTTCCCTCACCCGTCAGGCGTGCCGCGATGCCGGATGTCTGCCGATCCCCCATGCCTTGCTACTGCCGATCGCGATAGTTATAGTCTCTAACACAAGGGACGGTCAGTCACCATCACGCTCCGTTCTTCACGCCATGAAGGGGATCGCCATGCCCACCAGCACCGCACGCAGCCTGCACACCGTTCTCGGGTCCGGTCCCGCCGGCACCGCTGTCGCGACGGAGCTCGCGCGGCGGGGACACGCCGTCCGTCTGGTCGACCGCAAGGGCGAGGGCCCCGCGTACGAGGGCGTGGAGCGACGGGCGGCGGACGTGAGCACGCTGGAGGGCGCGCTGGCCGCGATCGAGGGAGCGGCGGTGGTCTACCACGCGGTGAACGTCGGCTATCACCTCCAGGTCGAGGTCATGCCCCGGATCCAGGAGGCGGTCCTCGGCGCCGTCGAGGCCACCGGGGCCCGGCTGGTCGTGCTGGACACGCTCTACCCGTACGGCGAGACCCACGGCGAGGTCATGACCGAGGAGACACCGTGGCGTGCCACGTCCCGCAAGGGCCGCATGCGCGCGGAGCTGGACGAGCGCTATCTGGCAGCGCACCGCGAGGGCCGGGCCCGCGTCGTGCTCGCGCGGTCCGCCGACTTCGTCGGCCCGGGCGTGTTCAACTCCTCCCTCGGCGGCGCGTTCTTCCCCGCCGCCCTGACCGGCGGTGAGGCGCTGGGCCTCGGCGACATCGACCTCGCGCACAGCTACACCTACATCGGCGACCTCGCCGTGGGCCTCGCCGCCCTGGGCGAGCGCCCCGAGGGCGACGGGCGGGTCTGGCACCTGCCGACCGCGCCCGCCGTCTCCACCCGGGAGGTGCACCGCCTGGTCGAGGAGCGGCTCGGGCAGCCGCTGAAGGTCCTCGTACTGGACGTGCTGCGGCCCGTCGGGCCGTTCGACGAGGCGTTCGTCGGCGAGTACGCCGAGATGTTCTACCAGCACACCGAGCCGCAGATCATGGACTCGTCGGCTTTCGAGAGCACCTTCGGCATCCGCCCGACGCCGCTGGGCGAGGCCCTGGACGCCACCATCGCCTTCTACCGCGACGTGCTCAGCGGGCCCGCAGGGCAGCGGTGAACCACGCGACGGCCGGGTCCAGGGCGGGCGGCGCCGGCCGCCCGCCCACCGCCGCGACGAGCTGCCAGTACCGCTCGTAGCGCGCGTCGTGGCCGAGCTCCAGCCGCTCCAGCAGCCAGGCGCGGAAACCCCGCGTCGTCCCGGCGGCCGGTCAGCCGCGCGTACGCGGCGACCAGCTCGCCGACGACCGGCCGGGCCTCGGCGGAACCGGGGTCGGTCCCGGCCTCCGCGGCGCCTCCGGCGCGTCCCCGCAGGAGCGCGGCGAGGGAGCGCAGATCCTCGGCGTCCGGCGGGGCCGCCGTGTCACCGACCGTGGCCGTTCGGCTCTGGTCGGCGACGGCGCGGCGCATCGCGGCGCGGAAACCCTCGTCCCGCACCAGTTCGGCCAGCTCCACCCAGGCGTCCACCTGCGCGGCGGTGGCGTCCTCCGGCAGCACGGGAACGGCGTCGCGCATCATGGCGACGAAGGCGGGGTCGGCGTCGATGCCCTCGACCGTGTGGTCGATGAACTCCTCGACGAGGCGGCGGCGTTCGCGGTCCGAGAGGGTGGCGAGCCTGTGCATCAGTGCGGTCTCCTGTGGTGAGGACCCGCGCCCCGCGACCGTCCGCAGCACCGCCTGGCGCATCCGCAGGGTGCGGATCTGCACCTCCAGCGCCTCCGCGTGGGCCGCGGCGACCTCGGCGACGGTGATCTCGCGGCGCAGGATGCGACGGATCGCGGCGAGGTCGATGCCGAGGTCGCGCAGCGTGCGGACGAGGCCGAGGCGGTCCAGTGCGGCACGGTCGTAGAGCCGGTATCCGACGGGTGTGCGGTCGGTCGGCGGCACCACTCCCGCGTCCGACCAGTACCGGATGGTCTTGACCGGCAGACCGGTCAGCCGGGCCAGATCGCCGATGGTGCGGAGAGTGGTGTCGTCGTCCATGTCCGCCATCGTGAGGTCTCCCGCCGGGGGAGACTCAAGCCATGCCCGGCCCGGCCCGCGCCGCGGAGACCGAGCCTGCCACACCTCGGCCGCCGGCCGGTGCAGGGCGTCAAAACGCGTCAAAGTTGCGTTAAGCCGCCGCAGGGACCCGTATGGAAGCCGCCAACAAACCTGGTCAGGGGTATGGCAGGGCGCTTTTCTACGGAAGGCCGGTTCTCGCCGGCACCGCTTGCCCCTGAGGGCCGGCGGTCACCGTGTCATTCGTCCCCCGGGGTGCTCTCGCATGCCAGACCTCTGGTTCCTCATCCTCACCGTTGTCGTTTTCGCCGTCATCGGCCTCGTGGCCAAGGGGGCGGAGCGGCTGTGAGCGTTGACAACATCGTTGGCCTCGTCGTTGCCGTGGCCCTGGTCGGATACCTGGTCGTGGCGCTGATTCACCCGGAGAAGTTCTAGTGAACGACACCCTCGCGGGCTGGCTCCAGATTCTCGCGCTGGTCGGCGCGCTGGCCCTCTCCTACCGACCGCTGGGCGATTACATGGCCCACACCCTGACCTCCGCCAAGCACCTGCGCATCGAGCGCTTCGCTTACCGGCTGGGCGGGGTGGACGGGGACGCGGACCAGAAGTGGTCCGTCTACCTGCGGAGCGTGCTGGCCTTCTCGGCCGTCTCCGTGCTCTTCCTCTACGGCTTCCTGCGGCTGCAGAACCACCTTCTGCTCTCGCTCGACATGCCCGCCGTGCCGGCGCCACTGTCGTTCAACACGGCCGCCTCCTTCGTCTCCAACACCAACTGGCAGGCGTACTCGGGTGAGTCCGCCATGGGCCACCTGGTGCAGATGTCCGGCCTCGCGGTGCAGAACTTCGTGTCCGCGGCCGTCGGCATAGCCATCGTCGCGGCCCTGATCCGGGGCTTCACCCGCCGGAAGACCGACCGCGTCGGCAACTTCTGGGTGGACCTGACCCGCATCACCATCCGCATCCTGGTGCCGATCGCGTTCGTCTTCGCGATCGTGCTCGTCGCCGCCGGTGTCGTGCAGAACTTCCACGGTGTGGAGTCGCTCGCGACCATCGCCGGTGACCACCAGAGCCTGACCGGCGGTCCGGTCGCCTCCCAGGAAGTCATCAAGGAGCTCGGGACCAACGGTGGTGGCTTCTACAACGCCAACTCCGCGCACCCCTTCGAGAGCCCCAACCCCTTCACCAACTGGCTTGAGATCTACCTCATGCTGGTGATCGCCACCTCCCTGCCGCGCACCTTCGGCCGTATGGTCGGCGACAACCGCCAGGGCTACGCGATCATCGCCGTCATGGGCGTGATCTGGGCCGCCTCGGTCGCCATCATCACCGTGAACGAGCTGCACAGTGTGGGCAGCCAGGCCGGCCACTTGGCGGGCGGCATGATGGAAGGCAAGGAACAGCGCTTCGGCGTGTGGGGCTCGGCGCTCTTCGCGGCGTCGACCACGCTCACGTCCACCGGCGCCGTGAACTCCTTCCACGACTCGTTCTCGCCCATCGGCGGCGGCATGACGATCTTCAACATGATGCTCGGTGAGATCGCCCCCGGTGGTACCGGATCCGGCCTCTACGGCATGCTGATCCTCGCGATCATCACCGTCTTCATCGCGGGCCTGATGGTCGGCCGCACCCCGGAGTACCTGGGCAAGAAGCTCGGCGGCCGCGAGATGAAGTTCGCCTCGCTCTACATCCTCACCACCCCGGCGATCGTCCTGATCGGCTCCGGCATCGCCATGGCGCTGCCGGGTGAGCGTGCGGGCATGCTGAACAGCGGTGCGCACGGCTTCTCCGAGGTGCTGTACGCCTTCACCTCGGCCGCCAACAACAACGGCTCGGCGTTCGCCGGTATCACCGTCAACACCGACTGGTACAACACCGCACTCGGCCTGGCCATGCTCTTCGGCCGCTTCCTGCCGATGGTGTTCGTCCTGGCGCTGGCCGGCTCCCTGGCCCAGCAGCAGCCGGTTCCGGCCACGGCGGGCACGCTGCCCACCCACCGGCCGCAGTTCGTCGGCCTGCTGACGGCCGTGATCCTCATCGTCGTCGGCCTCACCTACTTCCCCGCCCTCGCGCTGGGTCCGCTCGCGGAAGGTCTGTCCTGATGTCCCTGACCACCCTCGAACCCCCCACCGCGCCGGGGGCCGCAACGCCCGGGCCGCAGCAGCCCCACCGGGTCTCCGGCGGCATGCTGGACCCCAAGCAGATGCTCACCTCGCTTCCCGACGCGCTGAAGAAGCTCGACCCCCGGGTGATGTTCAAGAACCCGGTCATGTTCGTGGTCGAGGTCGGCGCCGTCCTGACCACCCTGTCGGCGATCAAGGACCCGAGCGTCTTCGCCTGGGTCATCACGGTCTGGCTGTGGCTGACCGCCGTCTTCGCCAACCTGTCCGAGGCCGTCGCCGAGGGGCGCGGCAAGGCGCAGGCCGAGACGCTGCGGCGTACGAAGACCGACACCGTCGCGCGCCGTGTCTCCAACTGGCGTCCCGGGGCCACCGGGCTCTCCGAGGAGCAGGTGCCCGCCTCCGGGCTGCGGCTCGGCGACCACGTGGTCGTCGAGGCCGGGCAGATCATCCCCGGCGACGGTGACGTCGTCGAGGGTGTCGCCTCGGTGGACGAGTCGGCGATCACCGGTGAGTCGGCCCCGGTCATCCGGGAGTCCGGCGGCGACCGCTCGGCGGTCACCGGCGGCACCAAGGTGCTGTCGGACCGGATCGTCGTGCGCATCACGTCCAAGCCGGGCGAGACCTTCATCGACCGGATGATCGCCCTGGTCGAGGGCGCCTCCCGGCAGAAGACGCCCAACGAGATCGCGCTGAACATCCTGCTGGCCTCGCTGACCATCGTCTTCCTGCTGGCCGTCGTCACCCTGCAGCCGTTCGCGATCTACGCGGGCGCCGAGCAGAGCATCGTCATCCTGGTGGCCCTGGTCGTCGCGCTCATCCCGACGACGATCGGCGGACTGCTGTCGGCGATCGGCATCGCCGGTATGGACCGCCTGGTGCAGCGCAATGTGCTGGCCATGTCCGGCCGTGCCGTCGAGGCCGCCGGTGACGTCAACACCCTGCTGCTGGACAAGACCGGCACCATCACGCTCGGCAACCGCCAGGCGGCGGAGTTCCTGCCGGTCGGCACTGTCACCGCCGACGAACTGGCCGACGCGGCGCAGCTGTCGTCGCTGGCCGACGAGACGCCCGAGGGCCGCTCCGTCGTCGTCCTGGCGAAGGAGAAGTACGGCCTGCGGGCCCGCAGCGAGGGTGAGCTCGGCCACGCCGAGTTCGTGCCCTTCACCGCCCAGACCCGCATGTCCGGCGTCGACATCGACGGCCGCCAGATCCGCAAGGGTGCCGCGTCCGCGGTGACCGCGTGGGTCGCCGAGAACGGCGGGCAGGCCGGCGCGGACGTGCAGTCGCAGGTCGACCGCATCTCGCAGTCCGGTGGTACGCCGCTGGTCGTCGCGGTCAAGGACGGCGGCGCGGCCCGCGTCCTGGGCGTCATCCACCTGAAGGATGTCGTCAAGGAGGGCATGCGCGAGCGGTTCGACGAGCTGCGGCGGATGGGTATCCGCACGGTGATGATCACGGGTGACAACCCGTTGACCGCGAAGGCCATCGCCGAGGAAGCGGGTGTCGACGACTTCCTCGCGGAGGCGACGCCCGAGGACAAGATGGCGCTGATCAAGCGGGAGCAGGCGGGCGGCAAGCTCGTCGCGATGACCGGTGACGGCACCAACGACGCCCCGGCGCTCGCCCAGGCCGATGTCGGCGTGGCGATGAACACCGGTACCTCGGCCGCCAAGGAGGCCGGGAACATGGTGGACCTGGACTCCAACCCGACCAAGCTGATCGAGATCGTGGAGATCGGCAAGCAGTTGCTGATCACCCGTGGCGCGCTGACGACCTTCTCCATCGCCAACGACGTGGCGAAGTACTTCGCGATCATCCCCGCGATGTTCGCGATCGCCTACCCGGGCCTGGACAAGCTCAACATCATGCACCTGCACAGCCCGCAGTCGGCGATCGTCTCGGCGATCATCTTCAACGCGCTGATCATCGTGGTGCTGATCCCGCTGGCCCTGCGCGGCGTCCGCTACCGGCCGTCCTCGGCGTCCGCCCTGCTGACCCGCAACATCTGGATCTACGGTCTGGGCGGGCTGGTGCTGCCGTTCGCCGGCATCAAGGTGATCGACCTGATCATCCAGTTCATCCCCGGACTCAGCTGACCGAAGAAGGCAATCCGACATGTCCAGCTCCCTTCCCGCCGTGGTCCGGAACCATCTGGCCGCCCTGCGTATGCTGCTGGTGTTCACGGTCGTCGCGGGCATCGTGTACCCGCTGGCCGTCACCGGTGTGGCGCAAGCGGTCTTCTCCGACCAGGCCAACGGCTCCAAGGTCACCCAGGACGGCAAGACCGTCGGCTCCAGCCTCATCGGCCAGAGCTTCAACCTCCCGAAGAAGAACCCCGACGACGCCGACGAGGTCGCCCAGCCGGACCCGAAGTGGTTCCAGCCGCGGCCCGGCGGTTACGACCCGCTCGCCACCGGTGCCTCCAACCTCGGTCCCAACAACGAGGACCTGATCAAGACGATCAAGGAGCGCCGCACGGCCGTGGCCGAGTTCGACGGCGTGGCCCCCGGCGACGTCCCGGTCGACGCCATCACGGCCTCCGGCTCCGGCATCGACCCGCACATCTCGCCGGCCTACGCCTACGAGCAGGCCGACCGAGTCGCCCAGGCCCGTGACCTGGACAAGGCCGAGGTCCGCAAGCTGGTCGCGGACCACGTGCAGGGTCGCGTCATCGGCTTCCTCGGCGAAGAGCGTGTCAACGTGGTCGAGCTCAACCTCGCCCTCGCCAAGCTCGGGTGACATCGCGTTCCAGCCGTATCGCACGGACCACGCCGCCCGGCGTGGCAGACAACCGGCGACGCCGGGCGGCGTGTCATCCCCCCAAGGAAGGCCACCAGGTGACGCAGCCCCACGTCAC
>NZ_JBHXSO010000125.1:0-7650 GCF_042714775.1 Streptomyces sp. NPDC058691 | reverse complement strand
GCGACCGTCATCGACGCTCCCGACGTCGTGGACGGCAACCTCGTCTCCTGCCGGGGATGGCCCGACATGCCGCAATTCGGCAGGGCGATGATGGAACTCTTTTCGAAATCCATCAACTCCGCATCGGCATGACCACACCCGGCCCGCCCCAGTGACGGCACTTCGGACCATCACAGTCGACGACTCCCCCGTCCACGTCATGGAGAGCGGCACCGGGCCCGCGGTGCTGATGCTGCACGGCTCCGGACCCGGTACGACCGGATCCGGCGCCTGGGCAACGACGGCACAGGCGCTGGGCACGTCCTGGCACCTGGTGGCTCCTGACCAGGCGGGGTTCGGCCGTACACCAATCCCGGCGGGCTCCAGGGGTGGGCTCCGGCTGTGGACGGAGCAGGCCGCGGGCCTGATGGATGCTCTCGGTGTCGAGCACTACGCCGTGGTGGGCCACTCCATGGGCGGTGCCGTGGCGCTGGCGTTGGCGGCCGCGCGTCCCCAGCAGGTCACCCGTGTCGTGGCGGTCTCGACGATGGGCGCCCCCGGGGCGCCGCTGTCCGCCGAGCTCGACGCGGTCTGGGCCGCCCCCGCCGGCCCGCTCGGGGCACGAGACATGTTGAGTCGCCTCGTCCTCGACCAAGCGCTCGTGACCGAGTCGGCCGTCGCTGCCCGTGCAGCTGCGATGCGAGCTGGGGCGGCCGCATTCGCGTCGTTGTTCCCTCCACCAAGGGCACGTTGGGCCGACGAGCTCACCCTCTCGGCGCAAACGCTGGCAGGGGTCCGCGCGCCCGTGCTGCTCGTCCACGGCGCCGAGGACCGAGTCACCCCGCTCGGGACGGCAGCCCTGCCCCTGCTCGAACATCTGGCCGATGTCCGTCTGCACGTACTCGGCCGATGCGGGCACGTGCCGGCGCTCGAGCACCCGCACGACTTCAGGCGACTCCTGTCGTGCTTCCTCGGCCGGGAACGAGGTCACTGGTCATGCAGGTCCGGTGATGCTGCGTAGCCACAGCATCGTGCCGCACAAGTGGAGTCCGGCCAGGTAGCTCTCGGGAGTGTTGTCGTAGCGGGTGGCGATCCCGCGCCAGTTGCGCAGCCGGTTGATGCACCGCTCGACGGTGTTGCGGTACTTGTACAGCTCGGCGTCGTGGCTGACGGGGCGGCCTCCACCCCAGCCCTTCTTTTTACGGTTGGCCGCTTGGTCCGCCTTCTTCGGGATCACCGCCCGGATTTTGCGTTTGCGCAGGTAGGTGCGATTGCTGCGCGAGGAGTACGCCTTGTCGCCAGCGACCGCGTCCGGGCGGGTGCGGGGCCGGCCCCTCCTGCCACGGACCTTGATCTTGTCCACGACCCGCGCGAACTGCGGACTGTCACCGGCCTGGCCAGGAGTAAGGACGACGACAGCGGACGACAGGCGGGCACACCCCGTCCTGGGCCTCATCAACGATTTCGACACCTGGCGAACTTGATCAAATCCCGCTTCACTGGGGCGCGTTCGGGTGCGGGGACGGATGCCGGGCGTCAGCGCAGATACACCGGGAGTTCCGCGAGGCCGTTCATGATGACTGAAGGCCTCCTGGTCAAACTACCCACGGGCACCGCCGGCCGCAGTCGGGGGAAACGGTCGAGCAGGGTGCGGAACACGATGCGTGCTTCGACCCGTGCCAGGGGCGCGCCGACGCAGTAGTGGATGCCATGTCCGAAGGCGATGTGTGCCGATCCCTCGCGGGTGATGTCCAGCATGCCGCTGGAAGGGAACTGCGTGTCGTCGCGGTTGGCGGCTTGCAGCGTCACGTAGATCATGGCTCCCTCCGGAAGGGTCGCGCCGCCCACGTCGATGGCTTCCGTCGTGCGGTAAGGAAGGGTGTTTTGCAGGGGTGCGTCATAGCGGAGCATCTCTTCGATGGCGGACGGCAGGAGTTCGGGACGGGTCCGGAGCAGTTCCATCTGGTCAGGGTGGACGAGCAGGGCACGGACGCCGTTGCCGATCAGGTTCACCGTCGTCTCGTGACCGGCGAGAAGGAGAAGGATCATCATCGCGGTCAGCTCGTCCTCGCTGAGACCTTCTCCGTTGTCACGAGCGGCGATCAGGTCGGAGAGCAGGTCGTCCTGCGGTCTTGTGCGCTTCTCATCGATCAGAGCGCGGCTGTAGTCGAGGATCTCACTGGCCGCCCTCTCGTACTCCTCGAAGGGGTACACGCCAGGTGACACGATCCGCGAGCTCCACGTTTGGAATTGGGCGCGCCCTTCCTCGGGGACGCCGATCAGCTCGCAGATCACACTGATCGGCAACGGGTATGCCAGTGCGGAGAGCAGGTCCACGGGCTCAGTGGTGTCCGCGGCGGTGAGCAGGGCCTCCGTCATGCGCTCGATCCCGGGGATCAGCTTCTCGACTCTGCGTCGGGTGAAGGCTGAGGTCACCAGCTTGCGCAGCCTTGTGTGCTCCGGCGGGTTGCTGTTGAGCATGTGGGCGTTGAGGCCGCGGGCTATGTCTTCCGGAAGCCTGTCGGCGTAGATCGCACTGTGCCAGCCGCCCTTGACGCATCGCGGGTCGGACAGCAGTGCCCGGGCCACGGCATGGTCGGTCACGATCCAAGCCGGAACGCCGGCGGGAGTCACGACGTGCGCGACCGGCCCTTCGGCCGCGAGGGCTGCGTAGGCCTCGTGTCGCTGCCCGTCGAGAACAGCGGTGAACGGATTCAGCATGCCGTCAAACGCTGTCAAGTCAGACATGTGTACTTCTTTCTATGACCTGAGTAGGTAGTTGACTGCGAATTCTGATGTAAATGACTCGATATCAGTTGTTGTGCGACATACGTGGCATGAGGTATGTGATCAACGGATTCGCCCCTGTTCGGCTGATGGGGGCAGACATGAGCCCGGACCTGGAACGGATACCACCCTGGTGCGCCGGCACCACCCCGACCAGCATCGGGAACTCCGGGTTCGACGCCCACACCTCAAGACCGGAACGACAGGAGCGACAAGGTTCAGAAAGCGCGAGTGCTCCACAGCTGTGTGGCGCCGCCACACGTGAACATCACGATCCGTGTGCCGTTGCCGGTGGCCTGGCCCTTCAGATCGACGCACTTGCCGACCGGTGTGTTCACCAAGGTGTGGGAAGCGCTCAGGGTGAACTTCTGGGCGTCGGTCCCGTTGCAGTTGGTCCAGCTGAGCGGGGCGTTGTCCTCGTGCGAGCCGCCCCCGACGTTGAGGCACTTCCCCTGGGACCGGACGGTCCCGTCGGACATGATCGACCAGTGCTGCCACGGTACGTCCTGGCAGTCGCTGATCTGCATGCCGGAGCCACTGTAGGAGTTCGCCCTGTCGACGGTGCTGAAACAGCGCGCCGCTGCCTGGTTGTAGATCTGCACGTCCGTCGTGGCGGCGGCCGTGGTCGGGGAGGAACCGCCGGCGCCACCGGCGGTGCCCGATCCGCCGGACGAGGAGCCCGTGCCCGCCGCCGCCCCGGTGTCCCTTCCCGGGTCCTTGCCCGAGTTCCCCGCGGACTGTCCTCCGGACGACACGTTCGGGCTGGTGGACTCGCTGCCGTTGCCCGGGGTCACCGTGGTGCCGCCCGGGCCCCTCGGGGTGGTACCGGGTGAACTGGTGGCGTGGCCCGGGCCGCCGGGCTGCGGTGACCTGGAGGAGTCGACGGCCGGCACGCCGGTGTTGTCCCTCCAGGCGCCGGAGGTGTCCTCGCCCGCCGCGGTGGTGCGGTCCGTGGACGAGGACCCGCGGTGGGTGAGCACCGGAACGGTGATCAGCAGGGCGACAGCGACCACGGCGGCGGCGATGGTCACGGTACGGCGGGAGCCGCCCCGCGCGGCAGGCCCGATGCCGGACCCGGCCTGGTCCGGGCGCTCCGTCGCGGACCTGTGCTCCTGGCCCGGACTGCGGGGGCGGGAGAGCTGCGAGAGCCGGGAGGCCCTCGGCCGAACTCCTGGTCCGCCCGCCTCGCCGTCCCGGTCCACCGTCTCCTCATGGGCAGCGAGGATGGCGGTACGACGGACGCTCGGCCTGAGGGAGTGAAGGCCGGGCGACTCGGTCACCGGCTCAGCCGGGTACGCGGATTCGTTGCCTGCGAGGGCGTCGGTCTGGTCCGGGGCGCTGTGCTGCTGCTCGCTGGGCGAACCCTGGGGTTGAGAGGTCATGGCGTCTTTCTGGGGGCTGCAGAGGCGGAAGCGTTTGCGTGTGGTGCCGGGTGGCCACTCGGCCAAGCTGCCTCGCGAGGCAACGACAGCTCACTGGGGTTCGGGGAGCGTGCTACCACCAATAGACCGGGTAGCGGTACTTGCCGATCCGGCCGGCGGCGAGCCCGACGGCCACCAGGATCAGTACCGCCAGTGCGAGCAGCGCCATGAAGCGCCAGAACGGCGGCTGGGTCATCGCGACGATCACAGCCGTCGCCGCTGCGGGTGAGTGGCCCACCCTGGCGAGCAGCATGGCTCCCAAGGCCACTCCGCCCGCGACCGCTCCGCTCCACACACCCACCCCGCCGATCCACGCGGCCGCAAACCCGACCAGGGCGGATATCAGCTGCCCGCCGACGACATTGCGGGGTTGGGCCAGTGGCGTCGTGCTGGCACCCGCCACCAAGGCCATGCTGGCGGCCAGCGGAGGGATGAGGACGGTTTCATCGAGCAGCTTCCCCACCGCGACCAGCAGTACGAGGGCCGCGACACTCGCGCAGGTCGACATGATCAACGGAAACGTCCTCGGACGGGCAGGAGCCCTGCTCGCGAACCAGGGCTGCGCCGTTGGCGTCTCGACTCGGGTGGGCAGGGCTTTGGTCTGGTCGGTCATGGATGTGCCTTCCGATGTGCCGTCTTCACCGCTGCTCGACGTGAGGGGTGGGCGCCGACTCGTGTCACCCACCGCAGGGATCCTCGGAGACCTGGCTCCGGCGGAACAGGCCAAGGCAACGGTGCGACTGCTGCTGGACGGTGCCACCAGCAAGGTCCACGACCGCGCGGTGCCAAGTCCGCAGTGGTTCTTGTGCGCTTGTCGCCGATGTTCTCTGCCGGCTCGGGGAGCCACCGGATCCGAATCCTCGGCGCCACCGCCCGCTCCCCGTCGCATCGGTCGGTACGACAGCAGCGACGCCCGAGCCTCACAGGTCCAGACGCCGTGGCCGACCTGGCTGGGAGGGTCGTCACCAGCGAGAGGATGTCCCCGGGTAACGATGATTCGCCGTCAATCGGCGGACCTTCATACGTGATTGACTGCTGCGGGCGGTTTTTCCGGTCAGCGGCGTGAAACGTGCTTGCCGTGGATGACGTTGTTCGTCCCGCCGCGGAGCAGTGTGCAAACAAAATACTTCCATGGAATGGAGCACTGGCACACCGAGAGCGAATGTCATTGTTGTGGATCGGTTCCCAAGAGGCCCACTACCCCGTATCGCCACTGTGCCGTGCGCCCGTGACAATGTGACCGTCGCCGACGGCTCCTGATGATGTCAGCGCGTCAACCGGATTCCATGGACGCATATCTCGCCAAACGCTACCGGACACGGTTCTCCAAGTGTTGGGTTTTTATCCGAGGCCCGAACGCGAGAATATCTCTCGCGACTGTCAGGCGGGACCCGTTCGGGCGGAGCAACACGCTACGTAATTTACCGCCGAATCGCCGGGCGCCCAAAATCTTGCACTGAATGAAAGTTGGTTTCGCCGCCTCTTGCGCAGGGTTCACCAAAGCGATGTGTTTCCCACCCGTCTCGACGGAATGGGAGTTGGTGTGACAGGCGGGTGAAGCGCTCGGCAGAGGGGTCCACGAGTCGACCTGGCCGGCGCCATCCCCGCTCAGGCGCTCAAGCGGCTGGGGCTGCGGCACAGACCGATGTCCGGCGGCACCTTCGCCCTGACCGTCGACGGCAAGGACGCCGGCGGGGGCCAGCTGGCGGCCGCGAGTACCGGCGAGCGCGACGAGCTGGAACAGCTACGGCTGTATGCGCAGGATCTGGAGGTCCTGCAGCGGCACTGCGAGCAGGAGTTCCCGCTCCCCCACGACATCACCAGCGCCGAGCGGATCGCACTGCGCGCGGCGCGGCTGGTTGTCAAGGGGCACTGCGTCGTCGCCCCGTTCGCCTGGTCCCTGACCTTCACTCTGAGCGGCGACGACCATGCCGACCTGCGCGCTCTCTCCGGTCCAGAGCTGGTCGAGCAGCGCCGCCTGGATTTCCTCGGCTACCCCGACCCATCGGCTCGCCTCGTTCGGCCTGTCCAACTCTCGTGCCAATGAACCGAGTTCGCGGAGTTGAAGGACGAGGAAGGCGGCGAGGTCCGCGGTGACGACCATACGCTCGGGGTCGAAGGTGGTGGCGTTGTCCCACCCGCTGTCGTTGCCGTGCTGCGCCGCTTCCGCGATACCGCTCTCGACGAGCTGCTGGCCTCCGCCCGCGAGCGCCGCCCGGGCGGCGTCCTGGAGCCGTTCAAGGCATACCTCAACGCCCGGTTCACCGAAGCCCAAGGCCAGGTCAGCGGCACTCGAGTGTTCCTGGAGATCCATGCTCGCGGCTATCGCGGCAGCCGCCCAGGTCGTCCGCAAACACCTCGCCGCCCTCCGCGCGGGCACCGCCGAACCGGTCCGGGCCGACATCCCGAGCCCCCGCAAGATCACCTCGTGGATCATGCGGCCCCGGGAGACGCTCACCGAGGGCCAGGACGAGCGGCTCCGTCAAGTCCGGCTCGCCTGTCCGGGCATTTCACGGCGCAACGGCAAACGAAGGACGGCGCAACGATGTTGCGCCCGCTCGGTTTACGGCCCGCCCAGCCCCGCCGGGCCGCACCCCCACCCGGTCCCGGCCAGCACGAGCAGCTCCCGGGCCAGGTCCCGCTGCAGCCCACGACGCAGGCACCCCGTGCAGGGACACCACCTGCACCCGCTCCACCCCCGGCCCAGAGGGGAAGTCCTGGAGATCGAGGATCCCGACTGGACCGTGGGCGCCTCCGAGGAAGCCCTGCGAGGCCGGCGCCTCGCCCTGCTGCAGGCCGCACTGCTGGAACACACCGTCCTGCCATCAGCCGCTCGTGGGCTGCCCGAGCGCGGCCCGGTTCGCCCAAGCCGTCAGTCTCCTCGGCGAGCGCCTGAGCGTCGCACACCCGTTGATCCTGCTCATCCGGCTCCGAGGTTCGGCGCGAACTGCTCGGCCACGGCGGCGAACTCACGCCCAGGCCCCCCACACCGCCGCCCGCCACGTCACCCGGCATCCAGGCCGCAGCAGCGTAGTTTCCCGGCCCGAAACGGCGCGTGACAGCGGACGGCCAAGAACCTTCGGGAGCCGCCACCCCCGGGCCAGGCAGGGCAGACCAGACCGCGGAAGGCGCGCGGATCACGATCAACGGCCTGCTCGCGCCCTTCACCCTGGGACTGAAGGTGTCCCTCGTCGCCGGCGTCGGCCTGGGTTGAGTCACCGCGTGGCGGAACTGTGATGAGTCACGCCGCAAGGCGGACAAGCTGCTGATCAAGCCAACGGGTGGGCCAGGCCGACGTCGATGTCGGCAGACATCTCGGGGCAACGGCAGCCCCTGACGGGGCGCCAGTTATTTTTCGAGTCATGCCGAATCGTCGGCGTCGAGCCTGGCAGCAACCCATCCCGGGCCGCAGAAGAACTCTCACACGGGGGGCGGGGTGGGGGCGGGCGGGGGCGGGCCCCGG
>NZ_JBHXSO010000124.1:0-7714 GCF_042714775.1 Streptomyces sp. NPDC058691 | reverse complement strand
CGCCTCATGGGCATACAGGCCGTTATGCGACCTTTCCGGCCCCCGCACGGTGCGCCGGGGCACCCAGCAGCCAGCCGGAGGTCTCACCGCTGCCGAGCAGGCCGCCGAGCGCGCCGCCGCTGTCGGAGGAACCGCCGCCGCTGCCACCGCCGCTCGAACCGCCGCCACCGGTCGAGGGCGGCGGGTTGCTGGGCTGGGTCGGCCGCGGCTGGGTGGAGGGCACGGTGTGCGTCGGGCTGCTGCCCGTACCGCCGCCCGCCGAGCCCGTGCCGGCCGTACCGGAGCGGGAGTGGGTGACGCTCGGCGCCGAGGAGGGGGCGCTCGGCGTGGAGGGTGAACTGGACGGCGAGGCCGACGGCTCACCGGACCGCGAGGCCGAGGGCGCCGTGGACGGCTTGGCCGAGTCCTCACCTGGCACCTCGGGCAGCGGGGAGCCGTTGAGGTCGTTGGTCGGCAGGTCGGTCGGGCCGGGCACGTGGGAGTGCGGCGCGGTGGACCGTACGGCCGTGCCCAGCGTGGCACCGACCACCAGCGCGACACCGGCCAGCACCGTGGCGAGGACCGCGCCGCGCCGCAGCACGCGGCGCCGCAGCTCCCACAGCGGGGCACGCGGGCCGAGCCGGCGCCAGGCCTCCGAGGCCAGCCGTCCGTCGGCGGAGTAGACCGGCGCGCCCGCGATGACCAGCGGGCTCCAGGCGGCCAGATAGACGATGTCGGGCGCGTCGTACGCCGGAACGGTCCGCCAGCTCACGGTGACCAGCAGCGCGGCCGACAGCAGGGCGCCGATCGACGCCGCGAACCGCTGCCAGAGCCCGAAGACCGTCAGCACACCCGCGATGACCTGGAGGAAGGCGACCGTCAGCCCGGCCCCGATGGGGTGCGCGAGCGCCAGGTCGCGCAGCGGCTCGGCCGCCGCCCACGGGTCCAGCGAGTTGAGCCAGGTGACCATGGAGCCGCGCTTGCCGCCGTCGAAGTAGACGGGGTCGCAGAGCTTGCCCATGCCGGCGTAGATGGAGATGAAGCCGAGGAAGATCCGCAGCGGCAGCAGCACGATGCCGAGGTTCATCCGGCGGCCGGGGTAGTAGGCATGCCGGATCGGCTCGCCCCGGTCGGCCCGGCGCGTGCGGCCATGGCCCGGGCCCTGCCCGTAGCGCTGGTCGTCGTCCGGGCCGAACTCCGCCTCGTCGTCGACGTCGTAGTGCGCCGCGTACGCGAACTCGCCGGTGTCCTCGGACTCGTCGTGGTCGTCGAAGGCGCCGCGCGCGGGGCGCAGGCCGCCGAGCATCTCGTCGGGCGCCGGGGGACGGCGGGGCGCGCCGACGAGGGGCTGCGGGTGCTCCTCGATCCGCGGCAGCACCTGGGTCGTTGCGCCGGCGTCGAGGCCGTCGGAGTTGCTCTGCCTTACGGCGGAGAGCAGTTGTGTGGCGGCCGCGTCGCCGGGGCGGCTGCGCCCGGACCACACCAGCGGCGCGCCGCGGCGCTGCGCGGCGGCGGAGGGACGCACGGACGTGGGAATGACCGGGACGCGCGCGGTCCTCGCCATCGCACGCGCGGACGACGCGCCGAGCTGCACGCGGAAGCTCGCGTGATTGACGATGACCTGGGCCGGGTCGGACGCGATCTTGTGCATGGTGAGCACGGGCTCGTCGGGTGCCGCGGCCCGTCCCCCCGGAGGAGTGCGGGGTGTTCTGGTGTCCACACTCATCTAACCGAGTGACACCCGATAAGGACACTGTGTGACGGGCCTCTTCTGTCCGAGGCCCGTCAACCAGCGGTTTTGTCCTGAATCGAAACGGTCACGCCCGGCGGCGCGCCGCCTCGTAGAGCACGATGCCCGCCGCGACACCAGCGTTCAGCGACTCCGCGCCGCCCGGCATCGGGATGCGCACCCGCACGTCGCAGGTCTCGCCCACGAGCCGGGACAGCCCCTTGCCCTCGGAACCGGCGACGACGACGACCGGGCCGCCGAGCAGCTCCAGTTCGTGCAGCTCGACCTCCCCGTCCGCGGCGAGGCCCACGACCGTGAGCCCGGCCTTCTGGTACGCCTCCAGCGTGCGGGTCAGGTTGGTCGCGCGGGCGACCGCGACCCGTGCCGCGGTGCCGGCCGAGGTCTTCCAGGCGCCGGCGGTCATGCCGGCCGCGCGGCGCTCGGGGACGACGACCCCGTGGCCCCCGAAGGCCGCCACCGAACGCACGACCGCGCCGAGGTTGCGCGGGTCGGTGACCCCGTCCAGCGCCACGATCAGCGGGTCCTCGCCCGCGTCGAACGCCGCGGCGGCCAGATCCTCGGGGTGGGCGTACTCGTAGGGCGGGATCTGCAGCACCAGGCCCTGGTGGTTCAGGCCGTTGGTGATGCGGTCCAGTTCCGGGCGCGGCGCCTCCATCAACGGCACACCGCGCTCGGTGGCGAGCTTGACGGCCTCGCGCACGCGCTCGTCGTTGTCGATGAACTGCTGGACGTAGACCGCCGTGGCCGGGATGTCGGCGCGCAGCGCCTCGACCACCGGGTTGCGCCCCGCGACCAGTTCGGACGTGGACTTCGCGCCGCGTCCCGAGGGACGGCGGGACTGCGTGGAGGCGGCGCGCTTCACCTTCGCGTTCGCGGCACGCTGTTTGGCGTGCCCCTTGCGCGCCTCGGCGGGCGGGGTGGGGCCCTTGCCCTCCAGGCCCCTGCGCCGCTGCCCGCCGCTGCCGACCGTCGCGCCCTTCTTGTTGGCGGTACGGCGGTTCCTGCGCTGGCTGTTGCCGGCCATGGGTCACCTGTTTCCTGCTACACAACCGCGTACGGCTGCTCCTGCGTGAACGTACGTATCAATAATGGCCCGGAGGCCGGGCGCGGCGCCTACCGCGAGCCGAGCGACCAGCGCGGGCCGGAGGGCGTGTCCTCGATCTCCAGGCCGGACTGCTGCAGCTGGTCGCGGATGGCGTCGGCGGTCGCGTAGTCCTTGCGGGCCCGCGCCCCCTGCCGCTGCTCCAGCACCAGGCGGACCAGGGAGTCCACGACCCCGTGCAGGTCCTCGCTGCGCTCGCCGCCGGACCAGTGCTCGTCGAGCGGGTCAAGACCGAGAACGCCCAGCATCGCACGGACCTCGGCGAGACGGGCGACCGCGGTCTCCTTGTCGTCCGCGGTCAGCGCGGAGTTGCCCTGGCGGACGGTGGTGTGGACGATCGCCAGCGCCTGGGGCACGCCCAGGTCGTCGTCCATCGCCTCGGCGAACGCGGGCGGCACCTCGGCGGCCCGCTCCACCGGACCGGCCATCTCCACGACGCGCTGCACGAAGCCCTCGATCCGCGCGAACGCCGACTCGGCCTCGCGCAGCGACTCCTCGCTGTACTCGATCATCGAGCGGTAGTGCGGGGTGCCGAGGTAGTAGCGCAGCACGATGGGCCGCCAGCGCTTGGTCATCTCGCTGACGAGCACCGAGTTCCCGAGCGACTTGCTCATCTTCTCGCCGCTCATGGTGACCCAGGCGTTGTGCACCCAGTAGGCGGCGAAGTCGTCGCCGTACGCCTTGGACTGGGCGATCTCGTTCTCGTGGTGCGGGAAGATCAGGTCGATGCCGCCGCCGTGGATGTCGAAGGCGGGGCCCAGGTACTTGTGGGCCATCGCGGAGCACTCCAGGTGCCAGCCGGGGCGGCCGCGGCCCCACGGGGTCTCCCAGGACGGCTCGCCGGGCTTGACGGCCTTCCACATCGCGAAGTCGCGCGGGTCCCGCTTGCCGGTCTCGCCCTCGCCCTCGGGCTGGCGCAGGTTGTCCAGTTCCTGGTTGGACAGCCCGAGATAACCGGGGAAGGAGCGCACGTCGAAGTAGACGTTGCCCTCGGCCGCGTAGGCGTGGCCGCGCTCGATCAGACCGCGCATCATCTCGATCATCTCGGGGACGTGCCCGGTGGCGCGCGGTTCGTACGTGGGCGGCAGGCAGCCGAGCACGTCGTAACCGGCGTTGAACGCCCGCTCGTTGTCGTAACCGATCGACCACCAGGGGCGGTTCTCGGTGACCGACTTGGCGATGATCTTGTCGTCGATGTCCGTGACGTTGCGGACGAACGTGACGTCATAGCCGCGGTGGGCGAACCACCGCCGCATGATGTCGAAGTTCAGCCCCGACCGGATGTGGCCGATGTGCGGGGCGGCCTGCACGGTCGCGCCGCACAGGTAGATCGAGACGCAGCCCGGCGTGAGCGGGGTGAAGTCACGGACCTGGCGCGCGTTGGTGTCGTACAGGCGAATAGTCACGCATCAAGGGTAGTGGCCCGGGACCCGTGCGGCGGACGGCCTGACACCGGCTTCACGGGGTTGTGACACCGGGCGTCACCCGTACGTGTGGCGCGGCCCGCTACACCCGGTAGACGAGCGCCGTGGCGACGGCCGCCAGCCCCTCGCCCCGGCCGGTGAAGCCGAGGCCGTCGGTCGTGGCACCCGACACCGACACCGGGGCGCCGACCGCGCGGGACAGGATGGCCTCGGCCTCGTCCCGCCGCTTGCCGATCCTGGGCCGGGGCCCGATCACCTGGACGGCGACGTTGCCGATGCCGAAGCCGGCCTCGCGAACGATCCGGGCGGCCTCCGTGAGCAAGGTCACACCGGACGCTCCCGACCACTGCGGGCGCCCGGTGCCGAAGTGGGCACCGAGGTCGCCCAGGCCGGCGGCGGAGAAGAGCGCGTTGCACGCGGCGTGCGCGACGACGTCGGCGTCGGAGTGGCCCGCCAGTCCGTCGCCCTCGCCCTCCCAGAGCAGGCCGGCGATCCAGAGCTCGCGGCCCGCCTCGAAGGCGTGGATGTCGGTGCCGATGCCGACCTGGGGGATCAGGCCGGGAACCCGGTCAGTACTCATCGGAGGCCCTCCGTCGTGCCAGGACCGCCTCGGCGAGGACCAGGTCCAGCGGGCGCGTCACCTTGAAGGCCTCTTCGTGGCCGGGGACGACCAGCACCTGGACACCCAGCCGCTCGACCATGGACGCGTCGTCCGTGACCTCGCCGGTGACCGTGGCGTGCGCCTTGGCCAGCGTGACACGGTCGAAGCCCTGCGGGGTCTGCACCGCGCGCAGCAGGGCCCGCTCGGGGGTGCCGACGACGGCGCCGGTGGCCGGTTCGATCTGCTTGACCGTGTCGGCCAGCGGCAGGCCCGGCACCACGGCCAGGGCGCCCTCGCGGACGGCGGCGGCCACGGCCTCGACCATGTCGACCGGCACCAGGGGGCGGGCCGCGTCGTGCACCAGCACGACCTCGACCTCGTCCGGGAGGGCGGCCAGCCCCAGCCGCACCGACTCCTGGCGGGTGTCACCGCCGGGAACGATCCTTATGTCCTTGGCCTCGGGCAGCCCGTGGCTGTCCAGCAGCGCCCTGACCTCGGCGACGCCGTCCGGGGGCGCCACGACGACGACCAGCGACACCGCGCGGGCGCGGGTCATGGCGCGCACGGCGTGCACGAGAATGGGAACGCCGCCCAGGGTGCGCAACGCCTTGGGCGCACCGGGGCCGAGCCGGACTCCACGTCCGGCGGCGGGAATGACTGCCGCGGTAGTCAGGTTTGTGTCCTTGGCCGAATTGGGTATCGCCTCAACGTGCCGGGCACGAGGCCGCTGTCGGACCCTTCCGTGACACCGACAGGACCGGCTGCCCGGGTCCGGCACTCAGTATGCAGGGGGAGTCGACGCACGAGCGAACGCGAAGGAACGCCGGATGCGCTGAACGGTGTCCGATCGGGCACGCGCACGGCACGGGGCAACCATCCCGCACCCCGTTTCACGGGTCACCCGGTCATACCGCCGCGCCGTCACACCGGACGGTCGGCCGTGAGCGGCGGCGCGCCATGAAGGCCCGTACAGGCCTCCGGGTACGCCGCAGTGCCCGGCGTACGGGACGCACCGGGCACCGCGGGAATCCGCGTCAGGACGCGAGAACCTCGTCGAGAAGGGTCTCGGCCTTGTCCTCGTTGGTGTTCTCCGCGAGCGCGAGCTCACTCACCAGGATCTGACGGGCCTTGGCGAGCATGCGCTTCTCGCCGGCCGACAGTCCCCGCTCCCGCTCACGGCGCCACAGATCGCGCACGACTTCCGCGACCTTGATGACGTCGCCGGAGGCGAGCTTCTCCAGATTTGCCTTGTAGCGGCGGGACCAGTTGGTCGGCTCCTCGGTGTACGGTGCCCGCAGCACCTCGAAGACCCGGTCCAGCCCTTCCTGACCGACCACGTCGCGCACACCGACGAACTCCGCATTGTCCGCGGGCACGCGTACCGTCAAGTCGCCCTGGGCGACCTTGAGCACCAAGTAGGTCTTGTCCACGCCTTTGATCTGGCGAGTTTCGATGGCCTCGATCAGCGCGGCCCCGTGATGGGGATAGACCACGGTGTCGCCAACCTTGAACGTCATGTGACAGGTACCCCTTCCGTGGCTATCCAGGGTAACACGGAAACGGCCGGTTCTGAATGGCGTTTTCGCAGGTCAGGGCATATCTCGGGGCTTGACAAGGGCGCCCGGGACGTGCTGCGCGAGGCGAGCGGAAGGCGGTATTCGCAGGTCGGAGCGGGTATCAGGGGAGGCTGAAACACGCCTGTCACACCGCGCGGAGACCCTGATCATGGGACGTAACATCCGGTTTTGTCCCTCCCTTGCGGGGGGTCTGCCGCTACTCCGTTCGGCCGCCATGGAGTGCGGCGATCCATTTTTGCGCCCCGCCGGATTTCCGTCCGGGCGATCAGCGGTAAATCGATCATGCCGGGATGGCGCAAATCGTTCGGCGTAATGCCGGAATGGATTCCCGCGCGGCGCGGACGGGGAGCGTACGTGGAGCGGAGGGGAGCGAGCGGGGCGCTCGAAGGGGGTCCCGCGGAGGTCCGGGAGGGCCTTCGGGGCACCCGGGCGGGTGAGCCCGCCCCGCCGAAGGGTGGCCCGGTGCGGGGCCGGGAGGCGGGCTCGGTAACCTAAGCCCGCACTTGGTAAGTCACAAGTCCCGTACGTCCGTACACCTGTACCTCCACACCCTGCCCAAGGAGATGCCGCCGCCGTGAGCCTCCCCCAACCTCCGGCCGGGGGCGCCCCCTGGCTTCGACGTGGCGCCCTCGCCACCGTCCTCGCGCTGTCGCTGGTCCCGCTCGCCGCGTGCGCCGCGGGGAACCACGCCGACACACTGCAGGTCCGGCCCGACCACGCGGCCACCAGCGTGGGCGACATCGAGGTCCAGAACGCCGTGGTCCTGACCCAGGCCACCGGTACGAGCGGCTCGTCCGCGATCTCCGCCAAGGTCTTCAACAACGGCACGGACGAGCAGACGCTGGAGTCCGTGACCGTCGGCGCACAGCAGGCCGAGCTGTCCGGCCCGATCAAGGTCCCCGGCCACGGCTCCGTGCTGATCGGCGGGGACGGCAACCCGTCCGCCACCATCGCGGGCGGCACGGAGAGCAAGAACGACGGCGACTTCCAGAAGGTCGTCTTCGACTTCAGCAAGACCGGTGAGGTCACGTTGCAGACCCTCGCGCTGCCGGCCACGGACTACTACGCCTCGTTCGGCCCCACCGAGGCCGCCGCGAGCCCGAGCGGGACCGCCGGCGCCACGGGCAAGCCCGTCAAGCCCTCCGGCAGCCCGTCCTCCAGCGTCAGCGGCTCCGCCACCGGGTCTCCGACCCCGTGACCCCCTGACACCGCGAAAGGGGCCCCGGGAGCGATGCGCTCCCGGGGCCCCTTTGGCGTCGTGGGCCCCCGGCGGTCCTGGCG
>NZ_JBHXSO010000123.1:0-8014 GCF_042714775.1 Streptomyces sp. NPDC058691 | reverse complement strand
ACCCCCGAGGGGTGCCGCGCCACCGCGTCGTACGGGACCGGAAGGTCAGCTGCGCCAGCTGTGCGGCGCGCTGAAGCCGGACTGCCGCTCCAGGCGGCGCCAGCCGGCCGTGGAGCGGGGCTTGATGTAGGCGGTCGTGTCCTGGCCCTGGGCCGCGGCGCGGGCGAGGAGGACGGCCGTCAGGGCGGCCAGTTCCTCGTCGCTGGCGTGGCCGCGCTCGACGCGAACGAGCGCCGCGGAAGAGCTGTCGGCAGGAGTGCTCACGGGGTCGGGTCTCCCTTACTGGGGCGGGTTGCCGTGCTTGCGGGACGGCAGGTCGGCGTGCTTGGTGCGCAGCATGGCGAGCGAGCGGATGAGGACCTCGCGGGTCTCCGCGGGGTCGATCACGTCGTCCACGAGGCCGCGCTCGGCCGCGTAGTACGGGTGCATCAGCTCGGACTTGTACTCCTTGACCATGCGGGCGCGCATGGCCTCGGGGTCGTCGGCGTCGGCGATCTGCCGCCGGAAGATGACGTTGGCGGCACCCTCGGCGCCCATCACGGCGATCTCGTTGGTGGGCCAGGCGTAGGTGAGGTCGGCGCCGATCGACTGGCTGTCCATCACGATGTAGGCACCTCCGTACGCCTTGCGCAGGATCAGCGAGATCCGCGGCACGGTGGCGTTGCAGTACGCGTACAGCAGCTTCGCGCCGTGGCGGATGATGCCACCGTGCTCCTGGTCGACGCCCGGGAGAAAGCCGGGGACGTCCAGAAGGGTGATGAGCGGGATGTTGAAGGCATCGCACATCTGCACGAACCGGGCCGACTTCTCGCTGGCCTCGATGTCGAGCACACCCGCCAGGGAAGCCGGCTGGTTGGCGATGATGCCGACCACCTGGCCGTCGAGGCGGGCCAGGGCCACGATGATGTTGGTCGCCCAGCGCTCGTGGATCTCCAGGTAGTCGCCCTCGTCGACGATCTCCTCGATCACCTGGTGCATGTCGTACGAGCGGTTGCCGTCGGCCGGGACGATGTCCAGCAGCACGTCGCCGCGCCGGTCGGCCGGGTCGCTGGTGGGGGCCGACGGCGGGTTCTCGCGGTTGTTCTGCGGCAGCATCGACAGCAGGTAGCGGACCTCCTCCAGGCAGGTCTGCTCGTCGTCGTACGCGAAGTGCGAGACACCGGAGATCTCGGAGTGGACGTCGGCGCCGCCGAGCCCGTTCTGCGTGATCTTCTCGCCGGTGACGGCCTGGACGACGTCCGGGCCGGTGATGAACATCTGCGAGGTCTCACGGACCATGAAGACGAAGTCGGTGAGCGCCGGGGAGTACGCGGCGCCGCCGGCGCACGGGCCGAGCATCACCGAGATCTGCGGGATGACACCCGAGGCGCGGGTGTTGCGCTGGAAGATGCCGCCGTAGCCGGCGAGCGCCGAGACGCCCTCCTGGATGCGGGCGCCGGCGCCGTCGTTCAGCGAGACCAGCGGGGCGCCGGCCGCGATGGCCATGTCCATGATCTTGTGGATCTTGGAGGCGTGGGCCTCGCCCAGCGCGCCGCCGAAGATCCGGAAGTCGTGCGCGTACACGAAGACGGTGCGGCCGTGGACGGTGCCCCAGCCGGTGATGACGCCGTCGGTGTACGGCTTCTTCGCCTCCAGGCCGAAGCCGGATGCGCGGTGCCGGCGCAGCGGCTCGACCTCGCTGAAGGATCCCTCGTCGAGCAGCAGGTCGATCCGCTCGCGGGCGGTCAGCTTGCCCTTGGCCTTCTGGGCCTGGGTGGCCTTCTCGCTGGGGCCGAGCCGGACCTGCTCGCGGATGGCGTGCAGTTCCGCGACGCGCCCGCGGGCGTCGTTCGCCGGCTGGGCGGCTTCGCCACCGTCCTCGGCCTCGGCGGGCTGGGTCGGCACCTCGTCCAAAACGCTCATGACATCGACCATACGAGCGCCGGGCCCTCGGAAATGGCGTCGACTTCGTACAGTGTCCGGACCCGCTTCATGGAGCATCTGGACAGAACCAACACAAGAAAGGCCCCGCACGCCACGTGCGGGGCCCATTCTTTGTAGCGGTCGTCCACCCGGACTTCAGTGAATGGCTAGCGTCCGGTCACCGCCGCGGCCAGGGCGAGGACACGCCGGGCGTCATCCACATGGAGGTTCTCGATCATCCGCCCGTCGACCGTGACGACCCCTCGGCCCTCGGCCGCGGCAGCCTCGAAGGCCTCGATGACGCGCCGCGCCTTGTCGGTTTCCTCCGGAGAGGGGGCGAAGACCCTGTTGCAGATCTCCACCTGCTTCGGGTGGATCAGCGTCTTGCCGTCGAAGCCGAACTGCCGGCCCTGGAGGCACTCCTCCTCGAAGCCCGCCTGGTCCTGCACGTCGTTGTAGACGCCGTCCAGGATCGCCTTGCCCGCCTCGCGGGCGCCGAGCAGGGCCAGCGACAGCCCGGTCAGCAGCGGGGCCCGGCCGGGCACGTGCTCGGCGTGCAGCTCCTTGGCGAGGTCGTTGGTCCCCATCACCAGCACCGCGAGCCGCTCGGAGGCGGCCGCGACGGCGCGGGCGTCGAGCATGGCGCGCGGGGTCTCGACCATCGCCCAGATCACCGTGCGGTCGGGGGCGCCCGCGGCTTCCAGGGCCCGCTCCACGGCGTGCACGGTGGCGGCGGAGTCGACCTTGGGGACGACCACGGCGTCGGGGCCGGCCTCGGCGGCGGCGCGCAGGTCGTCCTCGTGCCAGGGGGTGCCGGGCGCGTTCACCCGGATGGTCAGCTCCCGCCGGCCGTATTCGCCGGAGGCGGCCGCCGCGGCGACACGCTTGCGCGCGTCGGCCTTGGCGTCGGGCGCGACGGAGTCCTCCAGATCGAGGATGAGCGCGTCGGTGGGCAGGCTCTTGGCCTTCTCCAGGGCGCGCTCGTTGGCGCCGGGCATGTACAGCACGGAGCGGCGCGGCCGCAGGGTCGCCTCGGTCATCGGCTCTGCTCCTTCCAGGCGGCCTCGTACGCCTCGGCCAGTTCGGGGTCGCGCGAGGCCAGCGCCTCGGCCAGGTCGACGACGACCTTGCACTGCTTGACGGTCGCGTCGTCCTGCATCTTGCCGTCGATCATCACCGCGCCGGTGCCGTCGCCCATGGCCTCGATCACCCTGCGGGCCCAGACCACATCGGCCGGGGCCGGGGAGAAGACCCGCCGGGCGATGTCGATCTGCACCGGGTGCAGGCTCCACGCGCCGACGCAGCCGAGCAGGAAGGCGTTGCGGAACTGGTCCTCGCAGGCCGTGGTGTCCTTGATGTCGCCGAAGGGGCCGTAGTACGGCAGGATGCCGTGCGCGGCGCAGGCGTCGACCATGCGCGCGACGGTGTAGTGCCACAGGTCCTGCTGATAGGTCAGCCGCGGCAGCTCCAAGTCGGGGTCCTTGGGGTCCTCCCGCACGAGGTACCCCGGGTGTCCCCCGCCGACGCGGGTGGTCTTCATGCGGCGGCTCGCCGCGAGGTCGGCCGGGCCGAGGGAGATGCCCTGCATCCGGGGGCTGGCCCCGGCGATCTCCTCGACGTTGGCCACGCCCGAGGCGGTCTCCAGGATGGCGTGCACGAGGATCGGGCGCCGCACACCGGCCCGGGCCTCCAGCTGGGCGAGCAGCCGGTCGACGTAGTGGATGTCCTCGGCGCCCTCGACCTTGGGCACCATGACGACGTCGAGCCGGTCGCCGATCTCGGTGACGAGCGTGATCAGGTCGTCCAGGGCCCACGGCGAGTCGAGGCTGTTGACCCGGGTCCACAGCTGTGTGTCGCCGAAGTCGGTGGCCTTGCCGATGGCGACCAGGCCCGCCCGCGCGGCCTCCTTGCGGTCGGCGGCGACGGCGTCCTCCAGGTTGCCCAGCAGGACGTCCACGGTGGGCGCGATGGCGGGGACCTTGGCCGCCATCTTCTCGTTGCTCGGGTCGAAGAAGTGGATCATCCGCGACGGCCGGAACGGTACCTCCCGTACGGGGGCCGGGGCCCCCACGGCCAGCGGTCGGAAGAAGTCCTTCGCGGAACGCATGCGGTCTCCCAGGGTTCGAGGGTGGGGAGCGTACGGCGTTCACTTTATGATCCGCGGGGGTTCGGCGTTACTGGTCGGTACGTGTGCCGTTGGTCACCGAGCGTCCCCGGCAGGCCGACGGTAGGTCAGATCCGGCTCGCCCTCCTCGTTGCGGCTGCCGTCGCTGCAGGCGACGGCGTGGAAGCCGTGCCGTTCGCAGAACGCGCGGGCCGGGGTGTCGCGCCGGAAGACGTGCAACGTCAGTGCGCCGCCCGGGTGATGACGCGGCGCCTCGGCGGGCCTGATCGTCGTCGTGGTGCCGTCGGTCGCGCGAGGACCGTACGCCAGGCCGCCGGACGTGATCGAATGGGATTTTCCGCCGATCCGGGAGGAAGACGACCGATGGTCGCCGCGACCGTGCACAGTCTCACCCACTACCCCGTGAAGGGCTGCGCGGGCGTGCCCGTGAGCCGTGCGGAGGTGACCGCGACCGGTCTGGCCCACGACCGGGTGTTCATGGTGGTGGACGCGGCCGACGGCAGCTTCCGCAGTCAGCGCAAGCTGCCGCGGATGGCCGTGGTGCGGGCCGAGGTGACCGACGACGGCAAGCACCTGGCGCTGTCGGCACCCGGCGCCGGGCCGTTGCGGGTGGAGGTGGCGCACGAGGGACCGCTGCGCGAGGTGAGCATGTTCGACCGGCCCCTCGGTGCGGCGGTCGACCAGGGCGAGGAGGCCGCCCGCTGGTTCTCCGACGCGCTGGAGCAGCCTTCGCGGCTGGTGCGGGTGCCTCCCGGCTTCGACCGGGACGGCTGGGGCGAGCACCCCGGCAAGGTCAACTTCGCGGACGCGCACGCCCTTTCGGTCGCCTCCCTGGCCTCGATGGACGACCTGAACCGGCGCATCCGGGAGCGCGGCGGCGACCCGGTGCCCGTCGACCGCTTCCGCGCCAACATCGTGGTCGCGGGCTGGTCCGAACCGCACACCGAGGACCGGGTCCGCCGTATGACCGCCGGCGGCACGGTGCTGGGCTACGCCGTCCGCGCGGTGCGCTGCTCGGTCCCGCTGGTCGACCAGGCCACCGGGCGTACGGCCGGCCCCGAGCCGGTGCGCACCCTGGCGGACTACCGGCGGGAGCCGGAGTACGGGAACAGGGTGAGCTTCGCGATGAAGGCGGCCGTGCTGCGGCCGGGCGTCGTGGCGGTCGGCGACCGGGTCGAGGTCCAGGCGTGGGAGTGAGCGCGGCCCGGCCGCACGCGGTGCGCGCAGCCGGGCCGGGGCAACGGCCGCTCCGCCGACTGCCGTTGGGGGTGCGGCCCGCAGGCCGTGCGCCCTGTGGAGGTCAGCAGCCGCCGCAGTTGTAGTAGAGGACGTCCCAGTGGTTGCCCTCGTCGGCGTAGATGTTGCCCGATCCCGACTGGTACTGGGGAGCGCCGTCACCACGCAGACCGATGTAACCGAAGGACCCGTGGATGTAGTTGGTGATGCAGGTGTTCTTGCCGTAGTCGAGCTTGTAGCCGTTCCAGTGCGAGTACGTGCCGCTCGCGTGCCCGGTCTCGGTGCCGCCGGTGATGTTCAGGGCGCAGCCGCTCGCGTGCTTGAGCGTCACGGCGCCTTGCGCGGAGGCCTGGTTGAGCTGGTCGAACGACGTGCAGGTGGCGTTGTTGCGGTTGGAGCAGCCGCCGGACGACGACCATGTGATCCCCGCGGACCGGAACATGGCCGTGGCCTGGGCATGCGTCAACTTCGTGACGGCGTACGCGTCGTGCGAGGCGGTGAGGCCGACACCGGGCGCGAAGAGGACGCCGAGCGCGAGGACGAGCGCGCTCAGGACGGAGCGGAACTTCATGGGGGAACCCTCCTGCTGATGACCGTGCATCCTGTGGGGCGGCTGTGCAGGTGGAGCAGGGGGAGTGTTCCCGCGTTCTACGCGCGTATGCGCGGGAGTCGGGACCCCGTACGTTCATACGGCAGGTTTCCCCGGATGCGGTGGAACCCGCCGCCGCGGACAGGGAAAAGCGGACGCCGGCCGAGGCCCGCGTCCGCATTCCCTTGTGTGGTCCGCCGCTTTGTGGTGGTCCGCCGCCCCCGCGCTCAGTCCCGCCGCGGCTCGACGCCGGCGCGCAGCAGCCCGTACGCGTAGGCGTCGTCCAGGGCCTGCCAGGAGGCCGCGATGACGTTCTCGCCGACGCCTACCGTGGACCACTCGGACGTGCCGTCGGAGGTGGAGATGAGCACCCGGGTCGTGGACTCGGTGCCGTGCTTGCCCTCCAGGATGCGGACCTTGTAGTCGACCAGTTCCAGCTTGGCCAGCTGCGGGTACGTGCGCTCCAGCGCGACGCGCAGCGCCCGGTCCAGGGCGTTGACCGGGCCGTTGCCCTCCGCTGTGCCGACGATGCGCTGACCGTCGGCCCAGACCTTGACGGTCGCCTCGTTGGCGTGGATGCCGTCGGGGCGGTCCTCCACGATCGCGCGCCAGGACTCGACACGGAAGTAGCGGATGGGCCGGCCCTCGATCTCCTCGCGCAGCAGGAGTTCGAAGGAGGCGTCGGCCGCCTCGTAGGTGTAACCCGCGAGTTCGCGTTCCTTGACCCGCTCGACGACCCGGCCGACCAGTTCCCGGTCGCCGCCGAGGTCGACGCCGAGCTCCTTGCCCTTGAGTTCGACGGAGGCGCGGCCCGCCATGTCGGACACCAGCATGCGCATGGTGTTGCCGACCCGCTCGGGGTCGATGTGCTGGTAGAGGTCCGGGTCCACCTTGATGGCGGAGGCGTGCAGCCCCGCCTTGTGGGCGAAGGCGGAGACACCCACGTAGGGCTGGTGCGTGGAGGGCGTGAGGTTGACGACCTCGGCGATCGCGTGCGAGATCCGGGTCATGTCGGCGAGCGCGCCCTCGGGCAGCACGGTGCGGCCGTACTTGAGCTCCAACGCCGCGACGACGGGGAAGAGATTGGCGTTGCCGACGCGCTCGCCGTAGCCGTTGGCGGTGCACTGCACGTGCGTGGCGCCCGCGTCGACCGCCGCGAGGCTGTTGGCGACCGCGCACCCCGTGTCGTCCTGGGCGTGGATGCCGAGGCGGGCACCGGTGTCGGCGAGTACGGTGCGGACGACGGCGGTCACCTGCGCGGGGAGCATCCCGCCGTTGGTGTCGCACAGGACGACGACGTCGGCGCCGGCCTCGTGCGCGGCCCGGACGACCGCTTTGGCGTAGGCCGGGTTGGCCTTGTAGCCGTCGAAGAAGTGCTCGCAGTCGACGAAGACCCGGCGGCCCTGGGAGCGCAGATGGGAGACGGTGTCGCGGACCATCTCCAGGTTCTCGTCGAGCGTGGTGCGCAGCGCCAGCTCCACATGGCGGTCGTGGGCCTTCGCGACCAGCGTGATGACCGGCGCCCCGGACTCCAGCAGCGCCTTGACCTGCGGGTCCTCGGCGGCGCTGCCACCGGGACGGCGGGTGGCGCCGAAGGCGACCAGTTGCGCGTGGTGCAGGTCGAGTTCAGTGGCGGCACGGGCGAAGAACTCGGTGTCGCGCGGGTTGGCGCCGGGCCAGCCGCCCTCGATGAATCCCACCCCGAAGTCGTCCAGGTGCCGGGCGATCGTCAGCTTGTCGGCGACGGTGAGGTTGATGCCCTCACGCTGCGCGCCGTCGCGCAGCGTGGTGTCGAAGACGTGGAAGCTGTCGTCCAGTACGGCCGTCATGCTCTGATCCAACTCCTGTCGGGTGAGTGGTTCCGGAAGACCGGGTTCCACTTGCCCCCATTTTCCCTCGCGCCGGTTCGCGCCCGGCGCGGGTGGGCCGGGAAACGAAAAAACCTCTCGCGGGTGCGAGAGGTCTGCGCGCGGGTCTGGGACACGGTGATCGCTTCCGCCGAGGTCTGCGGTGAGCGGTCACTGAGGACCGGCGCGCCTGCTGCCAATAATCATGACGAACGAGGGCACGCTCGCAGTCTGCCACACCCCGCCGACGGCTGGGACACGGTCTCACTATGCGGGCGCGAGGGCCGCGCTCGGTCCCGGAGGAGATTCCGGGAC
>NZ_JBHXSO010000122.1:0-8220 GCF_042714775.1 Streptomyces sp. NPDC058691 | reverse complement strand
AAGGCCGAGAGCAGCGCCTGGATCTCGGTGTTCTGCTGGATCTTGTCGATGCGTGACTTCTGGTCGTTGAGGATCGTGGCGCGGATGGGGGGGATGTGGTGGTACTGGGGGTGGGGGCGGGTGGGGGGCGGGGCGGCGGGGGGGGGGCGGGAGGGGGGGCACCTGCCCGGGGGGGCCCGCCCGGGGGGGCGGCCCCCCAAGACCCTGCCGGGGGCGACGGGACCGGCGCGGCGCCGGACCCGGTCGCTCAGCGCAGGTGCGAGGTGTCGTTGAACAGCCGTACCGACGCGTTCCCGTCCGCGAAGTACGCCACCGCCGAGAACGCCGCCGCCGACAGCTCCATGCGGAACAGCGACTCCGGCGGCGCGCCCAGCGCGAGCCGCAGCAGCGTCTTGACCGGCGTGACGTGCGTGACGACCAGGACGGTACGGCCCGCGTAGCGCGCGATCATCTTGTCGCGGGCCAGCGCGACCCGCCGCGCGGTGGCGGCGAAGCTCTCGCCGCCGGGCGGCGCGGCCTTGGGGGAGGCCAGCCACGCGGTCAGCTCGTCCGGGAAGCGCTCCTTGACCTCGCCGAAGGTCAGCCCCTCCCAGGCGCCGAAGTCGGTCTCGCGCACGCCCTCCTCGACGCGCACGTCGAGGCCGAGGCGCTGCGCGACGATCTCCGCGGTCTGCCGGGTGCGCTTCAGCGGGGAGGACACGACGGCCTGGACGGTGCCGCGTTCGGCCAGCAGGTCCGCCGCCCGGCGCGCCTGCCAGAGCCCCTTCTCCGACAGCTCCGGATCGGTGCCGCCGCTTCCGGAGAACCGCTTCTCCGGGGTGAGCGGGGTCTCCCCGTGCCGCAGCAGCACGAAGGTGGTCGGGGTGCCCATGTCGGCGTCGCCCCAGCCCACCGCGGTCTCGGACTCCCCGGGCGGCTCGGGGTCGTCATCGGCCGTCGCCGTCGCCGTCGCGGCCGCGGCGGTCGCCAGGGCGGCCGTGGACCGGCTCGGCTCCCACTGCCGGCCCCGCTTGCCCGCGTCCATCGCCTCGTTGGCCAGCCGGTCGGCGTGCTTGTTCTTCTCGCGGGGGATCCACTCGTACGTCACCTGCCCGGGCGGCAGGATCGAGCGGGCCTCGGCCGCGAGCGGGCGCATGTCCGGGTGCTTGATCTTCCAGCGGCCCGACATCTGCTCCACGACGAGCTTGGAGTCCATCCGCACCCGCACCTGCGCCTCGGGGTCCAGCGCCCGTGCGGCCCGCAGGCCGGCGATCAGGCCCCGGTACTCGGCCACGTTGTTGGTGTGCGTGCCGATGAACTCGGCGGCCTCGGCGAGCACTTCACCGGTGGCGGAGTCGCACACCACGGCGCCGTACCCGGCCGGCCCCGGGTTGCCCCGGGACCCGCCGTCGGCCTCGACGGTGAACGTCCGGGCCATTACAGGCCCGACTCGGGGGTGCGCACCAGGATCCGGCGGCAGTTCTCGCAGCGCACGACCGCGTCGGCGGCCGCCGCGCGCACCTCGTTCAGCTCGGTGATGTTCAGCTCCAGTCGGCAGCCCTCGCAGCGCTTCTGGTAGAGCCGGGCCGCGCCGACGCCGCCGGACTGCGCGCGCAGCTTGTCGTAGAGCTTGAGCAGGTCGGCCGGCACCGCGCCGGCCATGATCTCCCGCTCCTTGGTGACCGACATGCCCTCGGAGTCGATCTCCCGCAGGGCCTCGTCCCGCCGGGTCTCCGCCTCGCCGGCCTTGCCCTGCACCGAGTCCAGACGCTGGCTCAGCTCCTGGACCCGCTCCTGGAGGGACTCGCGGCGCTCCATGACCTCCAGGACGACGTCCTCCAGGTCGCTCTGCCGCTTGGCCAGCGAGGTGAGCTCGCGCTGGAGGTTCTCCAGGTCCTTCGGTGAGGAGACGGCGCCGGAGTCCAGCCGCTCCTGGTCGCGGACCGCGCGCTTGCGCACCTGGTCCACGTCCTGCTCGGCCTTGGTCTGCTCGCGGGCGGTGTCGCTCTCCTCGGTCTGGGCGGCGACCAGCAGGTCGCGCAGCTGCGTCACGTCGGAGGAGAGGCGCTCGATCTCCGCGTGTTCGGGAAGGGTCCGGCGCTTGTGGTCCAGCTGCGCGATGCGCGCGTCGAGTGCCTGGACCTCAAGGAGTCGGATCTGGTCTGCGGGCGCGGCGTTCAGCGGGGGGCTCCTGAGGTCGTGGGTTCGTGCGGGGCGTGAGGGACGTGCGGGGTGTGAGGAAGGGCGGCGGCGCTCGCGTGGGCCGTCCACGGGTCGGTGACGGTGTGCGACACATGGGTGCGCAAGCCCCAGCCGTTCCGTTCCGCGATCTCGTCGAGCCGGCGCGCGGCCTGCCCGCACCAGGGCCACTCGGTGGCCCAGTGGGCGGCGTCGACGAGCGCCGGGGGTCCTGCCTGCTGCGCCTCCGACACCGGGTGGTGGCGCAGGTCGGCCGTCAGGTAGACGTCGGCCCCGGCCCTGCGCACGTCGTCGAGGAAGCTGTCGCCGCTGCCCCCGCACACCGCGACGGTACGCACCTGCCGCTGGGGGTCGCCGGCGACGCGCAGCCCGGTCGCCGTCGCCGGCAGGCCGCGGGCGGCCCGGTCGGCGAACTCCGCCAGCGTCATCGGCTCCGGCAGTTCGCCGAGCCGGCCGGCGCCGCGGCGGCCCGCCGGGTCGGACGGGTCCGGCACCAGCGGGCCGGTGACGCGCAGTCCGACGGCTGCGGCGAGGGCGTCGGAGACCCCGGGATCGGCGCGGTCGGCGTTGGTGTGGGCGACGTGCAGCGCGACGTCGTTCTTGATCAGGGAGTGCACCACCCGGCCCTTGAAGCCGGTCGCGGCCACCGTCGTGGTGCCGCGCAGGTAGAGGGGGTGGTGGGTGACGAGCAGATCGGCGCCGAGGCGGATCGCCTCGTCGGCGACCTCCTGGACCGGGTCGACCGCGAAGAGCACCTGCCGGACCTCGGCGTCCGGGTCCCCGCAGACCAGGCCGACGGCGTCCCACTGCTCGGCCCACTCCGGCGGCCAGAGGACTTCGAGGGCGGCGATGACGTCGGACAGTTTCGGCACGGGGTCGAGGTTACCGCGCCGGTACCGGGCGGCTGGAATTCCCGGCTGGTCATGAGCACACCGACCGCACGAAGTCCGACGGAACGGGACGAGAGCCACCCTTATGTGTGAAGCGCACCGACTCGTGTCGGGCGGTTGCGCGTGCGAAAACTAGCGTCGTGGTCAGGAGGTGAGCGACCACCATGACAGCCTGCGCAACCGAGACCGCCACCGGCACCGGCGCCGTGCCGCGGGCCGGGTTCACGATCGCCGCGGACGGCTCCTACGCCGCGTGCCTGGCCCGGACGCCGGAGGGCGGGGACGGCTGGTACCCCGAACGCTGGACGCTCGGCGGCCCCGAGCCCTACACCGTGCCGCTGCCCGGCAACCAGCCCGAGGAGGAGTGCTCCGAGGTGCTGCCGCTGCCCGACGGCCGCGTCCTGATCCGGCGCCGCGTCGCCGACCGGCACGATTTCGCCCTGCTCTACCCGGCCGGCCCCGGCACCGGCGAAGTGCTGCTCGGCTCCGTCCCGGGTGGCCAGGACGGTTCCGGCACCGAGGTGCGCCTGCTGCCGCCACCCGCGTCAGGGCTCGCGTTCGCCCTCGCGTACGACGCCGCCACCGGCCGCACCTCGGTGTGGCTGGTCCACGACGGCCGCGACGGCCCGCCGCGCCGGCTCGCGGAGATCCACGGCCGCTGCGGGGGCGGCGCGTGGCTCGACCGGGCGGGCGGCGTGCTCGCCCTGGACCGCGAGACGGACGGGACGGTCAAGACCGTCGCGGTGGACCTGCGGGGCGGCGGCGCGGTCAGCCCGCTGCTGCAGATCACCGAGGACAGCAACGACCGGCTGCTGCTCGCCGAACCCGACAGCGGACTCCTCATAGTCCGCAGCGACGCCACCGGCGAGGACCGCATCGGCTGGGGCGTGCTCGGCAGCCGGCAGCCGATGCGGTTCGCCGAGTGCCTGCGGGTGCCCGACGCCGTCCTCACCCCGTTCGCCGCGCAGCCGGGCCAGGTGCTGATGCCCGAGTCCTGCGCGGTGGCGCTGCGCGCCGACGGCCCGCACGGCACGTCGCTGGCGGTCTGGCGGCCGGGGGAGCGCCGCGCCACCTGGCTCAGCGGCCCCGAGGGCTGGCTCGCCGGGACCGGCATGTGGTCGCCGCAGGGCGTGCTGCGGCTGCCGTACGCATGCGCGCACTGCCCCTGCGGGATCGTCGACTACGACGCGCCCGCGCCGTTCCCGCCGCCCCTGGCGGCCGTCCCGGGAGCCCTGCCCGAGCCCGCGCCGGAGGAGTCCAGGGGCAGCCCGGTCCTACCTCTGCAGAAGGCGCCGCTGGCGGCTGGATCATGACCGGTAAACTCCCGCCGGGGGCTGCGCTGCCGTTTCGGCGTGCGCTGGTACGGCGGCACGTCGGCAGCACGGTTCCTGTGACCCGTAAGCCACCGACAGAGAGTCCTCGCATGTCCGACTCCCGAACCGAGAACGCCGCCGCGAGCCACGAGGACGCGGCGGATCTCCACGGTCGCCACCGCGGCCCCGCCTCGTCCGAGGAAGCCCCCGCCGCGCCGCACGGCCGGCATCGCCGCATGGAGGGGTCCGGCGACGACGGCTGAGCCGGACGGAACGTTCAGGCTCCCCGCAGACCGGCCGCCGTCCGCGCCAGCGCGCGGACGCGGGGCCAGTCTCGGGACCGGAGCGCGTCCGGCGGGACCATCCAGCTCCCGCCCACGCAGGCCACGTTCGGCAGCGCCAGGTACTCCGGCGCGCGGGCCTGGTCGATGCCCCCGGTGGGGCAGAAGCGCACGCCCGGCAGCGGCGCGGCCAGCGCCCTGAGGTACGCCGTGCCGCCCGCCGCCTCGGCCGGGAAGAACTTCAGTTCCGTCACGCCGTGTTCGGCCAGCGCCACGACCTCGGACGCGGTCGACACCCCCGGCAGATAGGGCACCCCCGTCGCCCGCGCGGCGCCGAGCAGCCGCTTCGTCCAGCCCGGACTGACCAGGAAACGCGCCCCGGCGTCCACGGCCACGGCGGCCTGCTCCTCCCGCACCACGGTCCCGGCCCCGACGAAGGCTTCCGGTACCTCGCGGGCGACGGCCCGGATCGCGTCCAGCGCGGCCGGGGTGCGCAGCGTGATCTCCACGACCGGCAGCCCGCCCTCCACCAGGGCCCTGGCCAGCGGCACCGCGTCGGCGGCGTCCTCCAGCACGACGACGGGGATCACGGGGGCGAGGTCGAGAAGCATGCCCGGGATGCTGCCGGGGCGACACGGCTGACGCAACGGTCGTTGCGGCCTGTGCAACCGTGTGGCCTGCACCCTGCCTCGGTGGACATCAGTGGACGTCGGTCACCAGCACGTCGAGCCGCCCCGGCCCCTGCACCTCCACCCGGAAGCCCAGCTCCCGCAGCACGTCGACCAGTTCGTCCGGGCCGCCGGGCCGGGCACCCGACTCCAGCAGGGCCCGCACCATGCGCCCCTTCGTCGCCTTGTTGAAGTGGCTGACGACCTTCCGGGTCTCGGCCTGCACCACCCGCACCGTCGCCGTCCGCCCGGCCAGGGCCCCCTTGGGCTTCCACGCCGCCGCGTACGCGGCCGACCGCAGGTCCAGCACCAGGCCGCCGCCGGCCGCCTCGGCCGCCTCCGGCAGGACGTCCGCCATCGCGTCCCGCCAGAACGTGCCGAGCGCCCCCGTCCCGGGCAGCCTGACGCCCATCGAGCAGCGGTAGGCCGGGATCGCGTCCTTGACGCCGACCGCGCCCCACAGCCCCGAGAAGATCAGCAGCGAACGCCCCGCCCGCCGCTTGGCCGCCGGGCTCAGGTCCGCCAGGCCCAGCGCGTCGTACAGCACCCCGGTGTAGATCTGCCCGGCCGGGCGGGCCGGAGCCGAGTGCAGCCCCGCGTTGCGGCCCACCTCGCCGCGCAGGCCGGGGCTGAGCCCCAGCACGTCGGCCGCTTTGACGATGTCGTCGGCGTCGTCGCTCGCGCACAGACCCACCAACTCGTCCAGCACCGTGCGCCGCGCGGCGGCGAGGCCGGGCAGCGACAAGGAGTCCAGGTCGACGGCCTTCCCGGTGGCGGGAGCGGCCTTGCCCTCGGACGGCGGAAGCAGGACGAGCACGGTGTTCTCCTTCACGTTCACCTGTGCTGTGCAGCCTACGGCCGCTGAATTACGCTCACTCCATGCCTCGTCGCCCCCTGCGTGTGAAGGCCGCCGACGGCGAGCCGCTGCGGACCGCGCTCAGCGCCTTGCGCACCGAACTGCACCTGCCCGCCGCGTTCCCGCCCGCCGTGCTCGCCGAGGCCGAACAGGCCGCCCGTACACCCGGTGTCGACGGCCACGAGGACGCCACCGGCCTGCCGTTGTTCACCATCGACCCGCCCGGCTCGCGCGACCTCGACCAGGCGATGCACCTGGCCCGCCGCGACGGCGGCTACCGCGTGCACTACGCCATCGCCGACGTCGCCGCCTTCGTCGCGCCCGGCGGCGCCATCGACACCGAGGCCCAACGCCGCGTCACCACGCTCTACTTCCCCGACGTCCGCGTCCCGCTGCACCCCACCGTGCTGAGCGAGGACGCGGCCAGTCTCCTGCCCGGCCGGGACCGGCTCGCCGTGCTGTGGCGCATCGACCTGGACGCGGACGGCGGCGTCACCGGCGTCGACGTCCGCCGCGCCATGGTGCGCAGCCGCGCCCGGCTCGACTACGCGGGCGTGCAGCGCGAACTCGACGACGGCACCGCCGAGGAACCGCTGGTCCTGCTGCGCACCATCGGCCGGCTGCGCCAGGAACAGGAACGGCGGCGCGGCGGCATCTCCCTCGACGTGCCCGAGCAGGAGGTCGTCGAGCGCGGCGACGGCTACGCCCTGGAGTACCGCGCACCGCTGCCGGCCGAGTCCTGGAACGCCCAGATCTCGCTGCTCGCCGGCATGGCCGCCGCCGGACTGATGATCAGCGCGGGTACGGGCATCCTGCGCACGCTCCCGCTCGCCCCGCAAGGCGAGATCGCCCGGCTCAGGAGGGTCGCCCAGGCCCTGCACATCGACTGGCCGCACATGACCCCGTACTCCGAGCTGATCCGCACCCTGGACCCGGGCCGCACCGGGCACGCCGCCTTCCTGCACGAGGCCACCAGCCTCTTCCGCGGCGCCGACTACACCCCCTTCTGGCCCGGCCACCCGGCCTCGCCGCTGCTGCACGCCGCCGTCGCCGACGCCTACACCCACTGCACGGCGCCGCTGCGCCGGCTGGTCGACCGCTACGCCGGCGAGTTCTGCCTCGCCGCCTCCGCCGGCCGCACTCCGCCGGAGTGGGTCACCGACGCCTACCGCGACCTGCCGGGCAGGATGCGCACCGGCTCCCAGCTCGCCTCCCGCATCGAGGGCGCCTCCGTCGCCATCGTCGAGGCCGCCCTCCTCCAGGACCGGGTGGGCGAGGTCTTCGACGCCTATGTCATCGACGTCCGCGAGAGCGACCCCACCGCCGGCACCGTCCACCTCCGCGACCCCGCCGTCGTCGCCCGCGTCAGGGGCGGCAGCGTGCCCCTGACACTCGGCGAACCGCTGCGCGTGCGCCTGGCCGAAGCCGACGCGGAGCGGCACACGCTGCTTTTCGCCCCTGCGTGATCGCCGGGTAACATGGCGGCACGGCAGACGAGCCGAGTGGACGGCCGCGTCAGGACCCCGGTCCTGCCGAGGAACGTCCGGGCTCCACAGGGCAAGGTGGTGGGTAACGCCCACCCGGGGTGACCCGCGGGACAGTGCCACAGAAAACAGACCGCCGGGGGCCGCAAGGCACCCGGTAAGGGTGAAACGGTGGTGTAAGAGACCACCAGTGCCCAGGGTGACCTGGGCAGCTAGGTAAACCCCACCTGGAGCAAGGTCAAGAGGAGCGCCGTAACAAGTGCTCTGCGCGGACGTTCGAGGGCTGCCCGCCCGAGTCCGCGGGTAGACCGCACGAGGCCGGCGGCAACGCCGGTCCTAGATGGATGGCCGTCGCCCGGCCGGCCGCGAGGCCGACCGGGACACAGAACCCGGCGTACGGCTCGGCTCGTCTGCCGCCTGGTGCATGCCGGACCCGTCCGGCCGCCGGGGCTTGCTCAGTCCGCGGGGTGGAGTGCCGCGCGCAGGACGGTGATCGCCTGGGTGATGGCGGCCTGGGCGGCGTGGGTGGAGCGCAGGGCGTTGAGCATGA
>NZ_JBHXSO010000121.1:0-9648 GCF_042714775.1 Streptomyces sp. NPDC058691 | reverse complement strand
GAGGTTCGTCTTCCGCCCCCCCCCCCGGGGCCGGCGGGGGGGCCGGTGCGCCACGGCCGCGCCGCGGGCCGGCCGGGGCGCGGCCCTGTCACGTCCTGCGGAGTACGTCGTCCGTTATGCGGATCGACTGTCCTCCTGAAAGGACGTATTCGGCCAACTTCTCGCCACGTACATGACATCAACCCATGAGTAGTGGCACTCTTCCCCCGGTCGGCACGAACGCGCCCGCGCCGGTGCACCTCCGCGCGCTGTCGCGCCCGGCCGCAGCTCCGCACGTCCCACCCGCACGGCTTGCACGGCTAGTTCCGCCCGGGCAGCACACCCTGTCTGCCCGGCTGTCCCCGGCCGCCAACCGCGGCCGACGCAGTAGGAGTCCGAGTGAGACGATCCCCCCGCAAGGCAGTCGCGGCCACAAGCCTGGTCGCCACCGCCGCTTTTCTCGCCGTCGGCATACCGTCGACCACCGCCACGGCGAAGCCCGCCCCCCACACGGGCCAGGTCCGCGCCGGAGCGCTCGAGGCCAGGCTCACCCCCGCCCAGCACACGTCGCTGATCAAGAGCGCGAGCGCCCGGACGGCCGTGACGGCCGAGTCCCTGGGCCTGGGCAGCAAGGAGAAGCTGGTCGTCCGGGACGTCGTCAAGGACGTGGACGGCACCCTGCACACCCGCTACGAGCGCACCTACGCCGGGCTCCCCGTGCTCGGCGGTGACCTCGTGGTGCACACGCCCGCCACCGGCGCCGGCACGCTGGGCACCACGTTCAACACGAACAAGACGATCACGGTGGCCTCGACGACGCCGAAGGTCGCCGAGTCCACCGCGACCGGCGCCGCCGTCCAGGCCGCCAAGGCCCTGGACGCCAAGGCGCCCGCCGCGGACAGCGCCCGCAAGGTGATCTGGGCCGGGCAGGGCACTCCGAAGCTCGCCTGGGAGACCGTGGTCGGCGGTCTGCAGGACGACGGCACGCCGAGCCGGCTGCACGTCGTCACCGACGCCGTGACCGGCAAGGAGCTGTACCGGTTCCAGGACGTCAAGACCGGTACCGGCAACACCCAGTACAGCGGATCGGTCACGCTCGGCACCACGCTGTCGGGCTCGACGTACCAGCTGACCGACAACACCCGCGGCGGCCACAAGACGTACAACCTCAACCGGGGCACGTCCGGCACCGGCACGCTGTTCACCGACGCCGACGACGTCTGGGGCGACGGGACGGGCTCCAACACCCAGACCGCGGCCGCCGACGCCGCCTACGGCGCCCAGGAGACCTGGGACTTCTACAAGAACACCTTCGGCCGCAGCGGCATCCGCAACGACGGTGTCGCGGCGTACTCGCGGGTGCACTACAGCAGCGGCTACGTCAACGCGTTCTGGGACGACAGCTGCTTCTGCATGACCTACGGCGACGGCTCGGGCAACACCCACGCCCTGACCTCGCTGGACGTCGCGGGCCACGAGATGAGCCACGGCGTCACGTCCAACACCGCGGGCCTCAACTACACCGGTGAGTCCGGCGGGTTGAACGAGGCGACCTCCGACATCTTCGGAACGGGCGTCGAGTTCTACGCCAACAACAGCAACGACGTCGGCGACTACCTCATCGGCGAGAAGATCAACATCAACGGCAACGGCACCCCGCTGCGCTACCAGGACAAGCCGTCCCGCGACGGCACGTCGCCCGACAGCTGGTACTCCGGCGTCGGCAACCTGGACGTGCACTACTCCTCGGGCCCGGCGAACCACATGTTCTACCTGCTCTCCGAGGGCAGCGGCGCCAAGGTCATCAACGGGGTCAGCTACAACAGCCCGACCGCCGACGGCATCGCCGTCGCCGGCATCGGCCGCGCCGCCGCGCTGCAGATCTGGTACAAGGCGCTGACCACGTACATGACGAGCAGCACCAACTACGCGGGCGCCCGCACCGCCGCCCTCAACGCCGCCTCCGCGCTGTACGGCGCCTCCTCGGCCCAGTACGCGGGCGTGCAGAACGCCTTCGCGGGCATCGCCGTCGGCAGCCACGCGCCCGTCTCGGGCGTGACGGTCACCAACCCGGGCAACCAGGCCAGCGGCGTCGGCACCGCCGTCAGCCTGCAGATCCAGGCCGGCAGCACCAACAGCGGCGCGCTGAGCTACGCGGCGAGCGGCCTGCCGTCCGGCCTGTCGATCAACAGCTCCACCGGTCTGATCTCCGGCACCCCGACCACCGCGGGCACCTACAACACCACGGTCACGGTCACCGACTCCGCCGCGAAGACCGGCACCGCCTCGTTCACCTGGACCGTCTCCACCGGTGGCGGCACCTGCACCTCGGCCCAGCTGCTCGGCAACGCGGGCTTCGAGTCCGGCAGCGCCTCCTGGACCGCCAGCAGCGGTGTGATCACCAACGACAGCGGCCAGGCCGCCCACGGCGGCACGTACAAGGGCTGGCTGGACGGGTACGGCTCGACCCACACCGACACGCTGTCCCAGTCGGTGACGATCCCGGCCGGCTGCAAGGCGACCTTCACCTTCTGGCTGCACATCGACTCGGCCGAGACGACCACCAGCACCCAGTACGACAAGCTGACCGTCACGGCGGGATCGACCACGCTGGCCACCTACTCCAACCTCAACAAGGCGACGGGCTACACCCAGAAGTCGTTCAGCCTGAACGGCTTCGCCGGCTCCACCGTCAGCCTGAAGTTCACCGGCACCGAGGACTCCTCGCTGCAGACGAGCTTCGTGGTGGACGACACGGCCGTCACCACCTCCAACTGACCCCGGCGGGGTGACGTGAACGCCGGGCCCCGGCCGTCCTCGACGGCCGGGGCCCGGTCATGTGCGGGGGCAGGGTGTGCGGATCAGCGCAGCACGCCCGCCGTCATGCCCGCGGTCTCCGCGGGCACCGCGATCAGCCCCAGCTCGGCGGCCGAGGCGAGCAGCCGGTGGGTGGGCAGCACCCGCACGGTGTAGCCGAAGGGCCCGGTGCGGTCCAGCGCCAGCGGCCCCTCGTACAGCCAGCGGCCCTCCAGGTCGGGCCGGCCGCCCGGCTTGAGGGAGACCACCGAGGGGTCGGCGATGCGGTCGGAGTCGTCGACCCGGCCGGAGACCACCTGGACGTCGACATCGCCCGGTTCCAGGTCGCCGAGGGCGACCTGCACCCGCAGGGTGAGCGTCGTCCCGAGCTCCGGCGAACCGCCGACCGCGGCGCCGGTCTCCACGTGGTCCACCGCGATCCGCGGCCACTGCTCCCGCACCCGCCGCTTCCACCCGGCCAGTTCGGCCGCCTCGCCGCCGGCGGCGAGGCGGTGCGCGGCGGCGGCCGGGGCGTACAGCCGCTGGACGTACTCGCGCACCATGCGGCCGGCCAGCACCTTGGGCCCCAGGGTGGTGAGGGTGTGCCGGACCATCTCGATCCAGCGGGCCGGCAGCCCCTGCGTGCCGTGGTCGTAGAAGCGCGGGGCGACCTGGTTCTCGATCAGGTCGTACAGCGCGGCCGCCTCGATGTCGTCGCGCCGGTCCGGGTCGCCCTGGGCGCCGAAGCCGTCGGCGGTGGGGATGGCCCAGCCGTTGTTGCCGTCGAACCACTCCTCCCACCACCCGTCGAGGACGGAGAGATTGAGGCCGCCGTTCAGCGCGGACTTCATCCCGGAGGTGCCGCAGGCCTCCAGCGGGCGCAGCGGATTGTTCAGCCAGACGTCGCAGCCGTGGTACAGATGCTGTGCCATGGCCATGTCGTAGTCGGGCAGGAAGACGATCCGGTGACGTACCCGGGGGTCGTCCGCGAAGCGTACGAGCTCCTGGACCAGACGCTTGCCGCTGTCGTCGGCCGGGTGGGCCTTGCCCGCGACCACGATCTGGATCGGCCGGGTGGGGTGGAGCAGCAGGTCCATCAGCCGGTCCTGGTCGCGCAGCATGAGCGTGAGCCGCTTGTACGAGGGCACCCGGCGCGCGAAGCCGATGGTGAGCACATCGGGGTCGAGCACGTCGTCGGCCCAGCCCAGCTCGGCCGAGCCGGCGCCGCGCTGCCGCCAGGACGCGCGCACCCGGCGGCGCACCTCCCACACCAGCTGGTCGCGCAGCTCGCGGCGGAGCTCCCAGATGGCCGCGTCGGGGATGGCGCCGACGCTCTCCCAGGTGTCGGCCAGGCCGACCGTCATCGCGTCCTCTGCGATCTGCGAGCCGGCCTGCTTGGCACCGAGCCGGAACACCTCGGGCGCCACCCAGGTCGGGGCGTGCACACCGTTGGTCACGGAGGTGATCGGCACCTCCTCCGGGTCGAAGCCCGGCCACAGCCCGGCGAACATCTCCCGGCTGACCTGGCCGTGCAGGGTGGAGACGCCGTTGGCGCGCTGGGCGAGCCGCAGGCCCATCACCGCCATGTTGAAGACGTTGGGGTCGCCCCCGGAGTACGTCTCCATGCCCAGCTCCAGCACCCGCTGCACGTCCACGCCGTGCAGTTCGCCGTCGTCGCCGAGGTGACGGGCGACCAGCTCGCGGTCGAAGCGGTCGATGCCCGCGGGCACCGGGGTGTGCGTGGTGAAGACGGTCCCGGACCGGACCGCCTCCAGCGCGGAGTCGAAGTCCGTCCCGGCGTCCTCGGCCGTGAGCTCGCGGATGCGCTCCAGGCCGAGGAAGCCGGCGTGCCCCTCGTTGGTGTGGAAGACCTCGGGCGCGGGGTGGCCGGTCAGGGCGCAGTACGTGCGCACCGCGCGGACGCCGCCGATGCCGAGCAGCATCTCCTGGAGCAGCCGGTGCTCGCTGCCGCCGCCGTAGAGCCGGTCGGTGACGTCGCGTTCGCTGGGGTTGTTCTCCTCGACGTCGGAGTCCAGGAGCAGCAGCGGCACCCGGCCGACCCTGGCCAGCCAGACGTGCGCGCGCAGGCTGCGGCCGCCGGGCAGGTCGAGCACGATCAGCACGGGGCTGCCGCCCTCGTCGCGCAGCAGGGACAGCGGCAGCTCGTTCGGGTCGAGCACCGGGTAGTGCTCCTGCTGCCAGCCGTCGCGGGACAGGGACTGCCGGAAGTAGCCGTGCCGGTAGAGCAGGCCGACGCCGATCAGGGGGACGCCGAGGTCGCTGGCGGCCTTGAGGTGGTCGCCGGCCAGGATGCCCAGGCCGCCGGAGTACTGCGGCAGCGCGGCGGTGATGCCGAATTCGGGCGAGAAGTAGGCGATGGCGGAGGGGAGTTCCCCGGTGCCGGCGGCACCCTGGTACCAGCGGGGGTTGGCGAGGTAGTCGTGGAGGTCCTCGACGGCGGTACCGAGCCGGCGCAGGAAGCGGCGGTCCCTGGCGAGCGCGTTCAGCCGGTCCTTGGAGACGGCGCCGAGCAGGCGCACCGGGTCGCCGGCCGCCGCCCGCCAGCCCTCGGGGTCGACCGCCTGGAACAGCTCGCGGGTCTCGGGGTGCCAGGACCAGCGCAGATTCTGCGCGAGCTCCCCGAGCGGACGTAGTGGTTCGGGCAGGACAGTTCGCACGGTGAATCGACGAATAGCCTTCACTCTTCGACGGTAGCGGCATCCTCCGGCCCGGTGGTGGCAACCGGCGTCCGGATGCACTCCGCGCCGGTGCACGCCGGGGGCGCACCACCAGGGGGCGCGGACGCGCGGCGGCGACGGCGCCGGGACCGCTCCCCGTCCCCCCGGCGCCACCCGCCCGCGCCCCCTGGGCAACCGCTCACAGCCGTCGACAATCGGCCAATACCACGGCGTCCATGGGGCCGGCCGTCTTTCCGGAGGCTTTGCAAGCTACGCGCCAGTACCCCTTTTCGACGGGCATTCGGGCGGCATCCAATGGGCAGGCTCACCCTTGCGCGAAGCGGCGCCACTTCTCCTCCTCACACCCCAACGCACATCCGCCCACCCGAGTGAACGCGGACAGGAGCGGTCATGCCCCCAGGCAGCCAACCGAAGGAGCAGATAAAAAGAGTGCACGTCACCCGCCCGGCCACCAGCTCGAACAGGTGAGGCGCAATGATCGGTCGTATCCCCGTCCTGGACGTCCGCCCGCTGGTCGACTGCGGCCGCCGCCCCGCCAAGGCGGTGACCGGCGAGACCTTCCAGGTGACGGCGACGGTATTCCGTGAAGGACATGACGCGGTCGGGGCCAATGTGGTCCTGAAGGACCCCTCGGGCCGCACCGGCCCCTGGACCCCGATGCGCGAACTCGCCCCCGGCACCGACCGGTGGGGCGCCGAAGTGACCCCGACCGCCGAGGGCCGCTGGACGTACACGGTGGAGGCCTGGAGTGATCCGGTGGCCACCTGGCGGCACCACGCGGGAATCAAGATCCCCGCCGGCATCGACACCGAACTGGTCCTCGCCGAGGGCGCCGCACTGCACGAGCGCGCCGCGGCCAAGGTCCCCAAGAAGGACGGCCGGGCCGTCGTGCTCGCCGCCGTCGACGCGCTGCGCGACGAGAGCCGGCCCCCCGCGGCCCGGCACGCCGCGGTACTGGCCCCCGACGTGGTGGCCGTCCTGGACCGCCACCCGCTGCGCGAGCTGATCAGCGCCTCGCGCCCGGCGGCGCTCCAGGTGGAGCGGCAACGGGCGTTGTTCGGCTCCTGGTACGAGATGTTCCCCCGCTCCGAGGGCGCGGTGGTGGACCCGTCCGGGAAGCACCCCCCGCGGTCCGGCACCTTCCGCACCGCGGCCGACCGGCTGCCGGCGATCGCCGCCATGGGCTTCGACGTGGTCTATCTGCCCCCCATTCACCCGATCGGGTCGGCCTTCCGGAAGGGGCCGGACAACTCCCTGACGGCGGGTCCGCACGACGTCGGCTCGCCCTGGGCGATCGGCTCCCCCGAGGGCGGCCACGACGCGGTCCACCCGGACCTCGGCACCCTGGAGGACTTCGACTTCTTCGTCGAGCGGGCCAGGGAACTGCGGCTGGAAATCGCCCTGGACTTCGCCCTGCAGTGCTCCCCCGAGCATCCATGGGTGGAGAAGTACCCGGAGTGGTTCACCCACCGGCCGGACGGCTCGATCGCGTACGCGGAGAACCCGCCGAAGAAGTACCAGGACATCTACCCGATCGCCTTCGACTCCGACATGGCCGGGCTGGTGCGGGAGACCGAACGGGTGCTGCGGCACTGGATGGACCACGGGGTGCGCATCTTCCGGGTGGACAACCCGCACACCAAGCCGGTGGTCTTCTGGGAGAAGGTCATCGCGCACATCAACCGCACCGACCCCGACGTCATCTTCCTGGCCGAGGCGTTCACCCGCCCGGCGATGATGCACGCACTGGGCCGGATCGGCTTCCAGCAGTCGTACACGTACTTCACCTGGCGTAATGAGAAGCAGGAACTGGTCGACTATCTGACGGAGCTCAGTGGGGACGCGGCGAGCTACATGCGCCCGAACTTCTTCGTCAACACCCCCGACATCCTGCATGCGTATCTGCAACAGGGGGGACGCGCGGCGTTCGAGGTGCGCGCGGTGCTGGCGGCGACCCTTTCGCCCACATGGGGGGTGTACGCCGGATACGAGCTCTGCGAGAACGTGCCGGTGCGCGAGGGCAGTGAAGAGTACCTACACTCGGAGAAGTACGAGCTGAGGCCCCGTGACTGGGCGGCAGCCGAGGCCGAGGGCCGTTCCCTCGCGCCGCTGCTCACCGCGCTCAACCGGCTGCGGCGCCGCCACCCCGCGCTCCAGCAGCTGCGAGATCTGCGCTTCCACCACGTGAACAACGACGCGGTGCTGGCGTACTCGAAGCGCTCGGGCGACGGCGGTGGCGGTGGCGGTGATGTCGTACTGGTGGTCGTCAACCTGGACCCGCACCACACCCAGGAGGCGACCGTCTCGTTGAACATGCCGGAACTCGGCCTCGCATGGCACGAGTCCACCCCGGTGCGCGACGAGCTCACCGGCGAGACCTACCACTGGGGCAGGAACAACTATGTGCGCCTCGAGCCGGGCCGCGTGCCCGCGCACATCTTCACCCTGCGACCTACTCCATCGACAGGAGGGTCACCCACTTGATCGTCAACGAACCCGTACCTGACACGTTCGAAGACACCCCGGCCAAAGACCGGGATCCCGATTGGTTCAAACGGGCCGTCTTCTACGAGGTACTCGTACGGTCATTCCAGGACAGCAACGGCGACGGGGTCGGCGACCTCAAGGGGCTCACCGCCAAGCTGGACTATTTGCAGTGGCTGGGCGTCGACTGCCTGTGGCTGCCGCCGTTCTTCGCGTCACCGCTGCGTGACGGCGGCTACGACGTCTCCGACTACACGGCGGTACTACCGGAGTTCGGCGACCTGGCCGACTTCGTGGAGTTCGTGGACGCCGCGCACCAGCGCGGGATGCGGGTGATCATCGACTTCGTCGTGAACCACACCAGCGACCAGCACGAGTGGTTCCAGCAGTCCCGCAGCGATCCCGACGGACCCTACGGCGACTACTACGTCTGGGCGGACGACGACAAGCAGTACCCGGAAGCCCGGATCATCTTCGTCGACACCGAGAGCTCCAACTGGACGTTCGACCCGGTGCGCAAGCAGTACTACTGGCACCGCTTCTTCTCCCACCAGCCGGATCTCAACTACGAGAACCCGAAGGTCCAGGAGGAGATCCTCGCCGCCCTGCGCTTCTGGCTCGACCTCGGCATCGACGGGTTCCGGCTGGACGCGGTGCCGTACCTCTACCAGGAGGAGGGCACCAACTGCGAGAACCTGCCGCGCACCCACGGCTTCCTGAGGATGGTCCGCGAGGAGATCGACGCCCACTACCCGGACACGGTGCTGCTCGCCGAGGCCAACCAGTGGCCCGAGGACGTCGTCGACTACTTCGGCGACTACGCCAAGGGCGGCGACGAGTGCCACATGGCGTTCCACTTCCCGGTCATGCCGCGCATCTTCATGGCGGTGCGCCGGGAGTCGCGCTACCCGGTCTCGGAGATCCTGGCCAAGACCCCGGCCATCCCCAAGAACTGCCAGTGGGGCATCTTCCTGCGCAACCACGACGAGCTGACACTCGAAATGGTGACGGACGAAGAGCGCGACTACATGTACGCGGAGTACGCCAAGGACCCGCGCATGCGGGCCAACATCGGCATCCGGCGCCGGCTCTCCCCGCTGCTGGAGAACGACCGCAACCAGATCGAGCTCTTCACCGCGCTGCTGCTCTCCCTGCCCGGCTCGCCGATCCTCTACTACGGCGACGAGATCGGCATGGGCGACAACATCTGGCTCGGTGACCGCGACGCGGTGCGCACCCCGATGCAGTGGACGCCGGACCGCAACGCCGGCTTCTCCTCGTGCGATCCGGGACGGCTCTACCTGCCGACCATCATGGACCCGGTCTACGGCTACCAAGTCACCAATGTCGAGGCGCAGATGAGCTCCCCGAGCTCGCTGCTGCACTGGACCCGCCGGATGGTCGAGATCCGCAAGCAGAACCATGCCTTCGGACTCGGCTCGTACACCGAGCTGCCGTCCAGCAACCCGGCCGTCCTCGCCTTCCTGCGCGAGGCACCCTCGATGGACGGGAAGGGCGACGACCTCGTCCTGTGCGTGAACAACTTCTCGCGCTTCGCCCAGCCCACCGAGCTCGATCTGCGGTCCTTCACCGGCCGTCACCCGGTCGAGCTCATCGGTGGGGTCCGCTTCCCGGCCATCGGGGAGCTGCCCTACCTGCTCACTCTCGCCGGTCACGGCTTCTACTGGTT
>NZ_JBHXSO010000120.1:0-9766 GCF_042714775.1 Streptomyces sp. NPDC058691 | reverse complement strand
AACGGAAACGGGATGTGCCCCGGACGAATCGAATCGTCCGGGGCACATCCCGTTTCCGTTTCGTATGCGATCGCGCGGGGCTCAGCGGCCCTTCGGCATCCGCATGCCCTTGGGCATCGGACCCTTCGGGACCGGCATGTTGCTCATCAGGTCGCCGAGCGCCCGCAGGCGGTCGTTCACCTCGGTGACCTTGGGGCCCGGCACCACGCGCGGCAGCTTCAGCAGCGTCGCGCGGATCTTCTTCAAGGAGACCTCGCCCTCGCCGTTGCCGACGATGATGTCGGTCACCGGCACGTCGTAGACCACCCGCGCCATCTTCTTCTTCTCGGCGGCCAGCAGGCTCTTCACCCGGTTCGGGTTGCCCTCGCCCACCAGCACGATGCCGGCCTTGCCGACCGCGCGGTGCACGACGTCCTGGTTGCGGTTCATGGTCACCGCGGGCGTCACCGACCAGCCCCGGCCGACGTTCTCCAGCACGGCCGCCGCGGCGCCCGGCTGTCCCTCGAGCTGCCCGAAGGCCGCCGCCTCGGCGCGCCGCCCGAAGACGACCGCCATCGCGAGGAGGGCCAGCAGCAGGCCGAGGATGCCCGCGTAGATGGGGTGACCGATCACGAAGCCGATGGCGAGGATGACACCGAAGGTGACGACTCCCACAGCCGCGAGGACGAGCCCGACCTTGGAGTCGACCCGCCTGGTCATCTTGTAGGTCTGGGCGATCTGCTTGAGGCGCCCAGGGTTGTTCTCGGTTGTATCCCTCGCCATGCCGCACAGGATACGTGTCCCGCGCGCCGCCGGCCCCACCGGAGGGGGTCGGGAACCGCTGGACGGCGGCCGGAAGGGGCTAGAAGGCGTCCGGACGGCCCGCGCGGGCGGAGACCAGGGCGTCCATGACGTGCTGGGCCTCGCGGCGGTCCTTGGCGCGCTTGCGGTCCTCCAGCACGGCCGACCAGGCGTTGCGGCGCGCGGTCGCCTCGGCGCCGCGGAACAGGAAGGACTCCACGGCGCGCAGCGCGCCCGCGGCGGCGCCGGGAATGGTGCTCTGGCGATGGAGCTGTGCGGCCTCGGCCTGCATGGTGGGGTCCCCCTCAGGACGGCTCAGACGCATGTGGATGTTCCGCTTATCCAGAGTCACCACATTGTGTTACCAGCCCGTGACTGGTCGGTCAAACCGTCGTGAAACCCCGGCGGTCCCTTTGCGTCGGCCTCTTGGGACTGCCGCACGTCACAGACACGTCAGGGGCCCGAGTGGGGCCCCTGACGTGACGAACCGCACGTTCGCCTGCCGAGTGCGGTGGGTGATCAGACCGCCTCGGCGGCCACCGCGCCGCGCCGCTCCATCGCCTGCTGGAAGAGGCGTCCGGCCCGGTACGAGGACCGCACGAGCGGGCCGGACATGACCCCGGCGAAGCCGATCTCCTCGGCCTCCTCCTTGAGCTCCACGAACTCCTGGGGCTTGACCCAGCGCTCCACCGGGTGGTGGCGCAGGCTCGGCCGCAGGTACTGGGTGATGGTGATCAGCTCGCAGCCCGCGTCGTGCAGGTCCTGCAGGGCCTGGCTGATCTCCGCGCGCTCCTCGCCCATGCCGAGGATCAGATTGGACTTGGTCACCAGACCGGCCTCGCGGGCCTTGGTGATGACCTCCAGCGAGCGCTCGTAACGGAAACCGGGGCGGATGCGCTTGAAGATCCGCGGGACCGTCTCGACGTTGTGCGCGAGCACCTCGGGGCGGGCGCCGAAGACCTCGGCGAGCTGCGCGGGGTCCGCGTTGAAGTCCGGGATCAGCAGCTCGACCTTGGTGCGGCCGGCGGCCCGGTCGGCCGTCATGGCGTGGATCTGCCGGACGGTCTCGGCGTACAGCCAGGCGCCGCCGTCCTCCAGGTCGTCGCGGGCGACGCCGGTGATGGTGGCGTAGTTCAGGTCCATCGTGACGACGGACTCGCCGACACGGCGCGGCTCGTCGCGGTCGAGGGCCTGCGGCTTGCCGGTGTCGATCTGGCAGAAGTCGCAACGCCGGGTGCACTGGTCGCCGCCGATGAGGAAGGTGGCCTCACGGTCCTCCCAGCACTCGAAGATGTTGGGGCAGCCCGCCTCCTGGCACACCGTGTGCAGGCCCTCGCGCTTCACCAGGCCGTGCAGCTCGGTGTACTCGGGGCCCATCTTCGCCCGGGTCTTGATCCACTCGGGCTTGCGCTCGATGGGGGTCTGGCTGTTGCGGACCTCCAGACGCAGCATCTTGCGGCCTTCAGGTGCCACAGCTGACACGGTCGACTCCCTCTCGCGACTTCATTTCCTCGGAGAACATCAGCCTACGCCCGTGGATTCCCATCTCTGACCGTCTCAAGCCGCCTCAGACCGCGCGCGGCAGCGGCTCGGCCGACTCCAGAACGGCCCGCAGGTGCTTCTCCACGACCGGCAGCACGTCCGTGACGCCGATCGCACGGCCCAGCTCGTTGCTGAGCGAGGCCACGCCCGCGTCCCGGATGCCGCACGGCACGATCCGGTCGAACCAGGTGTTGTCCGGATCGCAGTTGAGTGCGAAGCCGTGCATGGTGACGCCCTTGGCGACCCGGATGCCGATCGCGGCGAGCTTGCGGTCCTCGCGGCGCTGGCCGGCGTTGGAGGGGGCGTACTCCGGGCCGGACAGCCGCGGGTCGAACTCGTCGTCGTGCAGCCGGGGGTCGAAGTCCAGGGTCAGCCCGGGGATGACCGGCGGGCGGTCCTCGATCGGGTCGCCGAGCACCCACACCCCGCTGCGGCCCTCCACGCGGGTGGTCTCCAGCCCGAACTCGGCGCACGCGTTGATCAGCGCCTCCTCCAGCCGGCGCACGTGGGCGACGACGTCGACGGGGCGCGGCAGCTTGAGGATCGGGTAGCCGACGAGCTGGCCCGGGCCGTGCCAGGTGATCTTGCCGCCGCGGTCCACGTCGATCACCGGCGTGCCGTCCAGCGGGCGCTCGCTGTCCTCGGTGCGGCGGCCCGCGGTGTACACCGGCGGGTGCTCCAGCAGCAGGCAGGTGTCCGGGATCTCGTCCGCGAAGCGCGCCGCGTGCACCCGGCGCTGCTCCTGCCATGCCTCCTGATACTCCACGGCGTTCTCGCCGAAGCCCAGATGGACGAAGTGCAGCTCACTCACTGCCGCTCCCTTGTGATCGCCTGCGGCGGCGCCTGTTTCATCGGTATCGGACGCCTCGGCAACTGTACGTCCGTCGCGGCCGCACCTTGTAGGGGGCTGCAGATAGCACCCGAATCGGGCGGACGGAAGGATTCCGGGGTTATGCGGGGGCAGGTTCACCCGTTACAGCGAATGCGAGGCTCCGGTAGTGAGCGTCCCGGCACAGAACGTTACATTCGCGCCGTTCTGGAGATAGCCCGGAAGGCAGGGGACCGCACCACTGATGTCCGACCGTTCCTCGCAGCGCCCCCCCAACCGCCAACTCGCGGCCCTCATCGCCGAAGCCGGCTTCTCCAACGCGGGGCTCGCCCGCCGCGTGGATCAGCTCGGCATCGAGCACGGGCTCGACCTGCGGTACGACAAGACCTCCGTCACCCGCTGGCTGCGCGGCCAGCAACCGCGCGGCACCACCCCCGCGCTGATCGCCGAGGTCTTCACCCGGCGGCTCGGGCGGCGGCTGTCCGCCCACGACCTCGGCCTCGACGCGGTGGCCCCGGTCTACGCGGGGCTGGAGTTCGCCTCGTCCCCCGAGGAGGCCGTGGAGATCGTCTCCGGGCTGTGGCGCAAGGACACCGGCAGCCAGGCCGACCTGCGCAAGATCGCCTTCACCCCGGCGGGCCTGGTCGTCCCCAGCCGCGACTGGCTCATCGGGCGCGCCGACGACCGGGTCGGGCGCAACGCCGAGCCGGGCCCTCCCGGCGGCGGCGTGGCCCGGCTGCCCGCCCAGCGCACGCGCGGGGACGCGGCGCCCCAGGTGCCGGGAGGTCCCGGCGGGAACCGCGTCACCATGGGCGACCTCGCCGCCCTGCGCTCCGTCGGCGAACTCTTCCGCTCCCTGGACAACGCCTTCGGCGGCGGCCACGCCCGCCAGGCCCTGGTCCGCTACCTGGAGCACGAGGCCGAGCCGATGCTGCGCGGCACCTACGGCGAGACCATGGGCCGCCGGCTGTTCGCCGCCGTCGCCGACCTGACCCGGCTCGCCGGCTGGACCTCCTACGACATCGGCGCCCACGGGCTCGCCCAGCGCTACTTCGTGCAGTCGCTGCGGCTCGCCCAGGCGGCCGGCGACCGGGTCTACGGGGGCTACGTGCTGGTCACGATGAGCCGCCAGGCGGTCTACCTCGGGCACGGCCGCGAAGCCGTCCAGCTCGCCCGGGTCGCCCAGCAGGGCGTCGGCAGCGGGGCCCCGCCGGTCGTCCAGGCGCTGCTGCACGCGGCCGAGGCCCGCGGGCACGGCCTGCTCGGCGAGGTCCGGGCGTGCACCGCGTCGCTCGTGCGCGCAGAACGAGCCCTGGAGGCCGCCCGCGCCGGGGACGACGTGCCGTCCTGGGCCCGCTTCTTCGACGAGGCCCAGCTCGCCGACGAGTTCGGCCACTGCCACCGCGACCTGCAGCAGTACCGCGCCGCCTCCCAGCACGCCGAACGCTCCCTGCAACTGCGGCCCGCCGCCTACGCCCGCAGCCGCCTGTTCTGCCGCACCGTGCTCGCCACCGCCCGCCTCGGGCTCGGCGAGGTGGACGCGGCCTGCGCGCTGGGCGCCGAGGCCATGCAGGCCGCCGTCGAGATGCGCTCGGTGCGCGCCCTGGAGTACGTCCGGGACTTCGGCCGCCGCCTCGACGCGCACCGCGACGCGTCCTCGGTGCGCGCCTTCCACGACCGGGCCGCGGCCCTCGGGGTCCTGGTGGGCTGACGCACGGGGCGACGGCCGGCCGGCCGGTACCGGGGAGCAGACCCCGGCCCCGGCCGGTCCGGGCCGCTCACGCGGCCAGCGGCTCCGTCCGGGACCCCGGGCGCAGGCCCACGTCGCGCAGCAGCCGCTGCGCGGCCCGGCGCCCGGAGAGCATCGCGCCCTGCACCGTGCTGGTGTCCCGGTGGTCGCCGCACACGTACAGCCCCTGAAGGACGCGTACCGGGCGGCGCAGGTCGTGCGGCGCGGGCATGGCGGGCACGGCCTCCGGGTCGTGGTGCACGGCCAGCCGCCGCCAGCCCGCGGTGGAGGTGCCGTAGAGCTCGGCGAGGTGGGCGCGCACGGCGTGGTCGTCCGGGTCCTGGACGGCATCGGCACCGAGGAGCACCGAGGTCACCAGCGTCCGGCCGACCGGCGCGCGGGAGGGGTCGACCAGGCTCGCCGGGAGCGAGTGCGAGACCGGGCCGCGCCGGTCCGCGTCCAGCACGAGCGCGGCCTCCCGCAGCGGCGCGGTCGGGGCGGAGTGGTGGACCACGGTGACGGCGTGGAAGTCCGGTACGCGCAACCCCGGCAGGAGCTCGGCCGCCGCGCGGGCCCCGGTGGCCACCACCACGGCCCGGCACGGCAGTTCCTCCTTGTCCTCGGTCAGCACCGAGTTGGTGGAGGCCGCCACCGCGCGCGTCCCCAGGCGCAACGCGCCCTCCGGCAGCGCGCCCGCGAGCTGCCGCGGCAGGGCCTGAGCGCCCCCCGCGGGCAAGCAGGTGCGCCCCAGGGCGAAGGCGCGCAGCACCAGGTCGGCGCAGCGGCTGGACGTCGTCAGGAAGGGGTCGCACAGCAGCGCGGAGAGCAGCGGCCGCAGATACCCGTCGACCGCGCGGGGCGCCAGCCCGCGCGAGGCGAGCGCCTCGGCGGCCGTGGTCTCGGGCCGCTCCAGGAGCCGTTCGACCGGGGTGTCGGCCAAGCGGTGCAGCGCCGTCCGCAGCCGGGCCTTGTCCAGTGGCGACCCCAGCGGGGCGCGGGCCGCCGCCAGTGCCCCGCGCGGGTCGCCGACGCGGTAGCCGCGGCCCGCGGCCCGCACCAGGACGGCGGGTGAGAAGGGCCGCAGCTGGAGATTGTCCAGGCCCGGCGTGCGGAGCAGCTCCGGATAGGAGGTGTTGAGCAATTGCGGCCCCCGGTCCAGCAGAAAGCCGTCCACCTCGTCGGTGGCCATGCGCCCACCGACCCGGTCGTCGGCTTCCAGGACGGTCACCTGGAGCCCGGCACTGATCAGATGATGCGCCGCCGACAGACCGGCGACGCCGGCTCCGATCACGCATACGTCCGTTGAAGAACCGGTAGAGCGTGCTGTTGAGAGCACGTTGCCCCTCCCCGAGGTCGGCACGTTTCCCCGCTCGCGTCAGCTGGCGCTGGAAGCGTCATGCCCAGAACTTCGCCAACTGATGCCGCCGGAAGGCCGCGTGGTGGCATTCAGTGCCGTTCGTCGGCCAGCGCGGCGCGGATCGCCTCGTCGATGCCGGGGTGGGCGAAGGCGAAACCGGTGTCGAGGAGTTTGCGGGGAACGGCCCGTGTACTGCCGAGGATGTCGGTGGAGAACTCCCCGACGACGGTGCGCAGGACGGGCCCGGGGACCGGGAACAGCGCGGGCCGGCGCAGTACCCGGGCCATGGCGGCGGTCACCTCGGCGTTGGTCACCGGCTCGGGCGCGCACACGTTGACCGGACCGGAGACCGCGTCATGGCCGGCCATGTGGCGCAGCGCCGCGACCTGGTCCTGCAGCGAGATGAAGCTCCAGTACTGCCGCCCGCTGCCCAGCCGGCCGCCCAGTCCCGCCTTGAACAACGGGAACAGCCGCTCCCAGGCGCCGCCCCGGCCCGAGACGACCAGGCCCGTGCGGGCGAACGCGGTCCGGATCCCGGCGTCCCGTGCCGGGGCCGCGGCCGCCTCCCAGTCACGGCACACGCCGGGCAGGAAGCCGTCCCCGTACGGGGTGCTCTCGTCGACCCGGCGGTCGCCGGTGTCACCGTACGCGGTGATCCCTGAGCCGCTGACCAGCACGCGCGGCGGCGCGCCCAGCGAGGCCAGCGCCCCGGCGAGCGTCGCGGTGCCCCGCACGCGGCTGTCGTGGATGGTGCGCTTGTACGCCGTCGTCCAGCGGTGGTCGGCCACCCCCGCCCCGGCGAGGTTGACCACGGCCTCGACGCCCTCCAGGGCAGTGGCGTCGATCTCGCCCCCCTCGGGGTCCCAGCGGGCCTCGTCCGGCCCGGAGGGCGGGCGCCTGACGAGGCGTACGACCTCGTGGCCGTCGGCGAGCAGGGAGCGGACCAGGGCGGAGCCGATGAGGCCGGACGAACCGGTGATGGCGAAGCGCATGGGGACATCGTCGCGCGCCCGCGCGCCGGGTTGTGGCAGGGTGACGCGCATGTCCGGGATACGTGTGCGCGCCGCCCTGCTCTCCGACGACACCGCCCTGGCCCGGCTGGACCGTGCCACCTGGTCGACACTGCACGCGGTGTCGCCGCCGCCGGAGGAGCACGGGGACTTCTTCAGCGAGCGCTTCGGACCGGACGCGTACCTGGTCGCGGAGGTGGACGCGCGGCCGGCCGGATTCATCCGGTTCGCGCCGCCGACGTCGCTGGCGTCCAACACCCACGTACGCCAGATCCAGGGCCTGGCGGTCGACGGCTGGGCACGCGGCCGCGGCGTCGGGCTCGAACTCGTCATGGCGGCACTGGAGGCCGCTCGCGGGCAGGGCGCGCGGCGCATGACGCTGCGGGTGCTGGGCCACAACACCCCCGCCCGGCGGCTGTACGAGGCGGCCGGCTTCACGGTCGAGGGCGTCCTGCCCGGGGAGTTCCGGCTGGACGGTGCCTATGTGGACGACGTGTTCATGGGGCGCGCGCTGTGACGGCCGCCGGGAGCGGTGCCGGCGCCGAGGGGGCGGCGGCTCAGCCGAAGCGCTCCCACAGCCGGGGGAAGCGCTGCGCCACCGCGTCCGCGTTCTCGAAGTCGACGTAGACGCCCTCCGGCTCGGCCGGCTGCGGCGGCAGGTCCAGGTCCGGCAGCCGCATCCCGGTCAGTTGCTCGTAGGCCTCGTCGGCCGCGTAGCCCAGGTCCTCGGAGTCGCCGTCCACCTCCGGGTCGAAGCGCTCCGCCAGCTCCGCCAGCGCGTCCGGGTCGTGCACCGCGCCCTCGAACACATGCCGTCCCTGCCCGATCAGCCAGCACCGGAAGAAGTCGAACGCGTCGTCACCGGCCCCGCCCAGCATCAGATCGGCGGCGCCCCACACGTCCCAACGGTAGGCCCGGTTGAACCGGCTCTCGAAGTGCCGCGCGAAATCGACGACGGACTCAGGGTCGAGCCGCGTGAGCCGCTCCACCAGCAGATCGGCGTGTTCCTCCGGGTCCCCGCCCGCCGCCGTCCGGGCGCTGTCGACGATCTCCCAGAACTCCGTCTCGTCCATCACCGCTCCAGCATCCTGTCTGCGGTCTGCCCCCGCACGTGGAGAGACGCGGATGCGCCCGTGTCGTGACGTTACTCTCCCCGCGCGGGTGCCGACGCCACGGTCGGGGCCGGAGGCCGGTACGGGAGTTGACGGGGCGGCGGAAGTCAGCCGGCGTAGGCCGCCGCCATGGTGCGGGCGGCGCGGGCGAAGCGGGCGCGGAGCGGGGCGGGGGAGAGGAGTTCGGCGTCGGGACCGAGGGCGAGCAACTGGTGGTAGGCGACCTCGAGGGACTCCACGGGCAGGGTGACGGTGACGCGGCCGTCCGCGTCGGGCGGCGCGGCCGCGGCCAGCGCCTCGCGGGCGGCGGCCCCGTCGGCGACGTACGGCAGGTGCCGGGCGCCGTCGGGGGTGAGCCGCAGCACGACCTCGGCGCGCAGTACGGAGCGCGCGAACTCGGCCGCCCGTGCCGCCCAGAACGCCGGCAGGTCGAACCCCGGGTCCCTGGCGAATCGTTCGGGCAGGACGTCCGCCGCGGTGAAGCGGTCCACCCGGTACACCCGGACCTCGCCCTCGGCGCCCACAGCGCCCTCGACCCGCTCGGCCCGCTCAGACCCCTCCACGCGCGCCACGGCGTACCAGACACCCGCCTTCAGCACGAGCGCGTACGGCTCCAGCTCCCGTTCCACCTCCGTGTCCGCGCGCCGGTACCGCGCCCGCAGCCGGCGGTCGCCCCACACCGCCTCGGCCAGGGCGGGCAGCAGCGGTGGCGTGGCCGGCTCCTGCCACCACCCGGGCGCGTCCAGGTGGAAGCGCTGCGCGGCGGTGCGCGGGGCGTCCCGCAGCTCGGGCAGCAGCGCGGCGGACACCTTCAGCCGGGCCGCCGATCCCGCGCCGTGCAGTCCCATCGCCTCCAGCGCGGCGGGCACACCGGACAGGAACAGCGCCTCCGCCTCCTCGCGGGCGAGCCCGGTGAGCCGGGTCCGGTATCCGTCCACCAGCCGGTAGCCGCCGGCGCGCCCCCGCTCCGCGTAGACCGGTACGCCCGCTTCCGACAGCGCCAGCACGTCCCGGCCGACCGTCCGCTCGGACACCTCCAAGGCCTCGGCGAGCTCGGCCGACGTCATCGAGCCGTGGGACTGAAGGAGGAGGACGAGATGGATCAGCCGGGCCGCGCGCATGCCTTCGAGGCTAAGCCCTCGGTCCGACACCGCGGCGGGGCCGGCCGGGAGGTCCGGACCGGCCCCCTGTGGTGCCCGCCGCGCGCGCCTCGGCGCGAGGGGAAGGTCGACGCGGCGGGCCACCTGCAAGGGCGTTGAGGCGACTGAGGGGGGCGGTGCCTCCCCGCCCTTGCCGGCGGTGCATGGCCATGCGCCCTTCTGTACGTGCGCCGCGCCCCGGCCACTCAACCGCGGCGCGGGATTTCTCACGGGAACGGCGAAGGCCCCAGCCCGGTGGGGGCTGGGG
>NZ_JBHXSO010000119.1:0-9835 GCF_042714775.1 Streptomyces sp. NPDC058691 | reverse complement strand
TTGTAGCCGTCGATCGTCCAGCCGAACTCGCCCGGAGCCGGGTTCGGGACGTTGACCTGGAGGTCCTGCTTGTCACCGTGGAACGGGTGCACCGTCACCTTGTCGACGACCGAGCCCACGGGCTGGTCGGCGGGGGTGTTGTTGCACCAGGAGCCCTTCTCCACGGCCGCGTTCGGGGCCGCGCAGGTGCCGCTGCGGAGGTTCTCGACGACGAGCTTGTCGTTCCGCACCTGGACCTTGACGTAGGAGCGGACGTGCTCCTGGTTCTGGACCGAGTTGTACCAGTAGTTCTGCGGGTTGAGCGGGTCCGCACCGTTGCCGGCACCGCTCGTGCCGCTGCTGTCCGGCGTGGTGATGTCGTAGTACTTCGAGCCCGAGGACGAGTTGCCCGTCACGTACAGGACACCGCCGGGGCCGGGGAAGACATCGGCGGCACCGGGCTGCTCGGCCGGGTTCTCCTTCGCGCCGTTCTTGATCAGGTAGCTGCGCGAGTAGCTGTGGTCGTGGCCCTGGAGAACCAGGTCGACGCCGAGCTTGGAGAACGTGGTCGGGAAGTCGACACGACGCGCCTTGTTGTCGCTGTCCTTGGCGTGGTCGGCCGGCGAGTAGATGGAGTGGTGGTAGACGAGGACCTTCCACTTGGCCTCGTTGCCGTGCTTGTTGATGATGTCGGTGACGTAGCTGACGTGCGCCGCGTCGCCGCCGCCGCCGGTGGCGGGGTTGTAGCTGTTGCTGTTCAGGTCGATGAACAGCACATCCTTGTAGATGTACCAGTAGTCACCGCCGGACGTGTTCGACGCCGGGTTCCCGTTGGAGTAGAACGGGGCCGAACGGTCGGTGTTCGGGGTGGTGAAGTGCTGCTCGTAGGCCTTGCCGCCGACGTCGTGGTTGCCGATGGTGGCGGCCCACGGGTACTGGCGCAGACCGTCGGGCGCGAGGAAGGCGTTCCACTGGGCCTCGGTGTTGGCCGTCTCGACCTGGTCGCCACCCGACACCAGGAGCTCGGCGTTGGGGTTGGCCTTCAGCGAGACGTCGACCGTGTCCTGCCAGCCGGCCTGGTCCTTGGCCACGTCGCCGGACGAGCCGATCTGCGGGTCACCGTAGAACAGGAAGTCGTAGTCGCCTTCGAAGTCCTGCGTCTTGAAGGAGTACGCCGAGGACCAGTTGCCCTCGGTGCCGACACGGTAGGAGTACGCCGTGCCCTCCTTCAGGCCGGTGATCGTCGCGTGGCGGTTGAAGCCGCCGCTGGTCGCGATGTTCGCCGCGCCGATGGCGTCAAAGGTGGTCGCGTCGGCCGGGAACTCGCCGTTGACGAGCTGCGCGGTCGGGACGACCTGGACCTTCTGGGCCGTGTCCGCGGAGGAGTACCACGTGACGGTGCGCTGCGACTCGTTCGAGCCCACGCCGAGGACGATGCCGGTGATCGTGGACGCGTCAGCGGCGCTGGCGGGGGTCGCCAGGCCACTGCCGAGGGCCACGGACAGGCCGAGAAATGCCGCCGTGGCGCCAGTGGCCACACGACGCCGCACAGGCCCGGAGGCCTGCGAGGAGTTGCTCGATCTCATGATGTGTCGATCCTCTTGTGCACGAGTTGTGTGCATGGAATGGAGACCAACAAGCTTTCGGCCACCGGTAAAGGGAAGATAAATGCGATCTTCGAGTTGTCTGAACAACACACGAGACCTGGGTCGGTCTCAGAGCCCGAACGCCCGCTGCACGAACCACACCAGACCCATCGCGGCGACGCCCGCCGAGATCACACCCGTCGTCCACAGGCCGGCCGCCGGAGAGCGGCGGCGGAGCAGGATGAGCAGGGGGAAGACGATGGCGATGATGGCGAGTTGGACCGTCTCGATGCCGACGTTGAACACCAGCAGCGACCACAGCAGCGTCCATGACCACGCCGCCTGGATCCCCAACGCGCCGGCGAAGCCGAGGCCGTGGACGAGTCCGAAGCAGAACACGACGCCGAGGCGGGACCAGCCCGCACGGTCCAGGCTGAAGTGACCGCCGCCCGCTGTCTCCAGATCGGTCGCGTGATCGCGGCGGCGCCAGATCCGCCACAGATGCCAGCCGGCGACGACCGCGATCGACAGCGCGATGACGGGCTCCACGATCCTGGAGGGCACATCGACCACACCGAGCGCGGCGAGCATGAACGTCACCGAGTGCGCCAGGGTGAAGCTCGTGGCCGCGAGCACGATCTCGCGCGGACGCCGGGACCCGGCGATCAGCGCCAGCAGGAACAGGATGTGGTCGATCCCGGTCAGCAGGTGCTCGGCGCCCAGGCGGAAGAACTCCCAGAACCGCTCGTACCATGTCTGGCTGATCGAGAAGGACGGGTGCTCGGCGTCGAGTGCCGCGCTGCCCGACCGGCCGTCGACGTCGTAGGTGACGATCGTCTTGACGCCCTTGACGTAGCCCTCCGAGTCCGGGAACAGGCCGCTGTGCACCTGGTGGTCGTCGCCCCCCTCGGGGCAGGTCCAGTCGAGCGCCAGATCGGCGTACGGAACGCCTTCCCGCTGACCCATGGTGAAGTCGCCGACCTGCTTCGGCGTGCAGGCCTTGCCGCCGGAGGAGACGGTGAAGCGCTTGGCCACGTAGGCGACGGCCGACTTCGCGTGGGCGTCGAGCGCCGCGGCCTGTGCCTTCGCGTCACCCGCGTCGAACGCGGCGGTTCCGGACTTGAACAGTGCGTCGTCGTGCTCGTAGTCGGCGGTGGAGACGACGAACAGGTCGTACTCGAGCTCCAGCTTCGTCCGTATCCGACCCTCGTCGCCCGATGCGACGTTGACGTATACGGTCGATGAGAACCCGTGGGCGAGCGCGGGTTGCCCGAGGCACAGGAATGCGATCACCGCCGCGGTGATCCCGACGATGACGCGGCGGACACGTTGTGACATGTGGCTGGCTCCTTCAGGTTGCCAGTGCACGGTGCATGCCACGGGTGAACACGACGCGCCTTGTTGGCGAACCGTCGAACAACAACATCGAGAACGACGCCCGCGAGGGACCGCGGGCGGGATCGGGATAGCAGGATGGGGAACGCACCACCCTGGACCTCTCGGAGGACGATCACCTTGCGCGCCCCGCTTCGCGCCCTCGCCACGCTGGCCGTGGCCACTGCGCTGGTCACCGGTTGCGGCACCGGCGACGACTGGTCACGGCCGCACCCCGAGCCGACCGCCATCGGCACACTCGGTGCCGGCTTCGTCGACCCCGCGGCTCCGCCCGCCCCGGAAGCCACCATCACTCCGCGGCCCGGCTCTTGGAGCGAGGTCCACCCGCCCCGGGGCTACCGGGTCGTCCTGCTCACCTCGGGCGACGACCGCCCGACCAAGGAGCTGGTGACGGCGGTCAAGGAGTGGGCCGACGCGGAGCACGTCGACCTCAGGACGGTGACCGCCGACGGCCCCTCCGACCTCGTCCCCGCCGCCGGCCGGGCCCTGAAGATGGGCGCCGACCTCATCGTCAGCGCCGGCAACGACCTGATCGACCCCCTCGCGATGGTCACCCCCAACCATCTGTCGCAGCGGTTCCTCGTCGTGGGCGCCGAACTGGCCGAGCCCACCCACAACGTGACGTCGGTCGACTGGTCCGGTGCATCGTTCCGCGGCGAAGGACTGGGCATGTCCTCCACCTACGACGCGGCCTCGTTCACCCCCGCCCGCTGTGCTGCCGCCATCAGGGCGGGCGCGGCGGCCGTGCTCAGCGACATGACCGGCATCGTGCTCTGGCTCGACAAGGTCTGACCGTTCGGTCAGCCCGGCTTCCGTTCGTCGCGCGGGCCGGCGGTTGTGCCGGCCCCGCACAGTCGGCGCCGGCGTCTCCCGGCCGCCGCGCGATCCTCACTCGAAGACGATGACCTGGCGCCCGACGACGTCACCGCGGCCCAGGGCCTCCAGGTTCTCGTTGACGTCCTCGAGCCGCACCTTCGTGACGTTGTGCCTGACGAGACCGGCCTCGGCGAGGGAGAGCACCTCGACCAGGTCAAGGTGGTTGCCCCAGAAGGAACCGAGATAGGACAGTTCCGTCCCGACAAAGGGGAACTGGCGGTGTTCGACGTGGTGGCTCATGAGGCCGACGGCTGCCAGCGCGCCTTCGGGGCCCAGCAGGTCGAACCCCATGGAGATGGACGCCTCGCTGCCGACGCAGTCCAGAATGGCGTGCACCGTCCTGCGACCGGTGAGCCTTTCCAGTTCGTCCTGGATGGCCTCGGCGGACTTGTCCCGGACGTTGATCCCGTGATCCGCGCCGTTCTCCTTGGCCACGTCCAGCTTGCTGTCGGAGCGCGCGAAAGCCACCACGGTCGCCCCGCTTCCGAGCAGCTTCGCGTACTGGACCGCATAGCTGCCCAGACCGCCGATGCCCGTGACCGCGACGGTGCGGCCGGGCCCGAGCTTGCCCGCGTCCCGGAGCTTCTTCATCCCGCGGTACGGAGTCATTCCCGCGTCGGTCATCGGGGCGAGGAGTTCCGGCGTCTTCGCGGCGTCCTCCGAGACCGGAATGGCCTGGCGGTACTCCACGGCCATGTACTCGGCGAAGTCTCCGGGCGGGCCGAAGCCCACCCAGCGGCCGTTGCCGCTGCACAACTGCTCGTTCCCCTCGCGGCACTGCCGGCACGTGCCGTCTCCCCAACTGGGGTTGACGACGACCATGTCGCCCTCCGAGTAGCCCGCCGTCTTCGGTACGCCGCTGCCCATTCCCGCCACGCGACCGGTGACCTCGTGACCGGGGATGTAGGGGAGGTCCACCGGGAAAGGTGCCTTGAAGTAGCCGTCGAGGAGCTGGTAGTCGCTCCGGCACATGCCCGTCGCGGCGACCTTCAGCAGAATCTCGTCCGGCGCCGGGTCGGGTACGGGGACTTCGTCGATTCGAAGGGGTTCCTGGTATCCGTACATCCGAGCTGCTCGCATCTGCATGACGCATGCCCCACTTTCGCGGCTGCCGCTCCGCTTCGGATACCACCAGGTTCCTGCGGCCGCGGTCGCCGCGCATCCGGAGCCCGGCGGCTCTCGTGCCTGCCGGTCGCAGGTGAGAAGGGCCGGACCCGAATTGCCGTGCGGTAATGCGGGTCATAGCGTTGGGTGACGGCTGCCGCGCTGTGCAAGTGACCTGTCCGGTACCGCGGTACACGGGGGATGCGAAGGATCGTCAATGATCAAACCCTATGGCCCCTACGACTTCACGCCGCCGATCAGCACCTTCTCCTTGACCTCGGAGTCCGTGGCCGACGGCGGGCCACTGGCCCGCGAGCAGGTGAGCGGCATCCTGGGAGCGGGTGGGTCGGACATCTCACCGCAGCTGAGCTGGTCCGGATTTCCCGAGGGGACGCGCAGTTTCACGGTCGCGATGTTCGACCCCGACGTGCCCACCGCCTCGGGCTTCTGGCACTGGGCGGTGGCCGATCTTCCCGTCTCCGTGACCGACCTTCCGGCCGGGGCCGGAGACGGACGCGATCTGCCCGGCGGTGCGGTGACACTGGTCAACGATGCCGGTCACCGAAGGTATTTGGGTCCGGCGACGCCTCCGGGAAACGGCCCGGACCGCTATTTCCTCGTGGTGCACGCCGTCGGCGTGGAAGAACTGGATGTGTCTGAGGCGACGACCCCCGCCCTCATGGACTTCCTCCTGTTCACGCACGCGATCGCGCGGGCGACCATGTACGGCACTTATGAGCGATGAGCGATGAATGATCGGTCGGCATCAGGAGCCACCGCTTCTCTGATCCCTCAAGTATGCGGCGGGCGTGGCTCCGTAGACTGATTTGAAGTGTTTGATGAAGTGGCTCGAATCCGAGAAATGCCAGCGTGTCGCGATCTCCGCGATCCCGGTCGTGCTGCCCCGTTCGAGGAGTTCGTCGTGCGCCTTCTTCAGGCGCCGCCGCCGAACGAACGCCATCACGGAGTCGTCCGACGCCGAGAAGCTCCGGTGCAGCGTCCGGAGGGACACTCCCACGCTCCGGGCGACCATCGCCGGAGAGAGGTCGTCAAGTTCGAGATTCTTCTCGACGACGTTCTTGGCGGCTATCACGACGGCCCTGGGGTGGTCATCGAGGGCCGAATCGGTGCGCTCCGAGATGATGCGTGAGAACAGTGTCGCGCAGGCGTCCCGGGCCATGACTTGCGCGGCGGTGGACGCCTCCAGTTCGCTGCTGCTCCTTTTGATCGCCTCGAGGAAATTGATGAGAAATTGAATCTCAGGGGTTTTGGCGTCCACTGTGTACGCCTGGCCGAGAGCCTTGACCGATCCGATGTGCGGAATCACAAGCTGGCGCGGAATGGAGATGACGCGAACCGTCGTGGCCGGCGAGCAGGAAAAACTCCAGGAGGCTTTTGTGTCGCGAATGCAGATCTGCCCGGGCCCGATGTGATGCGTCTTCTTTCCGCCCGTGAACTCGATCCAGCCCGAGGTCACCAGATCGGCGACGATCGGATCCCGTTCGAGGTTGTTTCCCGACACCCCGGTCAGGGAATCGCAATAGACCTGGACGGACAGCAGGCCGGCGATGAGATGGCCGTTCGCATTGAAGCGAAATCCGCCGGAAGTCGCGGAATGCGGGACGGCCAGGCGCGTGAGGTGGGAGAACGGGCCGCGCTCACGGAACGGTCCGCGTTCCTGATGCAAGAACCGCTCGGAGGCCTGTGCCTGTTCGGCGGTCAGCCTCATACCGGCCCGGTACGTGATGGCGCTCTCACGGCTCGGCGCGGAGTTCGCGATGCCTGCCGATCGCCGGTCTTCCACCAGTACCCTCCTTCAACGGCCGGAACGGACTCCCTCGGCGCGATGTCTCCGGGGCGTCCGTCGAGTGTACTTCCCCATTGGATTTCGACATCGCGGGCGATCGCTCTCCCGGCGGATCGAACCGCGTCAGTGGCACTCGTTTTCCACGACGTGGCGCGCATTTTCCATGCCCCCCCGGGACCGCCGGACCTGCATGCGTGCGGAAATGGTCACGAGTTGCCGTGTGCGGGACATCCACCCACATCGATTCATCGGCGGAAACCTTCAACTCGAGTTCCCGGCCCTCGGCTGACGCCTCGACGAATCCGCTGCGTTCGACGTTGTCAGAGGCCATGCCTCCATTTTCCGTTCCCGGCATCGCGTGGCCGGCCCGGAAAGGGGGCTGCCGAGTCCCATGCAACCGGCTCCCCGGCAGATCAGGGCCGGGAGACGGGACCGCTGCCTACACGAAACGGCAGGTGAGCCACTTCTCGTGGTCGTAGTGGTCCTGCGAGGGGTACCTCGCTATGAGGGGAATCACCTCGGTCGTGTCCTCCGGACGGACGCGCTCGGGGAGCGCTCCGAACCTGGCCCGGCGGGCCGCCGCAGCGGCATCCGCGTCCGGGACGGCCGTGGTGACGGCAGTGGTCTCCGGTGCCTTGGTGAGTTTCACGGTGGTCTTCGACATGAGCCGCATCCCTTGCTTCCGGGTCGCTTCGGCGATCAGTGGACGATGTGGAACGTGAGATGCCGTTCCGTCTTGCCCGCGGCGACGGTGTGGACGTAGCCGCGCGCTGTGTCGTAGGCGCCCGAACCCCCGGTGATGGGGATGTCGATGGACGCGGCGGGCGGCAGGTGGAGGAGAGCCTGCCCGCTGATCTGCCCCTTGGGCAGGGCGAACGTTCCCACGCACTGCAGCGCGCCGGGTTCGAGGTGGACGTACGTGCAGACCACGCTGTGGTCGCCGATCCTCTTGCCGCCACGGTAGATGTCTTCGGCGATGACGAGTTGATCGCCCAGGCTGAGCCCCTTCTTCCCCAGATCGACGGATGCGGACTGGGTCTGCCGGGCGACCAGTCCAAGGATCTCCGTACGGGAAGGGGCGTCGTGTGCGGCGCCAGGGGCCGATGGGGCCGCTGACGCGAGTGGGGCGGCGACGAGGCCGCCGATGAGGGCGGCGGCAACACCGGCCGCCGCGCTCAGGGACCGTATCGTGCGGGTCTTTCGTGGATTCGGCATTCTTCGCGCACCTTTCGTCTCGGGTGTCGGCACCTGAAATTCGTGTCGTCCTCAGAAGACCTGGAGGAAGCATCCGCAGGTGATGGCGACCACGGCCACGGCCACGGCGGCTGTCTTGAGCAGCTTGGGCATGCGCATGGGAATCCTCGGGGGTGCGCCGGTTCTCGTTGCTGTCGACGCTCGCACGAGGGGCATCACCAGTCAAGGTGGTTACGGTCACCGTGATCCGGCCGCAGGGATGGATGATTACTGTCATCCACATTCAGGGTCATGCGGAACATCCTGCACGTCAAGGCCACCCTTCGATGCTCTCCTGGGGTGTGGGTCACACCACTTCCCGCTGGTGGCCTCTTGCCGCCGAGCCCGCTCGCGGTCTGTTCCCCGGGGTGCCGGCCCTGATAGCGTCACCCGTGCCCGAGACCGACCGAGGAGGTGAGACCCATCAACGCTGTTGCAAGCTGGGTGCTCTCCTCCCGCGTGGCTGTGCGGTCCGCCTGACGTAGGTGGCATTGGGAGCGCCCGTAGGCATCCCGAAAGGCCACACCTTCATGCACGTCACCGCGGAGACGACCTCGAACGTCGTCTCGGAACGACTCCTCACTCTCGACGACACCACCGGTATGCCCTGGTCGCCCCCCGGTGTCATTTGCGACCGCCCCCGGACCGAGCAGGACGGACGGCTCGCGCCACGGGCGCATGCGGCGGCCCGGATCACCGTTCCGGTGAAGTTGCTGCCGCGGTGGGACGACGGGCTGGTGCCGCGCGCGCCGGGTGCCGGCGCCCCGCACCCACGCGGCTGATCCGCACGTGCCAAGCCGCCGTGCAGAGGCGGCACTTGTCCTGAACATCCGCCGAAAGGATCCTCGCCATGTCTGTGACCCCAGCGTTCTTCTCCGCGTACGACGGAACCCGGCTCGCCCACCACTTCACCGGTGACGGCGATCCCCTGGTCTGCCTGCCCGGGGGACCGACGGACTCCGCCTACTTGGGGGACCTCGGAGGTCTCTCCGCACACCGCCGGCTGATCAGACTCGACCTGCGGGGCACCGGCAGCTCCGAGGTCCCCGACGACCTCGCCTCCTGCCGGTGCGACCGGCTCGTCGACGACGTGGAGGCCCTGCGCGAGCACCTCGGGCTCGAGCGCATGGACCTGCTCGCCCACTGCGCCGGGGCGAACCCGGCCGTCCAGTACGCCGCCCGGTACCCCGAACGCGTCCGCAGGCTGGTGCTGGTCACCCCCAGCGTCAGGGCCGTCGGCATCCCGATCACCGGGGACCTCCGGCTCACAACCGCGCGCCTTCGCCGTGACGAGCCCTGGTTCCCCACCGCGTTCGCGGCGTTGGAGGCCATCGCGGCGGGTCGAGGCGGCGACGACGACTGGCGGGCGGTCGCACCGTTCTCCTACGGACGCTGGGACGAACCCGCGCGCGCTCATCACGCCGCCGCGGAGGAGCGGATGAGGCCGGACGTCATGGCCGCCTTCGGCGCCGACGGCGCTTTCGACCCGGACGCCATGCGCGCCGCCCTCGCCCGCTTCGCGCCCCCGGTGCTGCTGCTGGCCGGAGAGTTCGACGCAGGTGCCCCGCCCCAAGCGGTCGCCGAGTTCGCCGCGTTGTTCCCCCGGGCCGGGCTCGTCGTCCAGCCCGGGGCCGGGCATCACCCGTGGCTCGACGACGCCGAGCGGTTCGTGACGACCACCGCCGGGTTCCTGGCCCAGTAGGCGCAATACGACTGTGTCGCCGGACCTCGGTGGCCGCGGACCCCGCAAATACCGCGGATCGGGGGGGCCCGGGGGCCGACGCAAAGCCGTGGGTCGGTGGACCGAGCCGTGTGCGTGGGAACCGCCCAAATAGGGACCGCGTTTTTTTTGAGC
>NZ_JBHXSO010000118.1:0-10306 GCF_042714775.1 Streptomyces sp. NPDC058691 | reverse complement strand
CCGGACGGATGTCCGGTGGGGCCCCTCGCGTCGGTGCGGGCGGTCAGCTCGCGCCGATGAGGCCGGTGACCTTGCGCGCGAGGGCGACGGCGTAGTTCTGGCCGCGGTCGTGCGGGTAGATCTGGGCCATGGTGGCCAGGGTGACCCGGCTCATGTGCGTGCGGTGGTCCGGGATCCCGGCACGGTACTCGGGCGTGACCACGGGCTGGGCGAAGGGGGCACGGGAGAAGTGCCACTCCTGGATCCAGGTGCGGTCGAAGTCCGGGTTGAGCCGCTGCAGGTACGGGATGAACCGGTCCAACAGCTCGGCCGGCGCGGTGGTGAACCGCCAGTCGTCACGCGGCACGTAGTTGCCGACGTACAGCAGGTGCCGGCCGCCGTACTCCGCCTTGTCCACCATCTGCGTGTGCTCGACGACGGCCAGGAACGGGAAGTCCGGGTCGTTGATGTTGAGCCAGTAGTACGGGATGACGCTGCGGTCGACCTCGAGGACGAAGCAGGTGGCACCGAGGTACTGGTTGCGCCACACCGCGGCGTCCGCGGGGACCTCCGCGGCCTTGGCGAAGACCGGCTGCGGGGTGGTCACGATCAACTGGTCGAACGCGTACTGCGCGCCGTCGTCCGTGGTCACGGTGACCTGCTCGGCGCCCTCGGGCTGGCGGATGGTCTCCACCCGCTTGCCGAACTCGACCTTCCCGCCGCGCGCGCTCACCGCGTCCCGCAGGGCCGCGTAGACGCGCTCGAACCCGCCGTGCAGATAGCCGAGTTCGAAGGTCCGGCAGTGCACACGGGCCCACAGCCAGGCCATCGAGACCTCGTCGGCGCGGTCGCCGAACTTGCCGCGCAGCAGCGGCTCCCACACCGACTCGGTGGCGCCGCGGCCGGCCCAGCGGCGCAGCCACGACAGCGCGGTGCGGTCGTTGAAGCGCTCGCCGTTGCGCACGAGCTTCAGCGCGGCGGAGGAGGCGCCGAAGCGCACACCGTCCAGCAGCGAGAAGGACGGGAAGCGCAGCATCTCCATCGGCGTGCTGAACGGGTGCAGCGCCCCGTCGCGGAACACGCCGGTGGTGGGCTTGTGGAAACGCAGCTCACCACCGAGGCCGAGCTCCTCGATGAGGGCGATCATCTCCCGGTCGCTGCGGAAGATGTGGTGGTAGTAACGCTCCAGCGGCGTTCCCCCGATGGTTATGGACGCCGCCAGTCCGCCCAGTTCGTCCGCGGCCTCCAGCACGGTCACCTGGTGGCCCGCCTTGACCGCGTCGTAGGCCGCGGTCAGACCGGTGGCACCGGCACCGATGATGCCCAGATTCATGCGAAGCTCCACTTTCTGTTGAGCACGAACTGCACGGCCAGCACCAGCGGCAGCGAGCCCGCCTTGACGAGGTTCGGGTCGGCACCGAGCCCGTCGGAGAAGATCCGGAACAGGACGTAGGTCAGGACGATGCCGGTCAGGCCGACGGCGTAGAAGCGCAGGAAGCGCACCAGCAGCCGGTCCCGCTTGTCAAAGGTGAACAGCGCGTTCAGCACGAAGTTGTTCGTGATGCCGAGGCTCGTGCTGATGACGTTGGCCACCTGCTCGTTGAGGCCGAGCACGTTGTACAGCAGCAGGAACGACGCCATGTCGAGGAGGACGCCGCTGCCGCCGACCAGCCCGTAGCGGATCAGCTGGCGCAGGTCCGCGCGGCGGCCGGACGGACGGTCCGCGGCCGCGGTCCCGGCGGCCCGGCTCGCCTCAGTCGCCGTCATGACGGACGACTTCGCGCACGATGTACAGCGGCCGGCCCTGGGCCTCGGTGTATATGCGGCCTATGTAGCTGCCGAGCACGCCGATGGCGAGCATCTGCGTACCGCCGAGGAAGAGGACGACCACCATCAGCATCGTCCAGCCGGACACCGTGATCTCCGGCCGGATGATCCGCATGCCGACGGCGTAGACGATGCCCACCAGCGACAGCGCCAGCACGAAGAAGCCGAGCCGGGTGATCATCCGCAGCGGCACGGTCGAGAAGCTCGTCACACCGTCGGTGGCCAGGCGGGCCATCTTGCGCAGCGGGTACTTGGTCTCACCCGCGAACCGCTCGTCGCGGTCGAAGTAGACCTCGGTCTGCCGGAACCCCATCGACGCGACGATGCCGCGCACGAAGCGGCTCCGCTCGCGGAAGCGCCGCAGCTCGTCGGCGGCACGGCGGTCGAGCAGGCGGAAGTCCCCGGTGTCCAGCGGGATGTCCACCTCGGCGCAGCTGCGCAGCACGCGGTAGTAGGCGTGCGCCGTGGTCCGCTTGAAGAAGGTGTCCTGCCGCGTACGGCGCCGCGCGTGGACGATCTCGGCTCCAGCCTGCCACGCGTCGACCAGCTCAAGGCTGACCTTCGGGGGGTCCTGGAGATCGGTGTCCATGATGATGACGGCGTCGCCGTCCGCCTCGTCCACTCCGGCGGTGACGGCGATCTGGTGCCCGAAGTTGCGGGCGAAGTCCACGACCCGGACCCGCGCGTCGCTCTTGGCGAGGTCCCGCAGGATCTCCGCCGAGCCGTCGGAGGATCCGTCGTTGACGTAGATCAGCTCGTAACGGAACTCCCTGCGCCCGTCGAGCGCGGCGGCCAGTTCCTTGTGGAAGGTCCGGATGCCCTCTTCTTCGTTGTAGACGGGCAGGACGTACGAGATCAGCGGAGTGGAGCCGGACTCCTGCGCTGTGCGCCGGGCCATCGTGCCCGTGACTTCGGCGGTCTGCGTGCTCACCGTCGGGCCTCCGCACCGCGCGCGGAGCGCTCATGAGGGTTCCTGTACATCTGTCGAACCTATGGATCCCACCTTAATTAAAGGCGAACATCGGATTGCCTGACGTTCGATGTGAGTTGACGACGCGGCGGCGCTCAGGTCATGAATGCGTCATGTGCTCATGAGGGTTTCGACATCGGCACGGCGGTATTGAATCGAACAATGCGAAGCGGCGCCACCATTCCACCGTGGGCGAATACGCCGATGACCAGGGTCTCCGCCGGACCCGCGCCGTCCCGGCGGCCGGAGCGGGACCCCGAACACGGCATGCCGGATGCCGCACGGACGGCGCCACGCCGTTCCGGCGCCGCGCCGGGTCACTCCTACGGCCGCATCGGTCGCGCCCCGCGACCACCCTCCGCGCAGACTCGTCACCAACCGTCCTGCCCGCCCCGAGGCGAAGAGAGTGACGATGCCTGCGAATCCGCTCGCGAAAGCCCGCCGTGCACGCGCCCGCGGCCTGGCCCTGCTCCTGCCGACGGCCGCCCTGGCGATCTCCTGCCCGGTGGCGGCGTCCCCCGCGGGGGCGAGCGGCAACGGGCGCGGGACCAGGCCGACGATCGTGCTGGTGCACGGGGCGTGGTCGGACGCGTCGGGCTGGCTTCCCGTCATCCGCGGCCTGCAGAAGAACGGCTACACGGTGCTGGCGCCCTCCAACCCGCTGCGCGGACTGACCGCGGACTCCGCGTACCTGACGGCGGTCCTCAAGACGATCAAGGGCCCCGTCGTGCTGGTCGGCCATTCGTACGGCGGCGCGGTGATCACCAACGCGGCGGCGGGCAACCCGGAAGTGAAGTCCCTGGTCTACATAGCGGCCTTCGCGCCGGAGGCCGGGGAGAACACCCGCCGGCTGATGGCGAGGTTCCCCGGCAGCCACCTCGCCGACGCTTCGGCCCTGGTACCCGCCGCGCTGCGCACGGTCCCGGTGCCCGACGGCGACGGCGATGACGGGCTCGAACTGTGGATCAGGCCCGAGCGGTACAACGAGATCATGCTGAGCGACCGCGTCCCCGCCGCCACCGCGGCCTCACTCGCGGCGGCCCAGCGCCCCGCCGCCACGGGGATCGTGACCGAGGCGGCCCGCGCCGCGGCCTGGCGGACGATCCCCTCCTGGTACCTGGTCGCCGCCGCCGACCAGGCGATCGGCGCCGCCAACGAGCGCTTCATGGCCCGGCGGGCCGGCGCCCGCATCGTCGAGGTGGACGCGCCGCACGCCGTCCACGTCACGGCGCCCCGCGCCGTGACCGACCTGGTCCTCGAAGCGGCCCGCGCGGCCGGGCCCCGCACGGCCCCCTCAGCGGGCTCCCGGCCCGTCGCGATGATGGCCGCGGCGGCGAGCATCTCCGTGGCGACCGGCACCGCCCTGTACGCCCTCGCCCGCAGGCGGGAGACCCGCGGCCGCTGACCGCGTGCGCCGGGCCCGGCAGGGGCTCAGGCGGCGGGGCGGGCGAGCACGGTGTCGAAGGTCACGTCGAGGAACGCGTCGAGCGGCTGCCGGTCCCGGACGAGCTTCGCCCGGGACATCGCCCCCTCGAAACCGCTCACCAGGTAGTCGGCCAGCGCCTCGGCCGGCACCGTCCGCGCCACCTCCCCCGCGTCCTGCGCCTCCCGCAGCGTCTCGGCGAGCGCCGCCTGCCAGCGCTGCAGGTGCCCGTGCACCGCCTCGCTCAGGACCGGGCTGTGCGCCGGGATCTCGGCGGCCAGATTGGCCAGCAGACAGCCGCGCGCGAAGTCGCTGCGCCCGGCGAGCGCGACGCGGTGGCGCAGGTGCTCCTCGATCCGGGCGACCGGCGAGACGGTGGGACCGGCTAGGTTTTCCAGGGCCAGATTGCCGGAGAAGCGTTCGACCGCGTCGAGGCAGAGCGTCTCCTTGCTGCTGAAGTGGTTGTAGAAGGACCCCTTGGGCACTCCCGCCGCGACCACGATGTCCTGCACGCTCGTGCCGTTGTAGCCGCGCTCGTGGAACAGCCGGAGTCCGGCCTCGGCGATCCGCTCTTTCGTCGTCACGCCCTCAGTATGACCGGTCGCCTCAGAGCGCGGTCCGGGAATGTCCGCGGGGTGGCGGAACGCTTACCCTGTCCAAGACGACCGGTCACATTAGGCCGTCACGTCCAACACCGGCAGCGCCGCCGGCCACGACCTCACCACCCCGGAACCTGGAGACCATCCGTGCACCCCAACCCCCACGAGGCCGCGCACCGCAGGAGCGCCGTTCCGGTCCGGGCGTGGCTGCAGCCCGTCCTGATCGCCCTTGTCATCGTCTCGGCCTTCATCAGCTGCTACATCGGGGTGCAGCGGAACCCCCAGCCGCACCGGCTGCCGATCTCGGTCTCCGGCTCCCACCTGCCCCACCAGGTGCAGCAGGCGCTCGGCGACGCCGTGGACGTTCGCCTGGCCGCCTCGTCGGGCGACGCCCGGCTGGCCCTGGAGCGGCACGACGTGGTCGCGGCGCTCAGCTCGGCCCACCACGGCGACGAGCTGCGGCTCGACGTCGCCGGCGCGAACGGCCTGTCGACCACGACCGCGGTGAAGAACCTGGTCTCGGCCTACGGGCACGGGGCGGGCAAGGACGTCACCGTGCACGACGTCGTCCCGCTCGACCCGTACGACGCGCGCGGCCTCGCGGGCTTCTACGTGTCCTTCGGCGTGTCGCTCGCGGGCTTCGTCTTCGCCCAGAACGCGCTGGGACTCGCCCAGCTCCTCCACCTGCGTCACCGGCTGACCCTCATCGCGAGCTTCTCCGCGGTCTCCGGCCTGCTCGCCGCCTTCATCGCCGGTCCCGTCCTGGGCGCCGTGCCCGCGCCCTACCTGCCGCTGGCCTTCACGCTGGCCCTGCTGTCGGCGGCCGCGGCGTTCACGACGAAGGTGCTGGGCACCTACCTCGGGCCGCTGGGCGTCCCGGTCGCGACGCTCCTGCTGCTCACCATCGGCAACTCCACCAGCGGCGCGACGATCGGCCCCGACCTGCTGCCCGGCGCGGGGCGCGCCATCTCCGGTGCGCTGCCGCCGGGGGCGGCGGTACGGGCGGTCACCGACCTCACGTACTTCGACGGGGCCCACGCGCTCACCCCGCTCGCCACGCTCGCCCTGTGGGCGGCGGGTGCGGCGGTGCTCGTGTCGGTGCGGCCCCGCTTGCGGTCGGCCGTCCGGCGGTTTCCGCTGCGGCGTGCTGTGCCGGCGACCTGACGCTGCGCTTGCGGTCCGGGTAGGTTCTTTTCCCCGCCCACCCGCCCGTGTGCCCTGTGAAGTCACGCACCCCGGCGCGCGTTTCGTGGTGGGCCGGGTTCGGGGCCTCCGGGGCTGGCCATTCTGGACTGGGATATTTACGTGCGTGGCGGGCACTTGCTCATCCCATCCCTGCCCGGATGCCGCACACAAATATCCCGCACCGTCCAGAACACCCACCCCTGCACCCCCGCCCCCTCCGTTTCGTCATGCGCCTGATCCCCAGTGGGAGTGTGGAGGCGGCCATGGCACAGGCCCGGGGTTGGTGCGGCGGCACATCGGGCGCCCAGGCGTCACCGCCCACACACCGGTGGGGCGGTATCCAGGCAACCGCGGTCACCCGGACTGCCTCCATACCCCCACTGGGGATCAGGCGCGAACACTACGGAGGGGGCGGGGGTGGAGGGGTGGGCGTTCTGGACTGTGGAGCATATTTGGGTGCACAACCCGGGGTGATCAACGGCAGGTGCCCGAGGCACCGAAATGTGCTGTCCAGAATGGCCGGCCCCGGAGGCCCCGAACCCGGCCCACCCCGCAACGCGCGCCGGGGCGCCCTGACTTCACAGGGCACCCGGGCGGGAGGGCGGGGGAAAAAGCCCCCGGCTACTTGGGGTCGCGATCGAACACCGCCTTCGACCAGAAATAACCCAGCACCGTCAGCACCACACACCACGCCGGCGCAAGCCACCCGTTGTTGCCGATCTCCGTACCGAGCAGAAGGCCCCGCACGGTCTCGATGGCCGGCGTGAACGGCTGGTACTGGGCGATCGGCTGGAACCACCCCGGCATCGCGTCGATCGGGACGAAGGCGCTGGAGATCAGCGGCAGGACGATCAGGGGCAGTGCGTTGTTGCTGGCCGCCTCGGCGTTCGGGCTGACCATGCCCATTCCGACCGCGATCCAGGTGAGCGCCAGGGCGACCAAGGCCATCAGCCCCAGCGCCGCCAGCCATTCCAGGGCCGTGGCGTCGGTGGAGCGGAAACCGATGGCGACGGCGACGGCGCCGACGAGGACCACGCTGGCGATCGACTGCAGGACGCTGCCGATGACGTGCCCGATGAGCACCGACCCGCGGTGGATCGCCATCGTGCGGAAGCGGGCGATGATGCCCTCGGTCATGTCGTTGGAGACCGACACCGCGGTGCCGACCACGGTGCCTCCGATGGTCATCATCAAGATGCCCGGCACGATGTAGGCGACGTACGCGGACCGGCCGCCGCCGCCCATGCCCGCGCTCATCACGTCGCCGAAGACGTAGACGAAGAGCAGCAGCAGCACGATCGGCGTGAGCAGCAGGTTCAAGGTGAGGGACGGATAGCGGCGGGCGTGCAGGAGGTTGCGGCGCAGCATCGTGGACGAGTCGCGCACCGCGAGGGACAGAGAGCTCATCGGACGGTCTCCTTGGGCTGGTCGGGGATGCCGGTGGTGTCGGTCAGGGCGAAGAAGACGTCGTCGAGGTCGGGGGTGTGCACGGTCAGTTCGTCGGCCTCGATGCCGGCCGAGTCCAGTTCGTCGAGGAGGGCGCGCAGGTCGCGTTGGCTGCCGTCGCTGGGGATCTGCAGGGTGAGGGACTCGTCGTCCCGGGTGGCCTTGCGCAGTGCGGAGGCGGCGGTCTGGTAGGCGGCCGGGTCGGTGAAGCGGAGCCGGACGTGGCCGCCGGGGATGAGCCGCTTGAGTTCCTCGGCGGTGCCCTGGGCGGCGATCTTGCCGTCGTGGAGTACCGCGATACGGTCGGCGAGTTCGTCGGCCTCCTCCAGGTACTGGGTGGTGAGGAAGACGGTGACGCCGCCGGTGACCAGCTCACGGATGATCTGCCACATGTTGTGCCGGGAGCGGGGGTCGAGGCCGGTGGTCGGTTCGTCGAGGAAGATGATCCGCGGGCTGCCGACCAGGGTCATGGCGAGGTCGAGGCGGCGTTTCATGCCGCCGGAGTAGGTGGAGGCCGGCTTCTTCGCCGCGTCGGCGAGGTCGAAGCGCCGCAGCAACTCGGCGGCGGTGCGGCGTCCCTCCTGCTTGGACAGGTGGTGCAGGTCCGCCATGAGGAGCATGTTCTCCTCGCCGGTGATCAGGCCGTCGACGGCGGAGAACTGCCCGGTGACACCGATCGCCGCACGCACTCCCTGCGGGTCGCCGGCCAGGTCGTGGCCCGCGACCTGGGCCTGCCCGCCGTCGGCGGAGATGAGCGTGGAAAGGATCTTGACGGCGGTGGTCTTGCCGGCGCCGTTCGGCCCGAGCAGTGCGAACACGGTGCCGGCCGGGATCCACAGATCGACACCGTCCAGGACGGTCTTGTCGCCGTAGGACTTGCGCAGGCCGATGGCGGAGACGGCGGCGGGCGGTTGCACATCGCCATTCCTGGGCGTGGGCATGACAGATGAAGGCATGGAGCCCTCCCATTCGAAGGGTTAATTGAGTGGGGAGTTGGCGGGTTGGGCGCTCAGACCTGGGCGCGGCGCACGTCGATGTTGCCCCAGCGGGTCCTGGCGCGGACCTCTACGGTGTCCTCGGTCTGCTGCGGAGGTTCGGCGTCGGCGAGCGTGTTGCGCACCCGCCCACGCTCGGAGCTGGCGTCGAGCCAGGCGGCGGTGCCCTCCCGGATGCCGACCTCGATGGCACCGTAGGAGGTCTCCAACTGCACCGTTCCGCGGGCGACTTCGGCGACGCGCAGGGTGCCGTGGGCGGTGGTGGCGGTGACCGAGCCCTCGGCGCGCGTGATGTCGATGTTGCCGTTGGCACCGCTCACCCGCAGGTCGCCGATCGCGGCGCCGACGGTCGTGGTGCCGTGCGAGTTCTTCAGGACGGCGGATCCGTCGACGGTGCCGACGCGCAGGCTGCCGGAGCTGGTGGTGATCTCGGCCGAGCCCTCGATCCGGTCCACGGTGATCGAGCCGTGGGAGGCGGTCAGCTGGAGCGGTCCGGTCGTGTCGAGCCGGACGTCACCGGACGACGACTTGACCCGGACCTCGCCGAGCCGGCCCTCGCCGAGCACCTGGGTCCAGGATCCGGTGATGTCGACACGCGAGCCCGTGGGCAGGTCGACCGTCACCTCGACGGCGCCGCTGGGCCCGATGAGGCGCCGCTCCTTCGTCCGCACGGTCAGGACGCCGCTCGCATACGTGACCTCGGTCTGCTCGGCGGCCCGCACGTCCTTGTCCCGCTTCGGATCGAGGGGCCGCACCCCGACCACGGTGTCGGCGCGGTCGCCCGCCGTGAACAGGATGGAGCCGGCGCCGACATGGGCGGTGACCGAGATCGGTTCGGGGGTGTCGAAAGAAGGCATGGCTATACCGTCCTCATGGGTCCTCGGGGTATCCCCGCTGGCGGGAGGGGATGTGGGTGAAGTGGTGCGGGCGCGGCGCGGTTAACGCACCCAGCCCGTGAAGCTCTGTCCGGTGGTCCGGGTCTTCTCCGGCGTACGCGGCCGCGTGCCGCCGTCGACCGCGGCCGACACGGCGCGTACCAGCCACGCGTTGACCGACAGGCCCTCGCGGGTCGCGGCCTCCTCCGCGCGCACCTTGAGGTGCGCCGGCAGACGCAGATTGACGCGGGCGGTCGCGCCCTCGTCGGCGTCACCCGGTGCCGGAGGCGGTGCCATGAGCGGCTCTGCGGGCCCGCTCCTGTCCTCATAGACCTCGTCGCGCGGCGGCGGCGTCACCACGAAGTCGGGGTCGAGCCCCCGCAGCCGCACATCGACCGAGCCCGGGGCGAGTTCACGGGTGATCTCGTCCATCGCGGCGGAGAGCACATTGAGCATGGTCAGGCGGGTCGCCGACTCCAGGGGAGCGGTGAGCCGCTCGGCCAGCTCGCGGGCTTCTTCGCCGCCGGCTTCGGCGGCCACCGCGAGTTCCCGGCGGAGGTTGTCGACATAGGGCGTGAGGTCCATGACGCCATCATGGCACCATCGTGGCGCCATACGCAATGCCATGAGAGGAGTGGCCGCGAAAAGGGAGGGGTTCTGCGGTGCTGACCTGCATCAATGGCTTGGCGCCGGGCTGCGTCACCGCGGTGCCACATGGGGCCTCGGCCGCTCTGGCACATCCGATGACGCCATCGTGGTGCCATCACGGCACGGCCGGGCAGCAGTGAGGGCGAGCACGTGGTTCGTGCTCGCCCTCGGTCACGCTGCTTCGCATGTCAGACAGTCAGCTTCAGCCCTGTGCGGCGGGCACGACCTGGATGGTCTTGGAGGTCGTGATCGGTGCGAGGGAGCTGTCGTCGGTGTAGGCGCGCATCGAGTCGTTCGTCACCGTGACGGTCACCGAGCCGGCCTTCAGCGCGGTGAGGACACGGGTCTGCGGGTCGAGG
>NZ_JBHXSO010000117.1:0-10682 GCF_042714775.1 Streptomyces sp. NPDC058691 | reverse complement strand
TCGGGGGCCTTGGAGAACGTCGTGGCCGCGGTGCTGTTGTTGCGCCAGCGGGCCAGCACGTCGTCGTCGAAGTCGTAGACCGTCTTGGTCTGCACACCGATCGTGATCGGCAGCTGCGCCGACACACCACCGACCGAGATCTTCAGGATCGTGCTCGCGTTGGCGAGCGGGGTGATCCGCAGCTTGCCGCCCACGGACTTGACGTCCACGACATCGTGATCGTAGTCCAGCGAGAGGTCCTGCGGGTCGATCGGGGCCGTGTAACCCTCGCCGTCACGGCCCGTCACCGAGACGGTGGTCGCGTCGTCGGACGTGGGCGCGGCGATCGACAGGAGCTGAGAGGACGGCTCCACGCTGGTCAGCGGGCCGAGGACGGAGACCGTCCCGTGTCCCTGCACGCCACCCGCGGTCGCGTCGACCGTGACCGGGCCGTGCGCCTGGGGCGCCGTGAGCGTGCCGCCCTCGACGGTCGCCTCACGCGCGGACCACTGCACCGACTGCGGGTCGACCGCCACCGGCGTCTGGTGGTTGTCGACACCCACCGCGGAAAGCACACGGTGCAGCCCCGGGAAGACCTTCACATCGCCGTCAGCCGCCGTCTGGCCGGGCGCGGGCTTGACGAGAAGCTGGTTGAGCTCGCCGTCACCCTTGATGACGAACACGCCGACGCCGTTGGTGTTGTTGCGCTCCTGGCCGTCGGACGGGGTGTTGCGAATGGTCACCTTGTCCTCGCCGAGCCGGCGGGCGACCATCTCGCTCGAACCACCGCTGTCGAGGATGACCGCGGTCTGCACGCCCATCGCGACCATGTCGTGGCCCACCTTGGCCACCGTGACGCCGCCCTTGCCGGTGCCGCCCGGGCCGTTCCACTCGCCGAGCACGAGGGTGTGGCCGCCGTCCTTGAAACCGAACGACGTGCGCGGGGAGATCGCCGAGTTGTCCAGGTTGGCGCGGGGCTTGCCGCCGGAGACGATGATGCCCTCACCGGTGCCGCCGTGGCCGAGCGCGAACTTCATGGTCTTGGCAACGTTGTCAGCCAGTTCCCAGTCGAGCGTCGCCGGGTCGCCGGGCTGCAGCGCGCGGATCGCGGCCGCCGAAGCGCCGGTGCCGACCAGGTAGAACCCGTCGTCCGGGATCGCTCCCGAGCCCGCGGGACCGTTGGGGGTGACCGACACGACCTTGCCGTTCCGGACGAGGACCTCGGCGAGGTCCTGGTCCACACCGATGAACGGCCGGTTGCGGCTGTAGGTGCCCCAGGCGGACGTGAACGCGACCATGCCGCCGGCGGGTACCGGGTGGGGCTCGGGGTCCGCGGCGTTGACCGACAGGACCTTGTGGTCCGTGCCCGCGAAGTTCGCGGACGCGTTGACCATGACGTTCACGAGCTGCGCGATGCCGTCCTTGCTGACACCGACGTGCGGCTGCACCGGGGCGGCTTCCGGACCGCCGAGGTTGGTGGTCTTGAGCAGCTTCCCGTTCTGGATCTCGGCACCGTGCGCCGCGGTGGAGTTGCCCAGGTCGTAGAAGTCGCCGTTCACGCCGGCGACGGCACCGGCCTTGTCGGCGGCCACGCTGAGCGGACCGCCGGAGGCGACCGGTCCGGCGGTCAGGAGGTCCGTGGTGACCGCGCTGTTGGACAGGTCCACGGTCAGGAACCGCGCGTCGTACCAGCCCTGCTGGTCGAGCGCCTGCACATGCTGCAGGTTGATCCCCGGACCGATCTTCTCGGACGTGTTGATCAGCGGGATGCCGCCGGTGACGGGCGCGGGCCGGCTGCTGTCCGCGTACGCCACGGCAGGCGCGGCCGCGAGCGCGGTCGCCGTGGCGAGCACCACGAGCAGTGGCCTTGCACGCCGATGGTTCAAGACCATCATTTTCATGGAAACCTCGGGTCGGAAGAGGACACGGAGGCAACACCTCCGCTGCACCCATGTCCTCATGGGTGCGCACCCGATTAGAGGGATCCAGCGAAGAGTGCACATGACATCTTCACAATCAGCCAGTGAACCCTGGCTGTGACCTTGTGTCCCCGCCCCCGGGACGAGAAGTGACGTCTCGTCAGGACGTGTTGTGCCGTCGCTGCACTGACGATGCGTCAGGTACGCTCGGGAGTCCCGCCGTCCGTCGGGGCGGCGGGGCCGTCGTCCTCCCGGGGCCGCAGTACGCGGATCGGCGCGCCGAACGCCGCCCGGTCCGTCGCGGAGCGCAGGGCGGCCAGCAGCCGGGGCCCGGCCAGCAGCACCAGCAGGGCGTTGAGGACCCCGCGCGGCACGTCCCAGCCGAGCGAGGTGGTGAGGTAGAAGGCCGCGTAGCGGCGCAGGTTGTCCAGCGCGCCGGCGTGCGGGGCGTACGCGGTCGCGGCGGCCGGGTCGACGAGGCCGGCCGGCCAGAACCACAGGTTCATCACGACGCCGTAGAGGAGGCCCGCGACCAGCGCGTAGCCGACCAGCAGGGCGATCTCCGGGCGGCCGGTGACCCGGCGCGGCAGGAGCCCGGCGCCCAGTCCCACCCAGGACGCGGCCAGCATCTGGAACGGCAGCCAGGGCCCGATGCCCGCGGTGAGCAGGGCCGAGGCGAACATGGCCGTGCTGCCGAGGGCGAAGCCGAAGGCCGGGCCCATCACCCGGCCGCCCAGCAGGAAGACGACGAACATCGGCTCCAGGCCCGCGGTGCCCGCGCCGAGCGGCCGCAGCGCGGCGCCCACCGCGGACAGCACGCCCAGCAGCGCCACGGCCTTCGCGTCGGCGGTCCCGTCGAGCAGGGCGCTGAGGACGACGCCGAGGATCAGCAGGGTGAGCGCGGCGAAGAGCCAGGGGGCGTCCTGGCCGTGGGCGACCGGGGAGGACGCGTCGGCGAGGAAGGGCCAGCCGAAACCGGCGAGCCCGACGAGCGAGACCAGGACGAGGGCGACCGCGGAGCGCGGGCCGATGCGCGGCAGGCCGGGGGTGCGGGCGGCCAGGTGAAGGACGTGCTCGCCGTCGGCGGGCGTCCGTGTGCCGGTCATGCCGGGGCCCCCTGTCCCGTGGCGAGTGCCTGGAGCGCGACGCGGGCCTCGTCGACGGTGAGCAGCGGCGCCGGCGCGAGGACCTTGGCGGTCTGCGGGGCGAAGGCGGGTGAGGCGGCCAGCGCCGCGACGGCGTCCTCGTCGGCGACGATCTCGCCGTCGGCGAGGACGGCCACGCGGTCGGCCGCCGCGGCGGCGAGTTCCACGTCGTGGGTGACCAGCAGCACCGCGTGTCCCTCGGCGGCCAGTTGCCGCAGGATCGCGGTGGCGCGGGCCTTGGCCGGATAGTCCAGGCCGCGGGTCGGCTCGTCCAGCAGCAGCAGTTTCGGGCGGCGGGCGAGGAGCACCGCCAGCGCGAGGGCGAGCCGCTGGCCGCTGGACAGGGCGCGCGGGTGTGCCTGCGGGTCGATGCCGGGCACCAGTCGCTCCAGCAGCGCGGCCGTGGTGCCGGGCACTGCCCCGGCCTCGCGGTCGGCGCCCGCGCACTCGCGGTCCACCCGGTCGGCGAGCAGCAGGTCGCCGGGGTCCGAGGGCACCATGCCGACGGCCGAAGCCATCTGGCGGCGCTTCAGCTTGAGGGGGTTCTCGCCGGCCACGCGCACCTCGCCGGCGGTGGGCCGGTGCAGTCCTGCCAGGCACGACAGAAGGGTCGACTTGCCGGCGCCGTTGCGGCCCATGAGCGCGGTGACCCGGCCCTCGTGCAGGGTGAGGTCGATCCCGCGCAGCGCCGGCACCGGGCCGTGGTGCGCCACCAGCCCGCGCAGCGAGGCGACCGGCTCGCCCTGCGCCGCGGTCTCGCGCGGCACGGGAGCCGCGCCGAGCAGCGGATGACCGGCGGCCCTGCGGCGGGCGTCGCGCACGCTCAGCGCGACGGGCCGCCAGCCCAGCAGCCGCGACAGTTCGACGACCGGCGGTGCCACGGGCGCGTCGGCCAGGACATCGGCCGTCGGGCCGTAGCGCACCGGCTCGCCGCCACCGGGCACCAGCAGGGCGGCGTCCGCGTACTGCGCGACCCGTTCCAGCCGGTGCTCGGCGAGCAGCACGGTCGTGCCGAGGTCGTGCACGAGCCGGGTCAGGGCGGCGAGCACCTCCTCGGCGGCCGGCGGGTCGAGGGCGCTGGTCGGCTCGTCCAGCACCAGCAGCCCCGGCTGCGCCGCGAACGCGGCGGCCAGCGCGACCCGTTGCTGCTGCCCGGCCGACAGCGCCTGCAGGGACCGGGAGCGCAGATCGGCCAGCCCCAGCAGGTCGAGGGTCTCCTCCACCCGGCGGCGCATCGCCTCGGGCCGCAGCGCCAGGCACTCCAGCCCGTAGGCGATCTCCTCCTCGACGGTGTCGGCCACGAAGGCGTCCGCCGGGCGCTGCGGTACGACGCCGACGGCGTCGGCGAGGTCGCGCGGGGCGTGCGCGGCCGTGTCCCGGCCCGCGGTGGTCACCCTGCCGTACAGCGTGCCGCCCGTCGCGTGCGGGACGGCGCCGTTGACGGTGCGCAGAAGCGTGGACTTGCCGCTGCCCGTGGCGCCCACGACCAGCACGAGTTCCCCGTCTGGCACGGCCAGGTCGACCCCGGCGAGCACCGGCGCGGTCGCGCGCGGGTAGTGGAAGGAGACCTGCTCCCAGTGGACGGCGTTCACTGATGCTTCCTCGGCTGGTCGGTGAGCCGCCCCGGTCCGGGGGAGGCGGGGGCCCGGTCGTGGTCGCCCGGTGGTGGCGGGGTGAGATGGGCCGGCAGCACGGCGCAGAGCACTCCCGCCACGGCGAGCAGCGGCAGGCCCGGCGGTTGCAGCGTCCAGGGGTCCGGGGCGAGGGCGGCGGGCGAGGTGAGCACGAAACACAGCGCGGCGAGGGCGCCGCTGACGACCGCGACCCACTCGGGCAGCGCCCACGGGTCGGGACGGTAGCGGGTGCGCTGGACCGCGGCGCCGCCCAGACGCATTCCGGCGACGCAGCCGATCACCCCGACGGCCAGCAGGACCGGACCGGCGTGACCCGTGGTCACCTCGCCGAGCGGGCCGGCGGGAACGGTGGTCGAGGAGTCCAGCAGGCCGTAGACGCCGACGACGACGGAGGCGAGGCCGCCGAGCAGCAGGGCGTGGACGGTGGCGCGGCGCCCGGCCGGCACCGCGGCGCGCCGCCCGTACCCGCGTGCGTCGAGGGCGGCGGCGGTGGCCAGGGCGCGGTCCAGGGCCTCTTCGAGTACGGGGGCGGCGATGGAGAGCGTGCCGCGCAGTCCGCGGACCGGCAGTGCCCGCAGCCGCCGGGCGCGGCGGACCCTGCCGACCGCGGCGACGAGTTGCGGCGCGGCGCTGAGCGACACGGTGACGGCGACGCCGAGTTCGTGCAGGGCGCGCGGCAGCGCCCGCAGCAACCGGGCGGGGCTGGCCAGCGCGTTGGCGGCGCCGAAGCAGAGCAGCATGACGCCCAGGCGCACACCGTCGCACAGCGCCGAGTACACCGCTTCCGCCGTCACGGGTCCGCCGAGCCTCACCCCGGTCATCCACGACGGCAGCGGTATCTCGGGCAGGTCGAGCAGCACGGTGGTGCCGCCGTACCCGACGAGCAGGGACTGGAGCACCAGCCGGATCACCACCACCGCGACGGCCAGCTTCAGGAAGACACCGTAGGCGGCTGCCCAGGGCGCCCGGGTGCGGCGGGCGGCGACCACGTAGCCGGCCGCGGCGCCCAGGAGGGCGAGCAGCAGGATGTCGGTGGTGCGGCTCGCCGCGGTGGCGAGCCCAAGTGCCCATGCCCACCAGGCCAACGGGTGGAGTTGGCGGGGCAGCAGCAGCCGCGCGCCGGGGCGCGGCATCAGTCCGACACCTCCGGCGGCCTGCGGTCGCGCCTGCGGGCCCTGATGACGGCGGCGCCGGCCAGGGCGGCGACCGCGACGGCTCCGACGAGCAGCGGCAGGCCGTTCCAGCGCTGTTCGCCTGAGCGCTCGCCGGCCGACCGCACCCCGTCCGAGGTGGCGGTCGCGCCGGGGCTGCCGGTGGTGCCGGCCGCCTCGGTTCGGGAGCCGGCCGATGTGCTCGGGGCCGGGCTCGTGGAGGCGTCGGCGCTCCGGCTCGCGGAGGCGGCGGGCGTGGCGCCCTTGCCGGTCGTACTGGCGCCGGGGTGCGCGGCCGGGTGCGAGGCGGTACCACCGGTGGCGGATCCGCCGTTGCCCGGGCCGCCGGTGCCCGACCCGCCCGTCCCACTGCCTGACGATGTGTCAGTCCCGCCGCCGGACGCACCCCCGCCGGGCTTCGTGGTGGTCCGCGTCGGCCGGGGCGTCGGCGTCGGCGGGACCGCGCTGCGGGGCGACGGGGGCTCGTTTGCCCCGGAGTCCTGCCACACCCACGCGTCGATGCCGCCCTTCACCGGGGTGCGGCCGGCCGGGCCGGCCGCGCCGTACACCCAGGTGCTGGTGCCGGGGAGCATGTACCAGTACGACCAGTACGTGTCCTTGTCCACCGCGGCGCAGCCCGTGCCGGGAGCCCCGTCCAGCGCGCAGACGAAGCCGCCGCCGTAGGGACCGGAACCCAGCCGTACCGCGATGCCCGCTTGCTGCAGCGCCTGGAGGCCGCTCTGCGGCGACGGCGCGCACCCGGTCCGGCTCGGGTACGGGGCGTCCGGGACGCCGCGGTCCTCCACGACGACCAGCACGCCGGAGCAGCCGTCCACCGCACCGGCCGGGACGGCGGCGGGCCACAACAGCACCGCGGCCACGGCGGCGAGGGCCGCCAGCGCCGCCGAGCCCCGCCGGATCACGCCCCGGTTCCCGCGGAGCGGCGTCGCCGGACGGCGACCACGGCGGCGGCACCGGCCGCCACGAGCGCCGCGGAACTCCCCGCCAGCGGCAGCACGGACGTGCCGGTGCTGGCCAGCGCGCCGCCGGTACCACCCGTGCCACCGGAACTGCCGGAACCACCCGAGTCCGTCGAACCGGCGGGGGCCGTCGCGCTCGGCGTGGCCGAGGCGGAGTCGGTGGGGGTCGCAGAGTCGGTGGGGGTCGCGGAGCCGCCGGGTTCGGTGGGCTCACCGGACGCGGTGGGTGAGGGGGTGGTGGAGGCGCTGGTGGTGGGGCTCGGCGACGAGCAGTCCAGGGTGGCCAGTCCGTCCGTCGCGCCGGCGCCGTCCACCGTCGCGTACGAGACCCCGGACAGGGCCGTCACCGCCTGCACGGTCGCGCGCAGGGCGTTGCCGTCGGCCTTGGCCTCCTGGTAGCCGACCGCGCCGCGGTCCTTGGCCGCGCCGTCGCAGCCGACCTGACGCGCGCGCAGCCAGTCCGCGCCCTTGTCGGCGGCCGCACCGCGGCCGCCGGCCCGCAGGGCCTGGGTGGCCAGGGCGGTCGAGTTGGCGTTCACGACCGCGGTCGGGCCCGTGCCGGCGAACCCGCCGTCCTTGGCCTGCTTCTCCTCCAGCCAGTCGAGCGCCTCGCCCGCGACGTCGTCCTCGTCGCCGACGGCGAGCAGGGCCTGCACGACCATGCCGGTGCCGTCCGCGTCGGACTCGCACTCCGCCGGGGTGTCGGGGAAGAAGACCGGGAAGCCGCCGTCGGCGCACTGGTTGGCGAGGAGGAAGTGCACGGCCTCGCCGGGCACGGCGCCGCCGTCCCGCTCCAGCGCGATCAGGGCCAGCGACTGCGTCAGCGAGTTGGAGTAGTCGTTGACCTCGGTGCCGCCGAAGGTGGCGTGGTCGGTGAAGCGGCCGCTGGGCTGCATACGGGAGTTGAGCTCCGCGATCAGGTCACGGCCGGCGAACGCGCCCGGGTCCCGGTGGCCCGTCTCGGCCACCAGCGAGAGTTTCGCGAGCGACCCCGCGTAGATGTCGCCGGGCGTGTCACCGGTGAGGTACGACTCGGCGTGCGCGGCCAGCCAGTCGGTCGCTGCGGCCGTCTCGCCCTTGCCCGTGCGCGTCGCCGACAGGGCCAGCACGACATCCGCCGTGAGACCGGGGTCGGCGCCGAAGTCGCCCTCGACGTGGTCGCCGTCCTTCAATTGGCGGCCCGCCCATCCGGCCGCTGCCGCGGCGTCCGACGGCACGGCCGGAGCGGCCGCGGCGGACGTCGCCGACAGGGCGACAAGGGTGGCGGTGATGAGCGCGGGAGCGACCGTGCGGCCGGATATGCGCAACGAAGCCTCCTGAACGGTGGCCCTCGGGACGCACCCAGGAGAGCGGCCGCGCAAGACGCGGGCGGCCGAGCCCGTGGGCCTCGTCCCGTGACCGCGACGGATGAGAACCAGTGCCGCCGATGGGTCATCGGGCTCGCCGCGGACGGCATCACGGATGCCGCGCGGCCCACCGTTGCGGGCCAGCGCCGGAATTCGACCGGCTTCCCCCACCAGAGGCGGAGGGAAGGCTACGTCCCGGAGCCGCGCCCCTTCAAGGCGGCACCTGCGAGTGTGACAACACCCACGCGCCCATCACCTGCGGCAACGCCCGTCCGCCGGGCCCGCGCACGCCGAACTCTCCTGCCGCCCGCCCGTGTTGCGGTCCGCCGCGAGGGCGGACCCGGCCGGCGGGCACGCCACCGGCGCCCTGGGCTCGATCACCCCACCAGCGGGGAACCCGGTCCGACACGTCGGGCGGTCCCCGCCGTGGCCACAGCCCTCAGGGCACACCCGCAGGCCGGGCCCCACCGCCCCACAGGACGCCTCGGCAGACACGCCCCCCGGCCCAAGGCGCCACGCCCCACCCCGCGGGTGGGTCAGCGGCGCAGCAGGTACGTGTCCATGATCCAGCCCTTGCGGGCGCGGGCGTCGGCCCGCAGCGCGCGGATGCGCTCGGCGGTCTCCGCGAGCGGGCCGGAGACGAGGATCTCGTCGTCGGTGCCGAGGTAGGCGCCGTAGTGGATCTCGATGCCCTCGGGGTCGATCCCGGCGAACGCCGCGTCGCCGTCGAGCATGACGACGACGTCGTCGACGCCGTCGGGCAGCCCGCCCTCGGCGAGCCGGCGGCCGGTGGTGATCTGCACCGGCCGGCCGACGCGGGTGAGCGTCGTGCGGTGGCGGGCGGCCAGCACGGAGACGCTGCTGATGCCCGGGATCACCTCGTAGGTGAAGGCGGTGGCGTCCGCGCGGGCGCGGACGTCGTCGAGGACGGCGATGACGCTGTCGTAGAGGCTGGGGTCGCCCCAGACGAGGAAGGCCCCGGTCTCCTCCGGGCCGACCTGCTCCGCGAGAAGGTGCTCGACCACGTCGGCCCGGCGGCGGCGCCAGTCCTCGACGGCGGCGGGGTAGCCGGGGGCGGTGCGGTCGCGCTCGGCGTCGGGGACCTCCACGACGCGGTGGCCCGGCCGGGCGTGCTCCTCCAGCATGCGGTGGCGCAGCCGGACGAGTTCCTGGCGTTCGCCGGTCTTTCCCAGGACGAGGAAGACGTCGGTCCCGGCGATCGCCTTGACCGCCTGGAGGGTGAGGTGGTCGGGGTCGCCGGCGCCGATGCCGATCACGCGTATGTGTCGCATGGGGCGATTGTGCCGCGTGTTGACCTTGTTGCGCCGCACCGCAGGGCCTGTTCCCGGGGTCCCTGTGAAGTCCGTCACCCCGGATCGGGCGGTTACGGCTCGCCATAGTAGACGGCCACCCATCGGCATATGCGTTCCATCCCCACTGGAAGGGACATTCCGCGCAGAACGGGGCGGACCGAGTGCCATCCGCGTGTCGCTTCCGGCCGTCCGCCGGGCACGGACGGCATCCTGAAGGAACGTCAGATTTTCACAACAAGGCGCCGAACGGGCAAGCGCATGCCTCGCTCCGCGGCGCAAGGATCGTCTTCGCTACGAGTCGGCGTAGTAACGATCTTCCATTGCCCCGCTCTCGGGACGGTCCGCACAATGACCGAGCCCGCACGGCGTCTCAGCAGCTCAGGCGGGATGTGAAGACGGACGCCGAACCACCGAGTGAGGTCACGCAATGACGAACCACCGCCGGACGACGCGCCATCGCAAGATCGTCGTCGCCGCTCTCGCCGTCGCCGCCGTGGGAGTGCCCTCGGTCGCCATGGCATCCATCGACAGCCCGCAGGACGCCCGGCACGGCGCGTGGTCCCGGGGGCACTGGAACAACGCGTCCTGGGGCGGCCAGTGGTCGCACGGCGGCTGGCACGGCGCGCCTTCCTCGGCCCCCGCGGCCCCCGCGCCGCCGGCCTCCGCCCCCTCGCAGGCGCCCGGCTCGGCGCCCTCCGGCGTCCCCGTGACCGGGAACGTCACCACGCTGGTGAAGCTGGTGAACCAGGAGCGCTCCAAGGCCGGCTGCTCCGCACTGAAGCTCAACGGCAAGCTGACCGACGCCGCCCAGGAGCACAGCGCCGACATGGCCGAGACGGGCACCATGTCGCACACCGGCTCGGACGGCTCCACCCCCTCGGACCGGATCAGCGCCGCCGGCTACAACTGGCGGTCCTACGGCGAGAACGTGGCGTACGGCTACTCCTCCCCCTCGGCCGTGATGCAGGGCTGGATGAACAGCCCCGGTCACAAGCGGAACATACTGGACTGCTCCTTCAAGGAAATAGGAGTCGGCCTGGCACAGCCGGGCAGCTACTGGACCCAGGACTTCGGCGCCGCGCGCTGAGGTGACGCCCGAGGGGCGCCGCGGGGCGCGCGGCGGGCCGCCCCCCCCGGGGGGCGGCGGGAGTTGTGAGGGGGTAGGGGGGCGGGGGGGGGGGGGGAGGATATTAAAAAAAGAAAGAGGACGAGCAA
>NZ_JBHXSO010000116.1:0-10833 GCF_042714775.1 Streptomyces sp. NPDC058691 | reverse complement strand
GGAGCATATTTGGGTGCACAACCCGGAGTGACCAACGGACAGTGCCCGAGGCACCAAAATGTGCTGTCCAGAATGGCCAGCCCCGGAGGCCCCGACCCCGGCACCCACTGATACGGGCGCCGGGGTCACTGACTTCACAGGGCACACGGGCGGGAGGGCGGGGAAAAGAACCTGCCCGCACCGCAGGTATACCGTGAGGCAGAATCGGAAGAGACCGTACTCCGCCATGGAGAAAAAGACCGTGCCGCCAACCCTCACGTCCCTCCTGCGGAATCCCGCCCTGCAGCTGAAGGCCCTCGCCGGAGGCGCCGACGCCGACGAGGCGACCGTCCGCTGGGTGCACACCAGCGAGCTGGACGACCCCGCGCCGTACCTGGAGGGCGGGGAACTGCTGCTGACGACCGGCCTGAAGCTGGACATGGGCTCGCCGGACGCGCTCGCGCAGTACGTGGCCCGTCTGGCGCGCGCCGGCGTCGTGGGGCTGGGCTTCGGCGTGGGGCTGAGTCACGACACCGTGCCGGAGGCACTCGTGGCGGCGGCAGAGGCGCACGGGCTCCCGCTGCTGGAGGTGCCGCGCAAGACGCCGTTCATCGCGATCAGCAAGGCCGTGTCGGCGGCGATAGCCGCGGACCAGTACAAGGCGGTGACGGCCGGCTTCGAGGCGCAGCGGGAGCTGACCCGGGCCGCGCTGGCGCCGGACGGGACGGGCGCGCTGCTGGCCCGGCTGGCGGCGCATCTGGACGGCTGGGCGGCGCTGTACGACGCGTCCGGCGCCGTGTTGGCCGCCGCCCCGGAGTGGGCGGGCCGGCGGGCCGCACGGCTGGCCGGCGAGGTGGACCGGCTGCGCGGGAAGCCGGCACCGGCGAGCGCGTCCGTGGCGGGCCCGGCGGGTACGGAGGACCGGGTGCAACTGCAGTCGCTCGGCACGGGCCGCCGCCCGCGCGGCTTCCTCGCCGTGGGGACGGAGGAGCGCCTGGACACCTCCGCCCGCTACATCGTGCACGCGGCCGTGGCCCTGCTGACGCTCTCGCTGGAGCAGTCGCGCACATTGCAGGACACCGAGCAGCGGCTCGGCGGCGCGCTGCTGCGGATGCTGCTCGTGGGGGAGACCGAGCACGCCCGCACGGTGGCCGGGCGGCTGTACGGCGGGCTGCTGGAGGCACCCGTGCGCGTCCTGGTGGCCGAACCGGTGGAGACCGCCGCCGGGGCGGTGGGCCTGCTGGCCGAGCGGGTGGAGGCGGCGGCGCTGCGTTCCGCCGAGCCGGTGCTGGCGGTGCGCGACGGGAACCGGCTGACGGTCCTGGCCTCGGCCGAGGGCGCGGTGCTCGCCGCGTGCCTGGCGGCGATCGACAGCGACGACGACCTCGTGGCGGGGCTGTCCGCCCCGGTCGGCTCCGCGGCCGTGCCCGGCGCCCATGAGCAGGCCGAGCGGGCGCTGGCGGTCGCGCGGCGCCGCGGCCGGAGCCTGGTCGAGCACGACGAGGTCGGCACCGGCTCGGTGCTGCCGCTGCTGAGCGAGGACGCCGTACGGGCGTTCTCGGACGGGTTGCTGCGCCCGCTGCGCGAGCACGACGCCACCGCCCGCGGCGACCTCGTCGCGTCCCTGCAGGCGTGGCTGTCCCGGCACGGCCAGTGGGACGCCGCCGCGGCCGACCTCGGGGTGCACCGGCACACGCTGCGCTACCGGATGCGGCGGGTCGAGGAGATCCTGGGCCGCTCGCTGGACGACACGGACGTGCGGATGGAGCTGTGGCTCGCCCTGAAGGCCGCCGGCCGCTGACATCACCTGCCGAAACGGCGCATCCCGCCGGGCCGGTACTCCGCGGTGGACAGACCCGTCCGGGTGCAGGCCGTCCTACGGTGTGCGCATGAGCACCTCCACCGCCTTCTGGCTCGCCGGCCGCCCCGTCACCGGCGAGGACAGCTTCGATGTCGTGAACCCGTACGACGGCAGCGTCGTGGCCTCGGTCGGCGTGCCGACCGAGGAGCAGGTCGAGGAGGCGGTCGCGGCCGCCAAGGCCGTCGAGGCCGAGTTCGCCGCGACTCCGGCGCATGTGCGCGCCGCCGCTCTGGACCATGTGTCCAAGCGGCTGGCCGAGCGCACCGAGGAGATCGCGCGCCTGATCACCGCGGAGAACGGCAAGCCGGTCAAGTGGGCGCGCGGTGAGGTCGGCCGCGCCGTCTCGGTGTTCCGCTGGGCGGCGGAGGAGGCGCGCCGCTTCAACAGCGGAGAGGCGCAGCGCCTGGACACCGACGCGGGCGGGGTGGGCCGGCTCGCGCTGACCCGCCGCTTCCCGCGCGGCAGCGTGCTCGGCATCGCGCCCTTCAACTTCCCGCTCAACCTGGTGGCGCACAAGGTGGCCCCGGCGATCGCCGTCGGCACGCCGATCATCCTCAAGCCGGCGCCGTCCACCCCGCTCTCGGCCCTCGTACTGGGCGAGATCCTGGCCGAGACCGACCTGCCGGCCGGTTCCTGGAGTGTGCTGACGGTTCCCAACGACCGGATGCCCGCGCTGGTCCAGGACGAGCGCCTGCCGGTCATCTCCTTCACCGGCTCCGACCGGGTCGGCTACCAGATCATGGACTCGGTGCCGCGCAAGCACACCACCTTGGAGCTGGGCGGCAACGCCGCCGCCGTCGTCCTCGCGGACTGGTCCTCCGAGGAGGACCTGGAGTGGGCCGCGAGCCGCATCGCGACCTTCGCCAACTACCAGGGCGGCCAGTCCTGCATCTCCGTGCAGCGGGTCGTCGCGGACACGGCGGTCTACGACCGGCTCGTGGAGAAGATCGTGGCCAAGGTCAGGGCCCAGGTCACCGGGGACCCGTCGGACGAGGCGACCGACGTCGGCCCGCTGGTCGACGAGAACGCGGCCCGGCGCGTCGAGTCCTGGGTCGAGGACGCCGTGGCCAAGGGCGCGAAGCTGCTGACCGGCGGCGCGCGCGACGGTGCCGCCTACGAGCCGACCGTGCTGGCCGACCTGCCGGCCGACGCGATCATCGCCACCGAGGAGGTCTTCGGCCCGGTGCTGTCGCTGCACAGGGCCGACGGCACCGGCGAGGCCTTCGCCATGGTCAACGACTCCAGGTTCGGCCTGCAGAGCGGTGTGTTCACCCACGACCTGCAGACCGCGTTCCGCGCCCACCGGGAGCTGGAGGTCGGCGGGGTCATCATCGGCGACGCGCCCTCCTACCGTGCCGACCAGATGCCGTACGGCGGCGTCAAGGACTCGGGCGTCGGCCGTGAGGGCGTCAAGTACGCGATGGACGACTACACCTACGAGCGCGTCCTCGTGCTGACCGGGCTCGCCCTTTAGACCACCCCTTCCAGCGGCCGGGGCGCATGTGCGGTGCGCCCCGGCCGTGTTGTTCCCTTCTCGGCATGGCCACGTAAAGTGTCGCTCTCGCACAGGGGCGCCGAGGTGGCGCCGGGGAGGGGAAACACAAGGTGGCAACGTATGCGGTGGTCTGCGCGGCGGAGGCCGGGGCGACCGCGGAGGCAGTGGCCGGCGGGCCGGCCGGCGGCTGGATCCACGGGGGCGAGGGCGGCACGGGGGTGCTGTTCGACGCGCCGGTGACCGAGGGAGAGGGCATCGGCATCAACGACCTGGTGCCGGCCGGGCGTGGACTCGCCCGGCGGCTGGACACCCCGGCCGTGGTGCTGGTCGGGACGCCGCAGGTCGCGTACGCGGTGTTCCTGCGCCCGGACGGCGAGGGCAGCCAGACCATGGCGTGGGCCGCGAGCTGGGTGCCGCCCACCGATCCGGAGGAGTACGCGGAGCACCGCGCCGAGTGGGACGCCCAAGCCGCCCGCTGCGCCGAGTGGTTCGGCCGTCCCGGGGCCGCGGCGGCCCTGGCCGAGGTCCGCAACGACCCGCGCCCCGGGGAGGAGAAGCCGGGCTCCGACGAACTGCTGCGCCAGGTGTGCGCGGCGCTCGGCGTGCCCGCCACGACCATCGGCGCCTCCTCGCTGACCTCGGGCGACGGCGTCGCCGACGAGGGCGTGCCGGCCGGTGCCGTGCGCGCCGAGCCCGCGCTGCCCGCCGGCACGGAGACAGCCGTGGCCAAGAGTTCCACGCTGCGCGCCGTTCGCGCCCTGGTGCTGCTCGCCGGCTTCTATCTGCTGGGTGCTGCGCTGCTCGCCGTGCTGGCCGGGGTCGACGCGCTGTTCGCCTCGATGGCCTCGGGCGCGGTCACGCTCAAGGTGTTCATCGGCAGCGTCGTCCTGGCCATCCCCATCGTCCGCGGCATGTTCATGCTGCGCCGCTCGGAGGACGACGGGCCTGCGGGCGTCCCCGTCACCGAGCAGCAGCAGCCCGGGCTGTGGGCGGCGGTCCGTGACCTCGCCGGGCGCTACGGCACCCGCGCGCCGGACGAGATCGTCCTCGTCGGCGAGGTCAACGCCGCCGTCTCCGAGGAGTCCCGGCTGCTGGGACTGATCGCCGGCCGCCGCCGCATGTACATCGGCATGCCGCTGCTGGCCGGGCTGACCGAGCGCCAGCTGCACGCCGTCCTCACCCATGAGCTCGGCCACTACGGCAACAGCGACACCCGGCTGTCCGCCATCACCCTGCGCGGCCAGCAGCGCGTCCTGCGCACCATCGCCCACTTCGAGGAGCGGGCCGCCCGCGCCCAGGGCCGCGAGCAGGTCCGGCAGGAGGAGCGCGCCGCCAAGGCGCTGGCCAAGGGCCGCAAGGCCAAGGAGGTCGACACCTCGGGGGCGGGCGTCACCTACCGTGCCATGGCCGCGATCTACACGGCCTACGCGAAGTTCTACCTCCGCGCCTCGCACAGCGTCGGCCGCGCCCAGGAACTCGCCGCCGACCAGGCCGCCGTACGGCTCGCCGGGCGGGACGCCACCGCCTCCGCGCTGCGCGAGATCCCGATCCTGGACGTCGCCTTCGCCCACTACATGCGGCAGTACGCCACCTTCGGCGTCCCGGCCCGGCTCCTCCCGCCCGAGGGGGAGGTCTACGGCGGGCTGCGCCGGTTCCTGGGAGACCCCGCCCGGCGCGAGGAACTGGCACGGATGCGCGCCCGGCTGCCCCGCGAGCAGCGTTCCCCCTACGACTCGCACCCCCCGATCGCCGAGCGCGTCCGCCTGGTCGAGGCGGCGCCCTCCGAGACGCCCGGCACGGCCCCCGGCGGACCGGACCGTCCGGCCCTGGAGCTGCTGCGGGACCGGGAGCAACTGCTGATCGCCCTGGAGGCCGCGACGCTCACCGGCGAGGCCCAGGCGTTCACCCGAGTGGAGTGGAGCGCCCTCGCGGATCCGGCGGTGCGTCTGGCGCTCACGGAGAACGCCGCGCCGCTGCGCGCCGCGCTGTCCGCCGCGGGCACCGAGCCGACGGTCGGGGCCCTGCTCGACGCCGCCGACGAAGGCCGCCTCCCGGCCGTCGCGCAGGGGCTGCCGGAAGGCGCGCTGCATGAGGGCGTCGCCGCCCTCGCCGGCCTGGCGCTCGCCGAATCGGGCGCGGGTCACTGGGAACTGACATGGCATCAGGGCGTCCGTCTGGTCCTGGCCGACGGCACCGACGAGGCGGAGTTCGGCGCCGCCGTCGGGGCACTCGCCGACCCGGTCGCCGGGGACGGCGCGGCACCGGACCCGGCGCCGCTGCGCAAGCTGCTCGCGTCGGCCTGAGACGCCGGCGGGGGCCGGCGGGAGGTCACCGGTCCTCCGCACTCCGTGCGCGAGGGCTGGTGACCATGCCGGAACCGGGGTACTAACGAACACGTAGCACCGGTCGGTAACGACACGAGGTGATGCCCCCATGTCCGCAAGTCCAGCCCGCCCCACCGTCTCGGAACGCGAAGCACGCCAGGTCGCGGAGGCAGCCCGGGAACAGGAATGGCGCAAGCCCAGCTTCGCCAAGGAACTGTTCCTGGGACGCTTCCGGCTCGACCTGATCCACCCCCACCCCACACCGCCGACCGAACAGGTCCAGCGTGGCGAGGAGTTCCTGGCCAAGCTCCGCGACTTCGTCGAGACGAAGGTGGACGGCGCGCTGATCGAACGCGAGGCGCGCATCCCCGACGAGGTCATCGACGGGCTCAAGGAGCTCGGCGCCCTCGGCATGAAGATCGACCCCAAGTACGGCGGTCTCGGTCTGACCCAGGTCTACTACAACAAGGCGCTGGCCCTGGTCGGGTCGGCCAGTCCCGCCGTCGGCGTGCTGCTCTCCGCGCACCAGTCGATCGGCGTGCCCCAGCCGCTGAAGATGTTCGGCACCCCGGAGCAGAAGGAGCGGTTCCTGCCGCGCTGCGCCCGCACCGACATCTCCGCCTTCCTGCTCACCGAGCCCGACGTGGGCTCCGACCCGGCGCGCCTGGCCACCACGGCGGTTCCGGACGGGGACTCCTACGTCCTCGACGGCGTCAAGCTGTGGACCACCAACGGCGTCGTGGCCGATCTGCTGGTCGTCATGGCCCGGGTGCCGAGGAGCGAGGGCCACAAGGGCGGCATCACCGCCTTCGTGGTCGAGGCCGGCTCGGAGGGCATCACCGTCGAGAACCGCAACTCCTTCATGGGCCTGCGCGGCATCGAGAACGGCGTCACCCGCTTCCACCGGGTGCGGGTCCCCGCCGAGAACCGCATCGGCCCCGAGGGTTCCGGTCTGAAGATCGCCCTGACCACCCTCAACACCGGCCGCCTGTCGCTGCCCGCGTCCTGCGTCGCGGCCGGCAAGTGGTGTCTGAAGATCGCCCGCGAGTGGTCGGTCGCCCGTGAGCAGTGGGGCAAGCCGATCGCCCGGCACGAGGCCGTCGGATCGAAGATCGCCTTCATCGCGGCGACGACGTTCGCCCTCGAGGCCGTCATGGAGCTGTCCAGCCAGATGGCCGACGAGAACCGCAACGACATCCGCATCGAGGGCGCGCTCGCCAAGCTCTTCGCGTCCGAGATGGGCTGGGTCATGGCCGACGAACTCGTCCAGATCCGCGGCGGCCGCGGCTTCGAGACCGCGGAATCGCTCGCCGCACGCGGCGAACGAGCCGTCCCCGCCGAGCAGTTGCTGCGCGACCTGCGCATCAACCGGATCTTCGAGGGCTCGACGGAGATCATGCACCTGCTGATCGCCCGCGAGGCGGTCGACGCCCACCTGTCGGTGGCCGGCGACCTCATCGACCCCGACAAGGCCCTCGGCGACAAGGCCAAGGCCGGCATGAAAGCCGGCGGCTTCTACGCCCGCTGGCTGCCGAAACTCGTCGCCGGCCCCGGCCAACTGCCGGTCTCCTACGGCGCCTTCCACCCGACGGGCCATCCCGACCTCGCCGTGCACCTGCGCTATGTGGAACGCAGCGCGCGCAAGCTCGCCCGCTCCACCTTCTACGCGATGTCCCGCTGGCAGGGCCGTATGGAGACCAAGCAGGGCTTCCTCGGCCGTGTCGTCGACATCGGCGCCGAGCTGTTCGCGATGAGCGCCGCCTGCGTCCGCGCCGAGATGCTGCGCACCCGCGGCGAGAACGGGCGCGAGGCCTACCAGCTCGCCGACGCCTTCTGCCGCCAGTCGCGGCTGCGGGTGGAGGAGCTGTTCGGCCGTCTGTGGGCCAACACCGACACCATCGACCGCAAGGTGGTCGACGGCGTCCTCGGCGGCGCCTACACCTGGCTCGAAGCCGGCATCGTCGATCCCTCGGGCGACGGCCCGTGGATCGCCGCGGCCGACCCCGGACCCTCCGGCAAGGAGAACGTCCACCGGCCGATCCGCTGAACGGCCGGCCGCACCCGAGGGCGCCGCTTCCCGGAGGCGGTGCCCTCGGCGTGCCGCCGACCGGACACAATGGGGGGATGACCGACTCTCTCGCCGACCCGCACCTGCGGCCGACCGGACCGGACACGGCCACCGCCGCCCCTGACGGCCCCCGCGACATCGTGATCCTGGGCTCGACCGGATCGATCGGCACCCAGGCCGTCGACGTCGTCCTGCGCAACCCCGACCGCTTCCGGGTGGTCGCCCTGTCCGCGGCGGGCGGCCGGGTCGGGCTGCTCGCCGACCAGGCACTGCAGCTGGGCGCCCAGGCCGTCGCCGTCGCCGACGAGAAGGCCGCCGGCCCGCTCCGCGAGGCCCTGGCCGAGCGGTACGGGAGCGAGCCGCTGCCCGAGGTCCTGGTGGGCCCGGACGCGGCGACCGAGCTGGCCCGCAGGCCCTGCCACTCGGTGCTGAACGGCATCACCGGCTCGATCGGGCTGCGCCCGACGCTGGCCGCCCTGGAGGCGGGGCGCGTCCTGATCCTCGCCAACAAGGAGTCGCTGATCGTCGGCGGCCCCCTGGTGAAGGCCGTGGCCAAGCCCGGCCAGATCGTGCCCGTGGACTCCGAGCACTCCGCGCTCTTCCAGGCCCTCATGGGCGGCGCCCGCTCCGAGGTCCGCAAGCTCGTCGTCACGGCCTCCGGCGGCCCCTTCCGGGGGCGGACGAAGGAGGAGCTGGCCGGGGTCACCCCGCAGCAGGCGCTGGCCCACCCCACCTGGGACATGGGACCGGTGGTGACCATCAACTCCGCCACCCTGGTCAACAAGGGCCTGGAGGTCATCGAGGCCCACCTGCTCTTCGACATTCCCTTCGACCGGATTGAGGTCGTCGTCCACCCTCAGTCGTATGTCCACTCGATGGTGGAGTTCACGGACGGTTCGACCCTGGCCCAGGCCAGCCCGCCGGACATGCGGATGCCGATCTCGCTGGGCCTGGGCTGGCCCGAGCGGGTGCCCGACGCCGCGCCGGGGTGCGACTGGACGAAGGCCGCGACCTGGACCTTCTTCCCGCTCGACGACGAGGCGTTCCCGGCGGTGGCACTCGCGCGCCGCGTCGGTAGCCTCGGGGGTACCGCCCCCGCGGTGTTCAACGCGGCCAACGAGGAGTGCGTGGCCGCGTTCCTCGCGGGCACGCTGCCCTTCACCGGCATCGTGGACACCGTCGCGCGGGTGGTGGAGGAGCACGGCACCCCCACGGCGGGAACTTCTCTCACCGTCGAGGACGTCCTCGAAGCGGAAAGCTGGGCACGAGCCCGTGCCCGGGAACTGGCTGCGGAACAAGCGGAGCAGGCGACAACGGAGGCGGCACGCGTATGACGGCACTCATGTGGGTCCTGGGGATCGCCCTGTTCTTCGTGGGCCTCCTGGTCTCCATCGCCTGGCACGAACTCGGCCACCTCTCCACCGCCAAGCTCTTCAAGATCCGCGTTCCCCAGTACATGGTCGGCTTCGGGCCGACCATCTGGTCACGGCACAAGGGCGAGACCGAGTACGGCGTCAAGGCCGTCCCGCTCGGCGGCTACATCCGCATGATCGGCATGTTCCCGCCCGGCGACGACGGCCGGGTCACCGCCCGCTCCACCTCGCCCTTCCGCGGGATGATCGAGGACGCCCGCTCGGCGGCGTACGAGGAACTGAAGCCGGGCGACGAGACCCGGATGTTCTACACGCGCAAGCCGTGGAAGCGCGTGATCGTGATGTTCGCCGGGCCCTTCATGAACCTGATCCTGGCGTTCGCGCTCTTCCTGATGCTCTTCATGGCCTTCGGCTTCAAGACCCAGACCACCACGGTCGGCTCGGTCTCCGACTGCGTCATCCCCGCGTCCGACACCAAGGCACTCAAGGCCAAGGACCCCTGCGCCCAGGGCGACTACCCGGCGGCGCCCGCCAAGGCCGCCGGACTGCAGAAGCGCGACCGGATCGTGGCCCTGAACGGGGTCAAGGTCGACGACAGCCAGTGGTCGGTGCTGCAGCAGCAGATCCGCAAGACCATCGGCCCCGCCACCATCACCGTGGTGCGCGACGGCAAGACCGTCGACCTGCACGCCAACCTGATCGCCAACAAGGTCATCAAGACCGACGGCCAGGGCCTGCCCGTCGACGGCAAGTACGTCGAGGCCGGATTCCTCGGCTTCACGCCCGCGACCGGCGTGGTGCGGCTGGGCTTCGGCGAGTCGATCGACCACATGGGCACCGCCGCCGAGGAGAGCGTCCGGTCGCTGGCCGCGCTCCCCAGCAAGATCCCCGCGCTGTGGAACTCGGTCTTCGCCGGCGCCGAGCGCCAGCCCGACTCCCCGGTCGGCATGATCGGCGCGGCACGCCTGGGCGGCGACGTCTTCTCGCTGCCCCTGCCGGCCACGCAGAAGATCGCCCTGATGGTGAACCTGCTCGCCGGGGTCAACCTGGCCCTCTTCCTCTTCAACATGCTGCCGCTGCTCCCGCTGGACGGCGGCCACATCGCGGGCGCCCTGTGGGAGTCGCTGCGGCGCAACCTGGCCCGCGTCTTCCAGCGTCCCGACCCCGGTCCGTTCGACGTGGCGAAGCTGATGCCGGTCGCCTATGTGGTCGCCGGGATCTTCATCTGCTTCACGGCCCTGGTCATGGCCGCGGATCTCATCAATCCGGTGCGTTTGACCTAGCGCGCTGTCCTCGGCGTGGGTGGGGTGACGTAGTCTCGTTCAACGGAGCCCGCCCATGCCGCCGGGACCTCGATCCGCGTACTTTGGGGATGCCACGCACATGACCGCGATTTCGCTCGGGATGCCGTCCGTTCCGATCAAGCTCGCCGACCGCCGCAAGAGCCGCCAGATCCAGGTCGGATCCGTGGCCGTCGGCGGCGACGCACCGGTCTCCGTCCAGTCCATGACCACCACCGTCACCGCGGACATCGGCGCCACGCTGCAGCAGATCGCCGAGCTCACCGCCTCCGGCTGCCAGATCGTGCGGGTCGCCTGCCCCTCGCAGGACGACGCCGACGCCCTCGCCACCATCGCCAAGAAGTCGCAGATCCCGGTGATCGCGGACATCCACTTCCAGCCGAAGTACGTGTTCGCGGCGATCGACGCGGGCTGTGCGGCGGTGCGGGTGAA
>NZ_JBHXSO010000115.1:0-10977 GCF_042714775.1 Streptomyces sp. NPDC058691 | reverse complement strand
GTGCTAGTCTCTATCCTTTGCCAGGGGGAGGCTCGCGCCAATTCCTCTACGGACCTCGATGGTGATCTGCTTGAACGCGCCGCGATTGCCCAGCATTTTGTCTTCCTGATGGAAGAGTTCAATGTAATTGAATTCGCATCGAGAGTTCACCATCCGGACCTAATCGTGACTTATGGCGAGGGATGTGCATCGGCAACGTTGAATCCTGAAGTCTGGTTCTCCTGATTTGGTCCTTGACCTGCCGTAACGGAATACATGCTTAAAATTTGGCAAAACCGTTAAGAGCGGATCATTTGCCGCAGTACGGTGGGAATCAGCCGTCCAATGCAGGCTCCGCGACCGGTTCAGGAGGAAGCCCGCATGGCAGATGAACTTGACGCAGCGTCGCTGGCTCCCGGTGATCGAGCGAATGCGATCCGTGAACTCTCGGGGTTCGTCGTCAACGGCCGAGCAGAGGTGGACCTTCCGTCGGATCCGAATCGCCAGCGGGCTCACGCGACCACCAACGCGCTCGGGTCGGTGAAAGTCTCGGAGATCGGCTGGAACGTGACCCGCATCCGGCGCACTGATGCCCCGGTGGACGGGGAGATGGTGCCGCAGGTTCTCGTCTCCATCCGGGAAGCGGGGGTCTCCCAGTTCCACCAGGCGGGCAGGCACGGACTGATAAAGGCCGGGGATCTCATGGTGCTCGACAATGCGAAGCCCTACGAGGTTTTGTTCCACGGCCCAGTACGTGGAGTTCTAGTGAGCGTTCCCACGCACATCCTGGGGCTGCGGCCGTCCCTGCTCGATCAGATCCCGGCTGGTCCACTCAGTTCGGAGCGACCGGCCGTGGGCGCCACAGCAGCGTTCTTCACCCGTCTGGCTCGTCTTCGGGGCGCTGCCGGTAAAGCCGATACCGCCCTGTTCGCGGAGCCCAGTGTCGACCTGATCAGGGCTGTGGTCACCATGGTCCTGTACGGGGACGACCTGGCCAGAACGCTCCTGAACAGCACACTTCTTGAGCGTGTTCAGGAATACGTGCGCCTCCATTTGGCAGACCTCGATCTGACTGCCGAGCGTATCGCAGCCGAGCACAACGTTTCCGTACGCTGGCTCTACCTGACCCTGTCCCGAGCGGGAATCACCCTTGGTGAATGGATCAGGACGCAGCGCCTCGAAGAATGCAGGAGGGAACTGGCTTCGCCAGTGCATCAGTTCATGACGATCGAGGCCATCGCCCACCGGTGGGGGTTCGCCAGCGCGGCCCACTTCAGTCGCGTCTTCAAGACGGCGTACGGCGTGAGCCCCCGCGACTTTCGGTTGGGTCAGAGTGGGCTTTCACCGGAAACAAAACATCTCCGGCAGAGCACTTTGGACGGACCACCCTGACCGTACCGGGCCCACCTGGAAGGCGAACCGGAGCCGCCCCGCGCCCCGCTCGGAACGTTCGACTGTGAGCGGGGCAGACGACAGGGCCCCCGCCGGTTGCCGATCCAGCGCGGCCTTGTTCTGTGCGTTGCCGCAGGTCAGCCCTTGCGCCTATCCCGCTCGACGTCCTCTGCCGCTTTGTGGGCGATGCCGTCGAGGATGTCGTGCTCGGAGACCACGACCTTCCGGGGGCCCGTGTGCTCCATGATCCGCAGCAGTACCAGGGCCCTGGCGCCGATCACGTCGACCCGGCCCGGGTGCATCACCGGGATCGCCGCACGCTGCAATCTCACCCGGGGCCGCCTTCACCTACCTCACCGCGTGGATGGTCCGCCCCCCTTGCCCGGGGCAGGTCACCAGCCGGTGATGCGGGGCCCAGCACGCTTGGATAACCGGGACGGGCTCCGGCCCTTGCTGGTGTCGACGACGTGGTAGCCGTGGTGCTGGGCGGCGGTGGCGCAGGCGTGGTTGGGCAGGATGCGCAGCCGGGTGCCGACCGACAGGTCGGGCAAGTCGGTGCTGTCGCGGGCGGTGAGGGTGCCATGTTCCTGGCTCGCGGCCGTCATGACCAGGTTCGGGATGAGGTGGCCGGCCATGTCGGTGACCAGACCGTAGCCCTGGTCCTGGGCCTGGGCGGCGGTGCCGCGGTCGCGGGACATGGCCATCCAGCCGCCGTCGGTGACGATCCACCCGTACTCGGGGCGGTGGCCGATGACGGTGACGACCACCGACAGGGCGAGGTCCTGCACCTGGCTGACGTCGAGGCCAGCCATCACCAGATCTCGCAGTCCAGGACGCTCGAGATGGCTGTCCGTCGCAAGACGGGCAGCGGGACGAACAAGACCCCGGCGGCCGTACACAGGCCGTGGATGCGCTGGACGAGCCGGACCTCGGTCATGCCGGGGTGATCGAACAGATCACGAGCTGCACGTCCCTGATGGATCGCAGTGGCGGCCAGGAGCCGCATGATCCCGACCAGGTCGTGAAGGACTGGATCGCTACCCTGACCGCGCTGACATGACACAGCCCCGCGCGTCGCCCGTCGGGGCGGCGGGGAGGCTGTGAGCCCGGTGGCCCGGTGAGGGACGTCGCCTCGTGGCGGCAGGCGGCCGTGCGTGTGTTCGCTCCGGTGTTGGAACGGGGTGGTGTTGCGTGCGCGTCGGCGTGAAGAGGGGCGCTGTGGGCCACCGGTGTCCCCCGTGAGGGCCTGGGACCGCCACTGCCCACCGGTACCTGGCAGCGGCCTTGGCCACCGCTTGCTTCACCGCCGTCTCGATCACCCAGATCGACAGCGTCCACGTCACCGATCACGCCCTCGGTGCCGAAGAGATCCGTCCTGGCGTTCTTCGGTCAGGGCGCCGGCGGTGGAGCCGACCGGCAGCCCGGCCTCACGCCGCCGCTCGATGCTGTTCGTCGGCCGTCCGAGCGGTGGGACAGAACCCAGGCTCATCGGTCCTCTAGGATCGGAGTCGGTCACTGTTCCGGGGGGCTGCGGATGGCGTTCGAGGTAGACCTGCCGCTCGGTGAAGACGCCGACGCCGCTCGGCTCGTTTCCGAGCTCACCGAACTTGGTAACGAGCGCTTCCTGCGGGCGGTAGTCCGCGACCGGGCGCGTTTCCACTACCGGAGCACCGACCGCCTCTTCGGCTGGTCCAGCGACGTTCCGGAGATCACCGAGCCCTCCTCCAGCCTCCTGCTGCGCGCCATCCACCTGTGCTTCACGGCTCACCTGCCACTGAGCCTGTCACCCGACCTGCTCTGGTACGCCGTCGTGCACGAGGTGGCCGTCCACGTCCGCCTGAATTCCGGGATGTACGCGGGACTGTTCACCGAAACGCCAGGGCACCGGCAGACCATCGCCATTCGCGACGACCTGGCCCCGCTGGACTGGGAGCGCTCGATCAACCTGGTCCGACAGCCCCTGCGTGCCCGCATCGGCGATGAGGCGGCCGACCTGTTCCAGCCCGCCTTCTCGACCACCACCCCCACCGACGCCACGGCGGTGCTGGTGGCGCTGATGGACGTGGTCAGCCCGTACTACCGCTTCCGGTGGATCTCGCTCTGCGGCATTCCCCGGATCCGGCTGGAGGGCACGGACCGGGACTGGCGCCTGCTAGCGGCCCGGGTACGGGACCTGGAAGGGTGGTTCGAAGGCCTACGGCCGTGGTTCGCCTCCCTGCACCCGGTGCTGAACGCGATCAGCGCGACGGCCTCGGGGCGGGGTGTCGACCAGGAGTTCTGGCGTTCGCTCTACAAGTGGGAGTCGGCGTCCGGCGGCGATCGGGTCACGGGCTGGATCACCGCTTTCTTCGCCCACCGGTACACCGACGAGGGACCGTCCCCCAAGCAGTCGTTCGGCCCGGGAAACACCGACGAGGAGGCCTTCCCTTCGCACGTCTCCCGTGTCCCGTTCCGCTGGGAGACGCCCGCCGGCACATTCGAGATGGCCTTCCTCGGCGGCGTGCTCGGCATCGAACACGACGGTGAGTGGATCCGGCCGTGCCTCGGCCACGCGGTGGTGGAACTGCTCCCCGTCACCGAGTCCCGCGACGAGCGCCTGCCCGAGCCCTGGACCATGGCCGACATCCAGCGCGTCACCGGCTGCCCACAGGCCCAGTTGCTCACTTCCCTCGGCAAAGTGACTCTGCACGGCGAGCATCTCCCAGCCGCCTACGCGATCAATCTGGAGGGGCTCTGTGCAGTGCAGGCCGACGACGGCGACTGGTACCTCGGCGATGTTGTCTCCGACATCGGGGACATCCAATGTTGGGGCAACTACGGCCCTGACCTCGGCAACGCGCTGCGGGCGCTCTAAAAGGTTGTTCCGTAATTGATCTCCGGCCGCAACGCTGGTGGGGTGGTTGGGCGTTGTGGTCTGCCCTTCGGGCCAGGGGTGGCCTGGGGGAACCCGTTCCTGTCATGATCGCGTGGTGGACGATGACCAGCGCATGCACCCTTCGAGGGTGGCCGGCGACCGTGCGTCACTCACCTCGTTTCTCGACTACCAGCGGGCCACCCTGGCCATGAAGTGCGCGGGTCTGACCGGCGAACAGCTGAAGCGGAAGGCGATCCCGACCTCAGGACTCACGCTCCTGGGTCTGGTGCGCCACGCGGCCTCTGTTGAGCGGAGCTGGTTCCGATTCATCGTGAGCGCCGAGGACGTCAAGGCGCCTTGGCCCGGCGAGGTGGACGGCGCGTTCGCCGAGTTCCACGTCGAGGACGCCGATGTTGGCGAGGCGTTCGGAGTCTGGCGCGAGGAGTGCGTCCGTGCCCGCGCCGTCGCTTCTTCCTTCGTTTCCCTCGATGAAACCGTCAACTTCCGCGGCGAGACCATTTCGCTCCGTTACGTCCTCACCCACATGATCGAGGAGTATGCGCGTCACAACGGCCACGCCGATCTACTGCGCGAAGCGATCGACGGAGCCGTAGGCGAGTAGATGAGGGGAGCGATTCGGTCCCGATCCGGCGGGCAGCCGCGCAGTTCTGGTGTGGCGCCGTGGCCGGTGGTTTGTGGGCCTGGCCGTGGGCAGGGCCCGACGCGGTTCTTCCTGGCTTCCCGGCCGCGGGGTGGGGTCAGCGGGTGAGGGAGATGGCGAAGGGCTGGACGCCGTGTCGGCGCATGATGTGGGGGACGATCAGGATCATGGCTTCGGCGGCGCGGGCTGTGGTGATGTCGCCGAGGTCCTCGATCCATGTGGGTTGCCAGCCGAGGTCGGCGAGGAGGCCGGTGACGGTCGTTTTTGCGTGTTGGTTGTTGCCGGAGAGGTAGGCGGTCGGTGGGGTGGTCAGGGTGTCGGGGGCGGTCATGACGGTGAACAGCATGGTGTTGAGGGTCTTCACCACGTGGGTGTCGGGGAGGGCGGCTTGGAGCTTCTCGGCGAGGCTGCTGCCGGGGTAGCACAGGTCGCCGGGCAGGCCGTCACGGGCGTCGTGGGTGGCGTTGGAGACGTCGATGAGGATTTTTCCGGTGAGCTCGGTGTGCAGGTCGGTGAGGCGGTCGAGGGTGCTGTGGCCGGGGGTCGCGTTGATCACGATGTCCGCGGTGCGCGCGGTGGTGTGCTGGTCGGCGACCGCGATCCGCGGGGCGGCCGCTGCGACGACGGCGGCGGTGGTTTCCGGGTTCCGGCTGCCGAGGGTGACGTGGTGTCCGGTCGCGGTGAGCTTGCCGGCGAGGTTGGCGGCGACGCGGCCGGTGCCCAGGATGCCGATGCTGGTCATGGGGTGGTGCTCCTTGCGGTTTCGGGCGGGAAGAGCGGGGGTGTTTGGTCAGGCGATCGGGGAGAGGACTGTGAGGGCGGCGGCGTGGATGCCGGGGGCGGTGGCCAGGAAGTCGCTGCTGCCGGTGTTCCAGGGTTCGCCCGTCAGGTCGGTGACGGTGCCTCCCGCTTCGGAGACCAGCAGGGCGCCGGCGACCAGGCCGGAGCGGACGTCGGAGAACTGCCAGAACGCGTCCGTGCGTCCGGCGGCGACGTTGATGAGCTGCATCGTGGCGGGAACGGACACGCGCACGACCAGGCCGTTGATGAGCATGGCGGTGACGGAGTCGCCGATCCGCCGGAAGGTTCGCTCGTCCTCGCCGGGCCTGGCCTGACCGGTGCCGATGAGCGCGGCGCCCAGATCGGTCTTGGCGGACACCGTCAGGGCACGGCCGTTGAGGCGGGCGCCGCCGCCGGCGACGGCGGTGTAGGTGTCGCCGGTCAGTGGCAGGTGGACGACGGTGAGCACCGGATGGTTGTCGCGGACCAGGGTGGCGGTCACGGCCCAGTCCTCCATGCCGTGGACGTGGTTGATGTTGCCCTCGGCGGGGTCGACGACCCACCACTCCCCGGGCGGGAGCGCGCCGCCGGCCAGTTCGTCCTCTGCCCACTGTGATCCGCGCCGGGCCCGCAGCAGTTGTGCCCGCAGCACGTCCAGCACCGCGTCGTCGTTGGCGTGGATCTCCTCGACGATCTGCTCCAGGCTCACACCCCGGGCGTGCGGGGTGTAGCGGTCGCGCAGCGTGAGGCCGGCTGTCCTGACCGCGGCTGTCACATCGGACAGGAGCGTTTCGGCGGCGGCAAAGGGCATGGCAGTGCTCATGGGTGGGCTCCCTGGAGTCGGTTGGGGTGGGGCGGTTCGTCTCGCCCCGCACGTCGAAGGTAGGCCGACCGTCGATTAACAACAAGTGCATGCTTGACACTCGTAGGATTACTCTCATGCAACTGGATTTGAACCTGCTCACGGTCCTGGACGCGCTGCTGGAGGAGGGTAGTGTTGCCGGCGCCGCAGCCCGCCTTCACGTCACGGCACCGGCGATGAGCCGCTCCCTGGGCCGTATCCGCAAGGCCACCGGTGACCAGATCCTGGTTCGCACCGGCCGCAGCATGGTCCCCACCACCCGTGCGCTGGCCATGCGCGCCCAGGTCCACGCCCTCGTACAGCAGGCCCACCGACTCCTGTCCGCGCAGCAGGAACTCGACCTGGCAACCCTGGACCGGGTGTTCACCGTTCGCTGGCACGACGCGTTGACCGCAGCATGCGGGACCGCCCTGACCACGGCCGTCCACCGCCAGGCCCCCGGCGTCCGGCTGCGCCTGTCCGCCGAGCCCGGCACGGACACCCCCGAGCTGCGCCGGGGTGAGGTCGACATCGAATCCAGCTCCAGCCGGCCGACACTCCCCGACATCCGCCACCGCCTCGTCGGCACGGACAGGCTGGTCGTCGCCGTGCGACCGGGCCACCCGCTCAACGAGGGCCCGCTGAGCGCCGAGCGTTACGCGGCCGCCGAGCACCTGACCGTGTCGAGGCGCGGAAGCCTGCGCGACCCGATCGACGACGCCCTGACCGCCCGCGGCCTCGAACGGCGCGTCGTCGCCGCCGGCCCCACCGCCGCCTTCGCGCTGCACCTCGCGCTCGGCACCGACCTGGTCGTCACCCTTCCCGACGCGGTCACCCGCACGGCCCGGGACGAGCTCGGCCTGGTCACGCTTCCGCAGCCACTCCCGCTGCCCGACGTCCCCCTGTACCTGCTGTGGCACCAGCGCTACGACGACGACCGCGCTCACACCTGGCTGCGCGACCTGGCCACCGCAACCGTCCAGGCACTGTTCGCAGCACCGAACACCTGATCATCACGGCAAGCAACCCAGTCGACGGCGGTGATCCGCTCGGTCAGCTCGGCGGCACGCACGGTGCGGGGCCCACGACCACCTCGACGGCAGCCCTCAACCTGAGGCTGGTCGGGCGCACCGGCCGCTTTGCCAGACTGATCCGTCACCCGCGCCGCGGAGCCGGGGGCAGGTGACGGTTGGCGTGTCCGCAGGTGTGGTGGCCACTTGCGTGTCGGGGCATGCGGCTGCCTCACGCCGTAGGGCGTCGTGTTCGGTGTCGTCAACGGCCAGGTGCCAGCGGGTTTTCACGGTGACCCAGCCGGTGGGGTACGGGCAGCGCGCCCTCGCGTTCGGGGGAGCCATTCGGTGATGTCCTGGTCTGCTTTGGAGCGGTTGGAGCGTGCGGTGACGGCGACCAGGGCGTGGGCTTCGTCGAGGTCGTTGGCGTAGGCCTGGCGTTGGGCGGGGGGCCGTGGGGAGGCGCCGACTGGCGGGGAGCGTCATTTCAACTGTGGTGTATTTGAGGCCGCCGGTGGTGTCGGCAAGGTGTCAGGGGCGAGCGCTATGGTGCGTGGCCGTGGACGCTGCTGATCTTGACTACCGGGCCTGGACGTGGTCTGGCTGCATCCCGCCAGAGCTCGTTGCGCGGCTGCTCGGACGGGGCCACGTTGCCGTGGTGGAGCAGGAGGCGGGACGGGGGGAGTGGTTCTGCGCCCTGGCGTGGGCACGGTTGCTGGGGGAGCAGGACCGGCAGGCCGACGCGTTGGAAGTGCTCGCCCCATACCGGGCAACCGGCTGGTGGACGGCCGTTACAGCCACGGCCGAGTTCTGGAGGGCTGGGGCCGTGTTGAGGAGGCGATCGAGATCACCCGGGTCCGTATGGCGGCCGGGCACCCGATGGCGCTGGAGTCCTACACCCGTCTGCTTGCCCGGCACGGCCGCGCCGAAGAGGCGTTTGACCTGTTGCGCCCGCACCTTGGCGAGCCGTCCCTCGCCGCGGCTCTGGTGGACGTCGCCGGCGCCGCCGGCCTCGACGAGGAGGCCGCCGCGCTGCTCGCCGCCCTGACCGGGCACGAGTGTTCCGACTTTCCGTGGTGTTGCCGGGGCCTCGATCGTGACAGCGTGATCGGGCTGCTCGCCACGATCCGCGAGCGCCAGGGCCGCACCGACGAGGCGATTGCCCTGCTGCGCACCGGCAGCACCACGCTGATCAACAACCGTGAACAACTGGCTGCGCTGCTGGCGCGGCAGGGCCGGCTCGGCGAACTGCGGGCCGCTGCGGCCTCTGATCACTCGGGGCATGCCGTGCAACAGCTCGCGAGGGTGCTGGAGGCACGCGGCGACGTGGAGGGGGCGGTCGCGGCATACCGGCAGGCCGACGGATCCGTGGCCCGTGACCCCAACGCGGCTTTCGAGTTCGCGCGGCTCCTGGCCCGGCACGGCCGGGGCAACGAAGCGATCGACGTGATGCGCGTCCAGGCCGACGCCCGCAGCGGGGACGACTGGATCCTCCACACCCTGGCCGACCACTACTTCGCCCAGGGACGCCCGCAGGACGGCCTGGCGCATCTCGACGCCCTCGCCGCTGCCCGCGGGGGCGAGGAGGAATGGGACCTGTACTGGATACGGCTGCCGCTGATCGCCGCCCGCGACGGCGTGGACGATGCGGTCGCACAGGCCCGCTCTCACCCCGAGGGCGCCACCTCCTACGCGGCGCCGCGTAGGCCGAAGCCTTGGGGGAACTGCAAATTCTCCTCGCAGCCGCTGCAAACCCGGCCGCCCGGGACTGCCCGATGCGATCGGGACGGTCTGGCCGCAGGCGATCACCCAGACCTGCGTGGTCCACCTGATCAGGGCCTCGTTCCGTGACGCGGGCCGCCAGGACTGGGACAAGATCTCCCGCGCTGAAACCGATCTACACCGCACCGGCTGCGCAGGCCGCCGAGGACCGTCAAGAAGAGTTGTGCCCGGACACAGCACGGAGATGTGCCGGTCGAACTGTCGGTGGCCGGACGGCGCTGTTCATCGAGCGGTTCTCCGTGGTCTACGGATCGCTGTCGGGTGTCAGCCAGCTGTTGCACCGCATGGCTTCACTCCGCGCGTGCCCGCCCGTCAAGTCGCCGAGCGAGAAGAGGAGTCGACGCACCGCCTTGGTCAACCTCGCCGCTGTCACCCTCGACGAACTCACCCGCGCTGTTCGGACAGGCCTCCGTACCCGCCAGCGCCGCCCCGCCCTGCTGACCGCGTTCCTCGCCCGCACCGGACGCGAAATCCCGTCAGCAGGAACCTGGTCAGCAAAGGTCAGTGAGATCGGCGCCTGTGTGAGCTCCGTGACTCGGGATGCTGTGCCAAATTTTCATTCAATGAAAGTTTTTTGCTGCCCGCTGGTTTGGAGGTAGCATCTGGACGTCGGCCTTTTGGCGGTGAAGGTGGGACGTGCATCAGCCGTAATGATGTAGCGCGACGGTGATCGTTGGCTACGGTCGCTCGTGAGTCCCTGTGGGCTTACCGAAAGGGACTCACAGTCAGATCCACTGGCGATTTCACAGGACCCGTTCCCACAGAGGACCGCGTCCACCAACTCGAACAATTCGTCGCGGCGTGCGGTCAGGCAGGCGTAGAACTCGCCCCGGAAACGTGACGCTTCCGCGAACGTTTCCTCCGGGCGGCATCAGCCGGCAGACTCACCCTGACGGCCTTCGTCTTGGTCACGTGCGCCTTCGTCGGAGCACATGATCAGTCGAAGGCCGCCCTCACGTCCGGTGAATCCCCGGGTGGGCGGCCCAGTTTGAGGTGTCGTTCGAGGCTGGCAGATAAAGGACAGGGAAAGTATCTGTTTCTGAATTCTTTATCTACCGGATTTCCGCGCAGGGTTGAGAGGGGCGGCAAGGAAGGTTTAACGTTCACCTATGAATGCGGATTCTCAAACCTATGTACTGATCCCGGGTGCCTGGCATGGTGGCTGGGTCTGGCGGCCTGTGGCTGAGCGGCTGCGAGCGGCAGGACACCGGGCCGTGTGCCTGACGCTGCCTGGCCTGGGTGACGGTGACGACCAGACGGGCCTGCGACTCGGTGACGCGGTTGATCACGTAGTGCGCGAGGTCGAGCGGCTGAACCTTGATGCTGTGACCCTGGTGGGTCACAGCTGGGGCGGTTATCCGATGACCGGTGCGGTTCACCGGCTGCGGGGCACGGTGTCGAGTGTCATCTACTACAGCGCGTTCGTGCCGAGCCGGGGGGTGTCGTTGGTCGAGGAGAATCCGGAGGTCGGAGCGTTCCTGGGTGGGTTGATCGATGAGTCGCCGGATCATGCTGTTCATCCCAGTCTTGAATTGGTCCAGGGCATCCTCATGCAGGGTGCGGACGAGGGGACTCAGCGTCTGGTGGCCGAACTGCTGACTCCGCAGCCCGCTGACTACATACTCGATTCCCTCGATGTGCCCAGCGTGACCGAGACCGGCATTTCCGCTCGGTACAT
>NZ_JBHXSO010000114.1:0-11063 GCF_042714775.1 Streptomyces sp. NPDC058691 | reverse complement strand
AAACACTCCTGACCACCCACAACAACGTCGCACAAGCCGCAGTCATCGTCCGCGAAGACAACCCCGGCGACAAACGCCTCATCGCCTACGTGGTCGCCGCACAGCACGCCGTGCCGGAGGGCCAGGACCTACCCGCAGCAGCCCGGAAGTTCGTAGCCGAACACCTCTCGGAATACATGGTTCCCTCCGCGGTGGTGGTGCTGGACACACTGCCGCTCACCCCGAACGGGAAGCTGGACCGCAGGGCCCTGCCCGCCCCCGATCGCACCGCGACTGCGGGCGCGGGCGAGCGACGGGAGCCGGAAACGGAGCACGAAAAGGCTCTGTGCGCGGTGTTCGCCGAAATGCTGGGCCTTCCCTCGGTCGGGGTCGACGACAGCTTCTTCGACCTGGGCGGCCATTCGCTGCTGGCGACCCGCCTGGTGAGCCGGATCCGGTCGGTACTGGGCGTAGAGGTGCCGATCCGGGAGGTGTTCGCCGCACCCACAGTGGCCGGCATCGCCGGCCGTCTCGACTTCACACAGCGTGTCCGTCCCACGCTTCGCCGTATGTCGCACTCCAAGGAGCTGTCGTGATCCCTGCGTCCCTCACCCAACGTGGCCTGTGGTTCCTGAACCGCGTCGAACGAGACGCCTCGTACAACCTTCCACAGGTCATGCGGATATCCGGCGGCGTTGTGAACCAGTCGGCCCTGAGGCTGGCGCTGCACGACCTGGTCGAGCGCCACGAAACCCTGCGGACCGTCTTCCCCGAGACGGACGGCCAGCCCTATCAGCGGATCGTTTCCGACCACAACGCGTATCCACGGCTGTCGGTGGTCGAAGCCACCGCCGGCAACGTGGATGAACTGGTGACGGAGGCCGCCGGGTACGCGTTCGATCTCTCGATGGAGTTGCCGTTGCGGGCGACCCTGTTGGTGGTCGCGCCGGACGAGTGCGTCCTGGTGCTGGTGATGCATCACATCGCTGCGGACGGCTGGTCGATGGGGCCGCTGTGGCGGGATCTGTCGGCGGCGTACGCAGCGCGCTGCGAGGGACGGGAGCCTTCGTGGGAGCCGCTGCCGGTGCAGTACGCGGACTACACGCTGTGGCAGCGAGAGCTGCTGGGCGAGGCGGATGATCCGGACAGTGTGCTGGCACGGCAGGTGGCGTACTGGCGCGAAGCGCTGGCGGGGGCACCGGAGGAACTGGGCCTGCCGACGGACCGGCCGCGTCCGGCGGTGGCCGGCCACTTCGGTGCCTCCGTGGAGGTCCAGGTTCCTGCCGAGGTGCACGCCCGGATGGTGGAGCTGGCCCGTGAGCGAGGCGTGACGATGTTCATGCTGCTCCAGGCGGCGGTGGCGGTGCTGCTGTCACGGCTGGGGGCGGGCGAGGACATCCCGATCGGAAGCCCGGTGGCCGGGCGCACGGACGAGGCCCTCGAGGAACTGGTCGGGTTCTTCGTGAATACCCTCGTGCTGCGTACCGATCTGTCCGGCGATCCGACGTTCGGTGAACTGCTGGGCCGGGTGCGCGAGCGCGGTCTGGACGCGTTCGCGCACCAGGACGTGCCATTCGAGCGGCTGGTGGAGGAACTGGCCCCGACCCGGTCGACAGCCCGCCACCCGCTGTTCCAAGTCATACTCGCCCTGCAAAACGCCGCAGCGGCCCACGTGGAGCTGCCAGGCCTGCGGATCGCGGAGTATCCGGGTGGTGAGCCGGCGGCAAAGTTCGATCTGGATCTCCAGTTCTTCGAGCAGTTCGGCGCCGACGGGGCCCCGGCGGGTCTGGACGGCGAGATCGTCTTCGCGACGGACCTGTTCGACCGGACGACCGTGGACATGATCGGCGAACGGCTCGTGCGGGTCCTGGACGCGGTCACTGCCAACCCGGCCCTGCCGGTCAGCCGGGTTGAGGTTCTGGACGCGGACGAGCTGCATCGGGTGCTGGTGGAGTGGAACGACACCGCCCGGGACGTACCCGCGACCGCCCTGCCGGAGTTGTTCGCGGCGCAGGTCGCACGGACCCCCGACGCGGTCGCGGTCGTGTTCGAAGGCGCTGAGCTGACCTACGCGGAGCTGGACGGGCGGGCCAACCGGCTGGCACGGCTGCTGGTCGAGCGGGGTGTGGGGCCGGAGCGGTTCGTAGCGGTGGCCCTGCCGCGTTCGGCGGAGCTGGTGGTGGCGCTGCTGGCCGTCGTCAAGGCGGGCGGGGCGTATCTGCCCGTGGACCCGGGGTATCCGGTGGAGCGGATCGCCCACATGCTCACCGATGCCGCCCCCGCATTGGTGCTCACCACGGCGGACGTGGAGCCGGTACTGGCCGTCGAGGACCCGGCCTCGATCCTGGTACTTGACGCTCGGGAAACCGTCGCGGCGCTCGGCAGGCTTTCCCCGATGCCGGTGGTGGACGCCGAGCGACAGTCGCCGCTGCTGCCACGGCATCCGGCCTATGTGATCTACACCTCCGGTTCCACGGGCCGGCCCAAGGGTGTGGTGGTGCCGCACGCGGGCCTGGTCAACTTCCTGACGGACATGCGCGAGCGTTTCCCGTTGACGGCAGCGGATCGCTGGGTCGCGGTGACGACCGTGTCGTTCGACATCGCGGCGCTGGAGCTGTATCTGTCGTTGACCAGCGGTGCGTGTGTGGAGTTGGCGTCGCGTGACACGGTGGTCGACCCGGCCGGGCTGTCGGAGCTTCTGACGCGCTCGGCTGCGACGGTGATGCAGGCGACGCCGTCGTTGTGGCGGGCGCTGCTGGAGCATCTCCGCGAGACCGACACCTCCCTGCCGACGTTGCGAGTGTTGGTGGGTGGTGAGGCGCTGCCGGGCCAACTGGCGGCCGCGCTGAACGATGTGGGCGAGGTGACGAACCTGTACGGCCCGACCGAGACGACGATCTGGTCAACCGCGCTGCGGCTGGATCCGGCCGCCGACAGCGCGACGCCGTCGATCGGCCGGCCGATGGCCAACACCCGTGTCTACGTCCTGGACAGTGGGCTGCGGCCGGTGCCGGTGGGTGTGGCGGGTGAGCTGTACATCGCGGGTCTCGGTCTGGCCCGCGGCTACCTCAACCGGCCGGGCCTGACCGCCGAGCGCTTCGTCGCCGACCCGTTCGGCAAGCCCGGGACACGGATGTACCGCACCGGCGACCTCGTGCGGTGGACCACCGACGGGCAGTTGGACTACATCGGCCGGGCCGACACACAGGTCAAGATCCGCGGCTTCCGCATCGAACCCGGCGAGATCGAAACGGTGCTGATGAGGCACAACGGCGTCGCACAGGCCGCGGTCGTCGTACGGGAGGACCAGCCAGGGACGAAGAGCCTGGTCGGCTACGTGGTCCCGGCAGCAGGCGCCCAGAACCTGGACACCGGTCAGCTGCGCACCCACGCGGCCGGGGTGCTGCCGGATTACATGGTGCCGTCGGCGGTGGTGGTGCTGGAGGCACTTCCACTGACTCTGAACGGGAAGCTGGACCGCAGGGCTCTGCCCGCTCCGGACTATGCGGCCGGTGCGGGGCGTGGGCCGGAGACGGTCCGCGAGGAGATCCTGTGCGCGGTCTTCGCCGACGTCCTGGGCCTGCCCGCGGTCGGTGTCGACGACAGCTTCTTCGACCTGGGCGGCCATTCACTGCTGGCGGTCACGCTGGTCGAGCGACTGCGGGCCCGGGGGGTGTCCGTGGACGTGCGCACGCTGTTCGCCGCACCGACACCGGCCCGCCTGGCCGCCGCCGAAGCCCGCGACGAGGTCGAGGTCCCGCCGTGCCTGATCCCCCAGGACGCGCAATCGATCCTGCCGGACATGGTGCCGCTGGCCGGACTGTCCGAGGAGGAGCTGGCCCTGGTGGCGGCCGGTGTTCCCGGTGGAGCACCGAACGTGCAGGACGTCTACCCCCTCGCGCCACTGCAGGAAGGCCTGTTCTTCCACCACCAGCTCGAAGCCGCCAACGGCCGTGACCCCTACATGCTCCGCGTCGTCCTGAGCTTCGACTCGCGGGCACGACTCGACGCGTTCCTGCACGCCTGGCAGAAGGTCATCGACCGCCACGACATCCTGCGCACCTCCATCACCTGGGAGAACCTCGACCACCCGGTGCAGGTGGTCCACCGACGGGCCGTGATGCCGGTCATCGAGACCGACCTCGGCACGGGGGCCACCGGTCAGAAGGCGGCACAAGCACTGCTGGCCCTGTGCGAGACGCCGATGGACCTGCGCCGTGCGCCGCTGATGGACGGGTATGTCGCGGCGGACAGTGACGACCGCTGGCTCATGGCGCTGCGTCTCCACCACATCACACAGGACCACACCTCGCTGGACGTGGTGCTGGACGAGGTGCGGGCCTTCATCGAGGAACGGGACCGACACCTGCCTGCTCCGTTGCCGTACCGGAACTTCGTCGGTCAGGCGCTGCTCGGTGTGTCACGTGAGGAGCACGCGGCCTACTTCGCGAAGACGCTCGGCGAGGTCACCGAGCCGACCGCGCCGTTCGGTGTGCTGGACGTACGCGGCGACGGCACCGACGTCACCGAAACACGCGTGCCCCTCCAGCCCGGGCTGGCGGCACGCGTGCGCGAGCAGGCCCGCCGGCACGGCGTCAGCCCGGCCACCGTCTTCCACGTGGTCTGGTCACGGGTCCTGGCCGCCGTCTCAGGCCGCGACGACGTCGTCTTCGGCACCGTCCTGTTCGGCCGCATGCAAGCCGGCGCCGGCGCCGACCGCGTCCCCGGACTGTTCATCAACAACCTCCCCGTACGAGCCCTTACCCACGGAATCGGCGTCCTGGACGCACTGCGCTCCATGCAGACCCAGCTCGCCGAACTCATGGTCCACGAACACGCCCCCCTCGCCGTCGCCCAGCAAGCCAGCGGCGTGACCGCACCCGCCCCCCTCGTCACCACCCTCTTCAACTACCGGCACAGCCCGAGTGGCGATGACGCGGCCGGCGCCGAACCCGAAGGGATGGAACTCCTGTCCGGCGAGGACCGGACCAACTATCCCCTCACGGTGTCGGTGGACGATCTGGGCACCGGCTCGGACACCGGATTCGCGTTCTCGGTCCAGGCCGCAGCGCCGATCGGCTCGGAACTGGTCGCCTCGCTGCTGGGAACGGTGACCGAGGGCGTGGTGGCCGCGCTCGAGGAATCCCCGCATCACGTACTGGGTCAGATCGAGGTTCTGGACGCCCACGAGCGGGGACAGGTTCTGACGGGGTGGAACGACACCGTCCGGGAAGTGCCCGCGACCACCCTGCCGGAGTTGTTCGCGGCGCAGGTCGCGCGTACTCCGGATGCGGTGGCGGTGGTGTTCGAGGGTGCCGGGCTGACGTATGCGGAGCTGGACGCGCGGGTGCAGCGTCTGGCCGGCGTGCTGGCGGGTCGCGGGGTCGGGGCGGAGTCGATCGTCGCGGTGGCCCTGCCACGTTCGGCGGATCTGGTGGTGGCGCTGCTCGCGGTGCACCGGGCCGGAGCCGCCTACCTGCCGCTCGACCTGGGGTACCCGGCAGAGCGGCTGGCCTACATGCTCGCCGACGCGGACGCGGCATGCGTGGTCACCGCTCCCGGAGTGGAGCTCCCCGATTCCCGGGTACCGCGGGTGCTCGTCGACGATGCGGCGGACGCGGTGGTCGGTCGGCTGCCCGGGTCGTACGACACTCGCAGCGCCGCCTATGTGATCTACACCTCCGGCTCCACCGGCCGCCCCAAGGGCGTCGCCGTACCCCACGCCGGGATCGTCAACCGCCTGCTGTGGATGCAGGGCGTCGACGGCCTGCGGGCGGACGACCGGGTACTGCAGAAGACGCCGGCGAGTTTCGATGTGTCGGTACCGGAGTTCTTCTGGCCGCTGATCACCGGTGCGGCACTGGTGGTGGCCCGTCCGGACGGGCACAAGGACCCTGCCTATCTCGCCGGTCTCATCCGTGAGCAGCGGGTGACCACGGTGCACTTCGTGCCGTCGATGCTCACGGCGTTCCTCCAGGAGCCGGCCGCGGCGGGCTGCACCAGTCTGCGGCGCGTGCTGTGCAGCGGCGAAGCCCTGCCCGCCCCCGTGGCCGAGCATCTCCACGAGGTCTTGGACGTGCGGTTGCAGAACCTGTACGGGCCGACCGAGGCGTCCGTGGAGGTCACGTTCGCACCGGTGGCTCCGAGTACGTCCGTGGTGCCCATCGGGCGGCCGGTGTGGAACACCCAGGTGTACGTCCTGGACGCATGGCTGCAACCCGTACCGGCAGGCGTAGCGGGTGATCTGTATCTCGCAGGCGTCCAGTTGGCACGGGGCTACCTCAACCGGCCGGGTCTGACGGCGGAGCGGTTCGTGGCCGATCCGTACGGGCCGGCCGGGACACGGATGTACCGCACGGGTGACCTGGCACGCTGGACCACCGACGGACAGCTCGAATACCTCGGCCGCACCGACCATCAGGTCAAGGTCCGCGGCTTCCGCATCGAACTCGGCGAGATCGAAGCGGCGCTGGTACGCCTGGACGGGGTCGCGGGTGCGGCGGTCATCGTCCGCGAGGGCCAGCTGGTCGGCTACGCGGTCACGGACGCGAGCGCGCAGTGGCTGCGCGAGCAACTGGCCGCCGGGCTGCCGGAGTACATGGTGCCCACGCACCTGGTCGTGCTGGAAAGCCTGCCGCTGACCGTCAACGGCAAGCTGGACCGCAAGGCGCTGCCCGCGCCGACGCGGGAGGGCGGTGGGGCCTACGTGGCGCCGCGCAACCCGGTGGAGGCGGATCTGGCCGGGATCTGGGCCGAGGTGCTCGGCCAGGAGCGGGTGGGAATCGACGACAACTACTTCGCGCTGGGCGGTGATTCGATCCGCAGTATCCGGGTCCTGGCCCTGGCTCGAGGGCGCGGGCTGCGCTTCGAGCTCGCCGAGTTGCTGCGGCACGCCACGATCCGGGGCCTGGCCCCCCTCGTCAGCGACGATCACAACCCCCAGGACACTCCCGCGGGTGTGGAGCCGTTCGCGTTGCTGCCCGCGCCCGGCCGTCAGGTCGTGCCGGAAGGCGTGGTGGACGCCTACCCCATGACCCGTCTGCAGGTGGGCATGGTGCTGGAGAGCCAGCGGTCGTCGGCCTACCACAACGTGGTGGCCCACCGGCTCCGGGCGGTGTTCGACGAACAGGCCTGGCACACCGCGGTGGCGGGCCTGCTGGAGGCCCACGAGTTGCTGCGGACCTCGTTCGCGCTGACCGGCTTCGATCAGCCGGCCCAGTTCGTGCACCGCCAGGTTCCGGTGCCGCTGACCGTGGAGGATCTGCGTGGCCGGGACGACCAGCAGGAGCTGGTCGACGACCGTTTCGAGGCCGAACGGCGCACGCCGTTCGACGTTGGCAGGCCCCCGCTGGTGAGATTCCACGTACAGCGGCTGTCCGAGAACTCCATGCAGCTGTTCGTCACCTTCCACCACGCCGTCCTCGACGGCTGGAGCGAGCGGTCGGTCTTCGCCGAACTCCTCAACCGCTATGCCGGTACTCACGCCGCGCCGCCGGTGGCCGCCCGTTACCGCTCGTACGTCCAGCTCGAACTCGCCGCCCTCGAAGACCGGACCGACCGCGAGTTCTGGATCGCTCAGACGGACGGCACCTCGTTCACCCCGCTGCCGCGCCGCGAGACCGTGGCGGCCTCGGCCGGCAAGCAGTCCTCGGACCCGGTGGAAGCCGAGACGGCCAAGCGCGCCCAGCCCCGGCTGGTTCCGGATGCGGTTCGGGAGGGACTGGGCAAGCTGGCCGCGTCGCTCGGGGTGCCGCTGCGCACTGTCGTGCTGGCCGCACACCTGCGGGTGATGAGCCTGGTCACCGGCAGCAAGGACGTGGTGACCGGCGCGGTCTACAACGGCCGCACGGAAGAGACGGACGGCGACCGCGTGGTGGGCCTGTTCCTCAACACCCTGCCAGTGCGAGGCCGGCTTCCCGACGGCAGCTGGACGCGACTGATCCGCCATGTCGCCGAACTCGACGCGGGCATCCAGCAGCACCGCCGCTACCCGATGACCGAGATCATGCGGATCACCGGACAGAACGCGCTGTTCGACAGCTTCTTCAACTACACCCACTTCCACGTCGAACGGGACGCGGACGCCAGTATCCAGGTACTGGACACCACGGATTCCATGGAGAGCGATCTGCCGTTCAGCGCCGACTTCTCGGTGAACAGCGCAACCGGCGAACTGGCGCTCCTCTTGAGATATGAGAGCACTCAGTTCAGCCACGAGCTGATCGAGCGGATCCACGACTACTACCTCGCCGTGCTGACCGCCATGGAGCAAGAGCCCGACGCGAACCACCACAGCGCCGCGCTGCTCTCCGGCACCGAGGTGCACCAGGTTCTGCGCGGGTGGAACGACACCGGCCGGGACGTGCCCGCCGCGACGCTGCCGGAGCTGTTCGCGGCGCAGGTCGCGCGTACTCCGGATGCGGTGGCGGTGGTGTTCGAGGGTGCCGAGCTGACGTATGCGGAGCTGGACGCACAGGTGGAGTACCTGGCGTGGGTGCTGGCCGGTCGCGGGGTCGGGGCGGAGTCGATCGTCGCTGTGGCCCTGCCACGTTCGGCGGATCTGGTGGTGGCACTGCTGGCTGTGCACCGGGCCGGAGCCGCCTACCTGCCGCTCGACCTGGGGTACCCGGCAGAGCGGCTGGCCTACATGCTCGCCGACGCCAACGCCCATTGCGTCCTGACAGCCCGGGATGTGGAGCTGCCCGCCTCCCGGATACCGCGCGTGTTCATCGATGAACCGGCCGACGCGATACCGGGTGGACTGCCTGAGTCGTACGACCCTCGCGGCGCCGCCTATGTGATCTACACCTCCGGCTCCACCGGCCGCCCCAAGGGCGTCGCCGTACCCCACGCCGGCATCGTCAACCGCCTGCTGTGGATGCAGGACGCCTATGGTCTGGAGGCGGACGACCGGGTACTGCAGAAGACGCCGGCCAGTTTCGATGTGTCGGTGTGGGAGTTCTTCTGGCCGCTGATCACCGGTGCGGCACTGGTGGTAACCCGTCCGGACGGGCACAAGGACCCGGCCTACCTCGCCGGCCTCATCCGCGAGCAGCAGGTGACCACGGTGCACTTCGTGCCGTCGATGCTCACGGCGTTCCTCCAGGAGCCGGCCGCGGCGGGCTGCACCAGCCTGCGGCGCGTGCTGTGCAGCGGCGAAGCCCTGCCCGCCCCCGTCGCCGAGCGCTTCCACGAAGCCTTGGACGTGCGGTTGGAGAACCTGTACGGGCCGACGGAAGCCTCGGTCGACGTGACGTTCGCATCGGTGGTTCCGGGAGCGCTCGCGGTGCCCATCGGCCGGCCGGTGTGGAACACCCAGGTGTACGTCCTGGACGCATGGCTGCAACCCGTACCCGCAGGCGTGCCCGGCGACCTCTACCTCGCCGGTGTCCAACTGGCCCGCGGATACCTCAACCGGGCCGCCCTGACCGCCGAGCGGTTCGTGGCCGACCCCTACGGACCCGCCGGGACACGCATGTACCGCACGGGTGACCTGGCACGCTGGACCACCGACGGTCAGCTCGAATACCTCGGCCGAACCGACGATCAGGTCAAGGTCCGCGGCTTCCGCATCGAACTCGGCGAGATCGAAGCGGCCCTGGCCACACACCACAGCGTCGCCCAGGCCGCGGTCATCGTCCGCGAGGACATCCCCGGCGACAAACGCCTGGTCGCCTACCTCGTGCCGGTCACGGGCACGGCCCCAGAGCACCAGGACCTGGGGACGGCAGCCCGGGCGCTGGTGGCCGAGCGGCTGCCGGACCACATGGTTCCCTCAGCAGTGGTCGTACTGGAGACGCTGCCCCTGACCCCCAACGGCAAGCTGGACCGCAAGGCACTGCCCGCACCGACCTTCGAGACAGCCCTCGACACGGCACCGCGCACCGCCCGCGAGGAAGTGCTCGCCGGACTCTTCGCCGAGGTCCTCGGCCTGGACACCGTTGGTGTCGACCACTCGTTCTTCGACCTGGGCGGAGACTCCCTCCTCGCGGTGAGACTGCTGGGACGGATCCGCACCGTGCTGGGCACGGAACTCGGGATCGGCGAGCTGTTCGCCGCACCAAACGTGGCCCAGCTGGCGCGGAGCCTGGAACAGGGAGTACAGGGCGACAGCCTGGAAGTACTGCTGCCGCTGCGCGCGACAGGAGACGACCTGCCACTGTTCTGCGTCCATCCGGGCTTCGGGATCAGCTGGTCGTACCTCGGACTCGCCCGGCACCTGTCCGTGGACGTGCCGCTCTACGGGCTGCAGGCCCGCAGCCTGCGCCAGGCCGACGACGCACCGGCCACGGTCTCGCACATGGCCGCCGACTACGTGTCCCGCATCCGGACCGTCCAGCCCGCCGGTCCCTACCGGCTCCTCGGCTGGTCCTTCGGCGGCGTGGTCGCCCACGAAATGGCCCGCCAACTGCAAGAACACGGCGAAGAGGTCGCCCTCCTGGCCCTCCTGGACTCCTACCCCGGCCCGGCCCTGACCCCGGCCGGCCCGGACACCAGGACCCGGACAGCGGACGAGACCGAGGACGAAGTCGCCGAGGACGAGGTGGCCGAGCTGATCCGCCAGGCGGGCCCGGACACCGTGGGCGACGACGATCAGATCCGGGCAGCCGTCGCGGACACCTTCGTCCACAACCTGCGCCTGATGCACGCCCACACACCCGGACAGGTGAACGGCGACCTGCTCTTCTTCACCGCCGCACTCGACAAGCACGAGGAGCACCCCACCAGCGATGCCTGGCGCACCCACACCACCGGCCAGGTGATCAACACCGACCTGCGATACGGACACTACGAGATCAACACTCCCGCCTCCCTCGCGGAGATCGGCCTGGCGATCACCCCGCATCTCCGCTCCGGCATCACCGGCTGACCCACACTCAGCAACACCAACGCCCGGTGCCCGAGGAGAAACCCTCCCGGGCACCGGGCCACCGGACACGCATACATCCGGTGACGACCGCAGGCCCGGCAGGATGTCCCGACTCATGAGCGGTGGTACGGTGCGCGTTTCCCTGATCCAGATCGACGTCGACCCGGCGGAACCGGTGCACGCCCGGCGCGAACGCGCCGCCGCGCTCGTCCGG
>NZ_JBHXSO010000113.1:0-11161 GCF_042714775.1 Streptomyces sp. NPDC058691 | reverse complement strand
GAGGCGGGCACGGGCGAGGAAGTGCTCACCGTGGATCTCGACCCCGGCCTCGTCGCCAAGACCCGCGCCGACTTCCCGGTGCTGCGGGACCGCGTACTGGCAGTTCCACGTCCCGGAACACGATGACGGGCCGGAAGGCCTGGTCCGCGGCCTCAACTCACCCAGGAACAAGGGGGGTCGGCGAAGGGCGAAGTCGTCACTGCGGGCACGCGTTACCGTCAGGCCCACCCTGGCGCGCGGAGCGGGCGCACTCGGGCCGAGAATGGTGAAGGGGGTCCGCCGGCGTGGCCGACTGAACCCCCGATGGTCGACGGGGAGGGAAGCCGCTTGGCGGCTTCCCTCTCGTCATCCGTCCATGCCTGCTTTTCCTGCTGTGGCCTGGTAGATACCCAATTGCATCGCCAGGACCACCAGCTGAGAACGGTTGGTGACGCCGGCTTTGCGCCGGAGCCGACGAATGTGGGCGTCCACGGTGTGCGGGCTGATCCCCATCTCACGCGCGATGGCCTGATAGGTCAGACCCTCGCACAACATCACGAGGATCTCTCGCTCTCTAGGAGTGGGGAACATGCGCGCCGGACATCCGCGGGGCCATGGACAGCCCTGATCGAACTACCGGAAACACTCTTGTCCCGCTACCCGTTCGACCCGCTGCGCACCCGGCCACCCCAAGAACTGTCATACGTGCAGAACTCGGAGCACGCCTGCACGGTCACGAAAGCCTCGGCGTGTCTGTGCGGCACGCCAGGACGCTCGGCGGTCGCCGACTGCCCGGACAGGCATGCGGCGGCGACCGCGGCCACGGCCACCGCGACCCGAACTGCCGCCTTGCGACCAGTCATGGAAGTTCCTCCTCTGCACCGGCGCGCGCCACTTCGACCCGCGACCCCGCAACAAGCATGGCAACGCGGAAACACCGATCACCAGGACCGCACCGCCTCATCAAACTGTCTGGCACCAGGTAGACCAGTGAACAAAACAACCTAGAAAGGATGCGACGAAACGATGCCACAGGGCATTTACCTGCTCGACCGGAAGGCGATGCCTTTGTCACATGCATCATTCAAGGATCGCCCGGTCAACAGATTCTCGTGACTTGCACATGCCGGAAAGCAGGACGATGATCATCGGCACGCACCGTCACTGGAATCCCTCGACCCCGCCGGCCCTCACGGCCTTCGAGCCGCACCGCGTCCAGTGGAGCTTTGGCGTCAATCTGCGCCTTGCCATCGACATCCCGGACGGTTGCACCAGACTTTCAGCCACCCCCCGGAAAGCGGACCGCCGGTACGACGCCCCTGCCGCCTTGTACGCGGGGTTCCAACGATGAAGGGAGTCCGGTGGAGACCACCGACCCAGCGCTGCACTGCCAGGAAGTCGCCGCGTTCGCATCGGTCTTCCTGGGCCGAGCACCCGGAGTCGTGTGGCCGGAGCACGACCACCCGGCGTGCGGTCCCCTCGCTGATGAGTCAGATCGGGAACTGCTGGCCGAAGGTCTCTCCGATCTCCTCGGAAGGCCCGTACGAACCGTCTGCAGTGAACAGGCCCCTCTGAGCGTTCGAGCAGCCCGAGCTCCCTGTGACACCCTGGTCCATCAGATCTCGGGCAGCGGACACTGGACCCTGTTGCCCGACCTCGGCGAACGCCGGGAACGGGAGGAAACACCGCCGATCGAGGGCCCCGTCCGATTCCAGCTCCGCACGACGGAGGTCCTGTACATCCCGCCGAACTACTCGTGGGTCATTCAGCCGGTCGTACAGCCGTCGACCTACCTTTTCACCTTCATCGGCGACCGTCCGCCGGTGACGGAGCCCGCCGCGGAATGACACATCGGTCCGTGGCCCACTGCACTGAGCGGTGCCCCGGGGACCGGCGTCACGTCGTCGGATACCACAGCCCGGCTCAGGCGCCGTCGGAAACCTGGTCGCATGCCGGGCATCCGCCCAACGGACGTGTCGGCCGGCTCTCGTCCGGGTCCCCTTGGGCGTGGTCGCCCTGGCCGGCGGCCGCGGGCTTCGCGAGTCCGTGGGTTGCCGCGGCCACACCCGCCTGGAAGCGGCTCGTCGCCTTCAGTTGTTCCATGATGTCGGCGATGTGCCGCCGCGCGGTGCGCAGGGACATGCCGAGGCGACGGGCTATCGTCTCGTCCTTGTGCCCCTCAGCCATCAGACGGACGATCGTCTCCTGGATCTCGCGCGAGACTTGCTCGAGGCCCTGGCTCGCAGCGTCCGCGAACGGCGTGCCCCGCTCCCATGCCTCCTCGAAGACGTTGCACAGGTACGCCACCGTCGAAGGCTCCCTCAGGATCACCGCGCCCCAGGACTGATCCTGTACGGGAACGAATGCGATGCTCCGGTCGAAGACGATGATGCGCCCGAAGAGTTCATGAAGGGTTCGGTACTGCGCCCCCAGCGCCGACGCGGCCGCCACATAAGCCTGACTGGGCCCGTTGAACCGGGCAGTGTGGTGGTAGAGCGTACGAATGGACACGCCCCGGTCCAGTAGCGCGGCATCGCGCTGCATCGCCTCGGACATGGCCTCCGGCTTACGCGATCCCCCGCCCGGCTGACACGTGATCATCTCGAACCGGCACAGCGCCGCTTCGCGATTCAGGGCAGCCCGCACCTCGTTCAGACTCCCAAGGACCTCCAGCCCTTGAGACGAACTGCTTTTTTCCACATAGAGAGGAGTGAAACGGGCCAGCTCTTCCCGAATTTCCAGGATGCGGCGCTCCTCCTCTCGCACACGCGATGCGATCGGGCCCGTCAGCTTCGCGATGGCGACAGCAGGATCCACCGCGAACCCAGTGGCCAGGTCACCGTCGGGCCGCACCACCAGGCCGGCGGCACAGAGCCGTTCGAGGCTTTCCTCCAGCTCCGCAATGGCCAACTTCAGTTCCTGCTGCATTAGCGCCAAGTCAACGTGACGGTTCTTCAGGATCCATGCATAGACAGTCAGATTGGTTTCGGCCGCCTCGCCGTGCATCGGGAGGATCACAGTCGCCTTCCAAGAGTTGCCCTACCCATGACATCCAAAGCATTTCGTCCGATAATCGAGCAAGCCACGGTGGAACCCTCGGACCACCTACAAAATAGAGGATCCGATTGCCGGAAGCAACGAATACCACTCCGTAGCAAATTGAATGACTGCGCCACAACCGATGCCGTACACAACCGAATTGCGACTTGTTGTCCGGGTTCCATGGGACCTCGGCGCCAACCCCCTCGGGTCACGTCCGTGACTCGCTCAGGGAAACGTACGCACACGGTCCAGGAGGGCAACGATGAGGGTGGCCTTCTGGGTCTGTGCTGTCCGCACGCGGACCGCCTCACTCACGCCTGAGCCGCTGGTCGCGGACTGAACCAACGCATCAAGGGCTCGTCACGCAAAGGACGGCCACCGATCGACCGCCCACTCGGGCCAACCCGGCCAATCAGGAGGCGGACTGTCGATCTCGAGCCCATCGAGTTCCACAGCGTCCGGCTCCTCGAACCGCGCCCTGGGCGGAGCCGGTCCCGTCACCGGAAGCGGGCGGGCGGGGTGGTCACCGTACCGGTCGGCCTCACCTTGCGGATGGCGATGTCGCCGTAGGTGTTGCCGTCGTCGACCCGTTGTCATCCGGCGGTGCGCGACCCTCGCCGCCACGCGTTGCTCCGGGAGAGTCGGGGCAACGAGCGGAGAGGTCTGCACCGGCCGGGCAGGTCGGATCAGGGTGTACCTCTGCCGCGGAGGTCAGCTGCGAACGCGTCCGGTTCGTACGGCGGCGACGTCAGCCCGGCGTCCCTCACGGACAACGCCGGTGGTCCCGCCGAGCGTTCGCTTCACCGAGGTCCACATGCCGCCCGGTGGCGCCACCATCTGCCAATCGTTTCCGCGGCACTTGAGCGCGAGCACGATCAGCCCCAGCTGGGCGGTGGGTGACCTCAGTACCAGTCCGATCACCGCGGTGTCCGGTGTGTACGAATGGCAGACAAAGCCACCTACCTGCGCCAGCGTCCCCTTCTGCACTGGTTCGGGCAGGACCGCCTGCCCTCGGAGGCACGCGAGATGCCGGTCACGGTCCGGGGACGGCACGAATTGACGTGTGATCGTCGGCTCCCATGACGGCCGCTCCGAGCTGGGCCCGCTCCTTGCACTCAATTGCGCTCCGGCGATGAGCGCGCCCGTAGGTGTGTGAGCGTAGCCCGCCGCGGTGCCTCCGCTCACCCGGGTTGGCCCGGCTGAAGCGGAGAACGGAACCGCGAACCCGTAGTACTCCGATGCGCCGTCTTCGGACGTCGGCAAGAGCTTCCAGGTCACATCCGGCGGTGCTGTGGCGATGATGTCCGCCGACGGTGCGGCGGGCGTGTCAGCTGATGGCCTGGGGTGTGCTGCCGTCGGCGTGACCGAAGCCCTGAGATCGACATTATCGGCGGCGATGACGCCCCGGCGATTGTCCACGCCCCCGTCGAAATGAACCTGGTGATGGGCACTGCCACCCGTATGCGCCTGCCCTTGCGCCCTTGCTGCTGATTCGACCGCGTTTCGCAGCACCAGGGCGAACTCCGGATCCTGCTCGATCGCCTCTGCGAGTACCGAGGCGGCGGTTCTCTGCCAATCAGTGTCATCGGGGCGCTATTCGAGCCCGCCGGCGCCGCACCTCCCAGACGGGTGGAGCGCAGCCGCTCGCCGATGAGCTCGTAGAGTTGATCGCAGGTTTCAGTGCTCATGCGTGTCACAAGACCGGCAGCGGCATCGGACAGGTGTGAGGCGAGCAGACTGCCTCGACGAAGCCCGTCTCTCAGCCGACCCGCTCCGATTGATGGGGCTCTTCGGGATCAGCGTCGGCGCCGCCATGCGCTACATCGCGGCTGCTCATCCCGAACGCACTACCAAGCTCCCCCGCTAGCCGACCGCAGGACTCAGTCGGCGGAGACGGCTTCAGGCAGCTCTGCCGGCAGATCGCGCATGCCCATACGCAGGTGCTCGACGTGGTGCAGGACCTGGTCGAGTAACGCGGCGACGTGGCCCAACACCCTGCGTTCGCCACTGCTCCCAGGCGTGGGCTCGCCGCGTTCGCACGAGCCCAGCACCGACTCTGGGGCGAGGTGCAAGACCCCGACAAGTGGACGGCACGATGCGGGCCGCAGCCGCTGCATGGCACCAGCACCGGAGCGACCGACCGGCGCTCACCCACCCGCTCCGCGCAACCGGGTCATCCGGCGCCGTGGACGGTCCGCGATCACTCGTTCCGAGTCAGTCCTTGTCAGTGGCCTCGCATACGGTCTTCCTATGAATGATCAGCGGTCGTCGCTTCCTTGGATGGACAACTCCATAGTCCTCGAGGCCGGGCAACGCTCCTCGCGTGCCGGCGACGTCAGTGGCGTGCTCAGCGAACGAGTACACCGTGCCAAGGTGGGGATCTCAGGTGAGTGAGACGCCGATACGCGAGACAGGAGACGTACGAGAGGCGTGGGGCCGGGTGACCTCGTGGCTTGAGCGGCACGACCCCAGCCTTTTCGCTGCCCTCGGTGGTCCGGGGAGCCCGGCGGCCATCAGCCAAGCCGAACTGCGCATGGGTCTGAAGCTGCCAAGGGAGATGTGGCAGTGGCTTCTGGCGAACGACTGAATCACTCCGGGTTCGGTGCAGAGCGCTCAACCTTGGGAGGATGCGAAATGTTGATGTCCGGCGTATTTGCCCACCAATAATACATGAAGTCTTCATGTGTATTCTCTGGGTTCCGAGCTCGGTCCCCGTCACTGGGCGGCCACCGCGAGCGTCGCCCTGCGCGTCTTCATCACGCCGCAACCGGCGGCGACTTGCCGGCACCAGAGCCGCCGCCGACGCGGGCAGGGCCTTCATCGCACCCCGGGCGACCGCACGGGCACGACATGCTCGTTTGCGTCGCGCAGCCGTGCGTTGCCGACCGGCTGCTGGGTCGATCAGCGGGCGGGGGCGAGCGCGATATCGTGCCTGAGTTGTCGGCCGGCCCGGTCCACGAGCAGGAATTCGCCATGCGGGGCGTGCTGTGAGGCGGAGGCGATCAGGGTGTATCCGCCGGGGGGAAGTCCGGTGATCTGGTAACGGCCGTTCTCCGCCCTGATCTTCGTACAGTACTTGCCCTGGGCGGTCACCAGGGTGATCCGTGCCTCGCAGCCGTCGGGGTGCAGCGGGCAGCGCAGCGTGCCGCTGACGGTGACCGTGGCGGCGTCGCCTGACAGGCCCGGCACGGGGGCGGCTCGTTCGCCGAGTGGTGCGTCGGCCCTGGTGCCGGGACAGGACGGGCCGGTGGCGTCTTCGGGTCGAGGGCGGCCGTGCCCGTGTGCGGCCACCGTGACGTCCGGGGTCGCCAGCCCGGGCATCAGGGCCAGCTCGGTCAGCACACGCTCGATGTCCTCGAGCTCGGAGCGCAGGCTACCGGTGACCGGCGTCTGCTGTTCGGGACGCGCCGGTTCCAGTGCTGCGGCGGCGGAAGGGACGGGCGGGCGGGCCTGGTGGCCGTCCAGGTTGTCCGCCACAGCCCGGGCGGCCGATGCCGCCCGGTGGGTGATTCCGGCGAGTTCCGTCAGGTCGTTTCCGCGGTGCGCCAGCGCCGAACTGTCGTGCACGATAGTGCGACCGAGTTCGTGGGACAGGTCCACCAGTCGCAGCATCTCAGGGCATCGGCGGTTGGCGGTGCCCAGGAGCGTTCTGACCAGCGGGCGGATCGTCGCGGTCGCTGCGTGGAAACTGGCATCGAGGACGCGGGTGTCGGTCCGCGCTCTGTGCCCGGCGGTCGGGTTGTCGGGCGCGAGAAGACCGTCGAGTACCTGCGCCAGCGCACGCAGATAGCCGGCCAGCGCGACCTGGGCCGCGTGGGTCGTGCGCAGTGGCAGAACGGCCAGCCCGACGATGATCGCGCACGCGGCTCCCAGAGCGGTCTCCTCAACACGCGTGGCCAGCAGCGAGGAAGTCAGTTCGCCGGCCTGTGAGTAGAACTGCGCGACACCCAGGGTGGCCGCGCCGACGACGAGGGCGTAGTTGATCCTGCCGAAGTACGACATCAAGAACGCCGCCAGGATGACCACGGCTATCGATGCCACCGGCTGCGTCCCGGTCAGTCGGGCGAGGCCGTCACCGACCACCACGCCGACCAACGTGCCGAGGACGCGAAACACGGACTTGTGCAACTGTTCGCGGTCACTGGCGGAACCGAGGAACGTCACGTACACCGAGACGACAGCCCACAGCAGATGCGACGGACTGAGCAAATCGCCGAAAAAGATCGCCAAACTGAGCGCGATGGCCAGCTGCACCGAGACGCGGGTGCTCACGGTCAGCGAGATCCGGTCCACCCGTGCTGTGCCCTGTTTCGACGATGCCATCGCGTTCACGATTCCCGAACCCGGCAGCCAACCGCCGATCAGATGCACCGCGGGACGCGGTTCCTGCTGCACGTGAGGGTCCGCGTCGGGGCTGCTGATGGCGGACACCAGCGCGCGGGCCGCCTCGTGGTAGCGCTCGGCGATCTCTCCGGCACCCCAGGCCGCGCCGACTGCGCCGATACCACCGTCTTCGTGGCTCCCAAAGCGCGGCACGGAGTCGGCCCGCTGGTAGCGCTGGAAACGGCCGACGACCTTTTCGAGAGCGGCGCGATCGAGCTCCCGCGCGGCGGTGACGACCGCTCGGGCGTCATCCCGTGCCTCACGACTCAGTTGGCGGTGAGCATGTCGTTGCGCGAGCCGTGCCAGGGTGACCACGGCGCGCTCGTGTTCGAACAGTGAGCGGCGTCGGTCCGTGGCCGACGTGTCGTTGTCGTCGGCCGGCGCGGTGGCCAACTGAGTGTCGAGCACCAGGGCGGTCTCATTGAGACGCACGACCAGTCGCCGCAGCCGTCGCGCGAGCCGATGATCGGCAGGGGTGTGCACGGGAGCGTCCATCAACGCGCCGGTCACAGTGAGAACACGACGGGCACGGGCGCGGTAGGAACGCTGCATTCGCGCCGTCGCATGAGCGTAGCCCGGCAACAACGCCAACCCGACGATGAAGGCCGCCGCGCCGGCCACACCGATGATGGCCCCGGGCCACGCGAGCTGGTCGACGCTGATCTGGCCGCCCGCGAGAAAACCGATCAGATAGCCGACGTGGATCGGGAACCCGGTCGCGAACGCACGCGCCCCGTAGCGTCGGAACCAAGCGCCGACGGCCGGAACGACGACCAGCAGGACCAGACCGACGAACCGATGGGGATGTACGGCTATCGCCAGGGACAGGCCCGCCCACATGCCGACGCAGGCGATCAGCGACGTCACCGCACGCGCACGCACGGTTCGCTCACCCACGACAAAAGACGCCGTCAGCGCAACCGACGCGCCGAGTATCAGCACAAGCAGTGGGGCCAAATGATTGATGACCCCAGCCCCTGGGACCGATGCGGCCACTTCGAACATGTGGAAGTTGGCATCGAGCAGCGCGGAGGCCCCGATCGCCGCCAGAACAGCGATCGCCCCGTTCGCCGCCGTCCGGATGCGCTCACCGCCCGGGTCGGACCCGAGATAACGGTCGACGGCGTCGATCATCGCCATGGCCGACCTACCGATGTCAGCGGATGCACGTGGTTCTCCTCATGATGGTCAATCGTGGTCCGGAGTGGCTCGCCGTCGATCACACGGCGGATACTCACGTTGCCGAGCAGCCCAACAGCCTGCGGAAAGCCCGACTACCGCACACTATATACATGAGGTCTTCGAGTAAAGCGCTTGAAGTCTTCATGCATCTGAATGGGCATCACAGTCGAGGAATCAACGAATACACCCGTGCTCTGGCACAGACGGCACAGCCAGATGGCGACATGAAAGTTGTGGGACGTGCGCATGAGACTGGCGCTCGCCCAACGTAACGGGGACACCTCTCTCCGTATCCATTCCGCGTCGATCGCCCCCTGTGTCCAGAAAAAGGGGCGCTCTCTGGGTGCTGCTATGGCGGGGAGGGCGGTACGCCGTCCGGACCCGGCCAGGAAGGGTCGGCCGCTATCCAGGAAAACACCGCGCGCGCAGGGTGCGGGGCACTGGAAGGGTCGCTACCACCATCCGCTCGTCGGCGACCTCGCCCTGGAGTTCGAAGTCCTGCGGGTGGTGGACGAGCCGGAACAGTACCTGGTCGTCTACTCCCCCGAACCCGCCTCGCCCTCCGCCGAGACCCTCGCACTCCTGGGCAGTTGGACGGGCACCGCCGCCGCCGAGCTGCCGGGCCGCTAGCCCCGGCGCACCGGCTGACCGGCTGACCGGCCGACAGGACGCCCCTGTCCGCTCGCTCGCGATCGGGTCGCCGTCCACCCCCGCGGCTACTGGTCGAGCAGGCGTCGGAGCAGCTTTTCGAAGGTGGTCAGCTGGGTGGGAGTGGCCGTGCTGATCGCGGTGAGGAGCTGGGCGGTGCCCTCGTTGAGCTGGCTGACGGTATCGACGCCCGTTGTGGTGAGCGAGATGCGCTTGGCGCGAAGGTCCTCGGGGTCAGGTTCGACCGCGATGAGGTCGCGCTCGCGAAGTCGCTGCACCACGCCCGTGAGGTTGGACGGGTCGCAGCCCATGCGCTGGGCCAGTTCACGGATGGAACCGGGCTGGGTGGCGGTTCCGAGAAGGATGGCCTGGGTCCGGGTGAGGCCGAGGTCGCCGGCGCGGGAGTCCATCTCGTGTGCGTAGGTTGCGACGAGCAGCCGCATCAACTGCTGGACGGCCGCTAGCTGCGCACCGGTGTCCCGTGGCTGCCTGGTTCCCATGGGTGGCTGTCCTCACGTCCCCTTGCTGATCGAAAGACCATGGTAACCGGGTGCCGGAAGGCGCAGAAGGACGGTTCCACCCACGTGTGGTTACATGAAGACATCACGCATCCCTGGGCCATTTTGCATGAAGCCTTCATGTATGTAACCTGCAGTCTCGTAGGTCCGCGGCGCATCGCGTCGCCATCTGAACGAGGAGCACCTATCGTGCGCACCATTTCCCTTCCCAGTTTCGGATCACCCGACGTCCTTCGCGTCGAGGAGCGACCCGTCCCCGAACTGTCCCCGGGCAAGGTGCTCGTCGAGGTCAGGGCCGCCGGCATCAACCTCATGGACAGCTACATGCGTCGCGGCCTGATCGAGGGTCTCGAACTGCCGGCGCGTCTGGGGGCCGACGGTGCCGGAGTGGTCACCGCCGTCGGCGCGGACGCCACAGCCAAGATCGGCGACCGGGTCGCCTGGCAGTACGTGATGGGCAGCTACGCCGACATGATCGCGGTTCCGCACGAGCGCCTCGTCCCGATCCCCGACAACGTGACCTTCGAGGCCGCGGCAGGCGCGCTGATGCAGGGGCTGACGGCACAGCACCTGTCCCACGACGCCGTTCCCGTTCCCAGTGGCACGGTGGCGCTGGTGCATTCCGCCGCCAGCGGCGTCGGCCGCATGCTGACGCAGTTGATCACCGCCCGCGGTGCACGTGTGATCGCCACGGTCTCCCGCGCCCACAAGGCGCGCTCGGCTGCCGAGGCGGGCGCCTGGAAGGTGCTGGTCCGCGACGAGACCGAGGACCTGGGTGCCGCCATCCGAGAACTCACCGACGGTGAGGGCGTCGACTTCGCGTTCGACGGCACGGGCAGCACTCTGTTCGACGTCAGTATCTCGTCGCTGCGCTTCGGGGGCGTCTTCGTCCACTACGGCCGCGCGGGGGGCCCCATTCCGCCGCTGGATCTGTGGGTGCAGCCTGACGGGGTTCGCCTGGTCCACGTCCGGGGCGATGCCCCCCACGAGTCCACCGACCAGTGGCGGCAGCGCGCCTCCCAGGTGATGCAGTGGGTCGGCGACGGCACACTCGATGTCCTGATCGACCGGACGTATCCCTTGGAGGACGCCGCCCAGGCACACCACGACCTCGAATCCCAGGGGACCGTGGGCAAACTGCTGCTCATTCCGTAACAGGGCGGCCGGTGGCCCGGCGGCGCCGGATGTCGCCCCAGCCACCGTGTGCCGGCATGCCCAGTTGGGGCGGGGGCCGGGGCGCCGCATACGACGAGCGAGCAGTACCGGAATCAGCTCATCCACAGCCGGACGTGATTGATTACGGGACAGCCCTTAGAGCTCGTAACACGATCACGTGGAGCGGCGCAGGTCAGCCGTAACCGGTGCGACGATTGAGCCGTTCGTGAGGGCGTGAGCGTCAAGCCGTGGGT
>NZ_JBHXSO010000112.1:0-11184 GCF_042714775.1 Streptomyces sp. NPDC058691 | reverse complement strand
CCCACGGCTTGACGCTCACGCCCTCACGAACGGCTCAATCGTCGCACCGGTTACGGCTGACCTGCGCCGCTCCACGTGATCGTGTTACGAGCTCTTAGACGTCATCTCATTTGGTATGTCTGCGGTAGCAGATGAGGGTGCAGGCGATGCTCGTGAAGGCGAGGAAGTGTTCGGCTTTGCGTTCGTAGCGGCGGTGGAGTCGGCGGCAGCCGGCGAGCCAGGACATGGTTCGTTCGATGGTCCAGCGGTGGCGGCCCAGTCGTTGCGAGGACTCGATTCCCTTCCTCGCGATGCGGTGCTGGATGCCACGTTGACGTAACCATCGTCGCAGGTGGGGGTAGTCGTAGCCCTTGTCGGCGTGAAGCTTTCCGGGCTTGCGTCGTCGGCGTCCGTGGCGGGAGCGGATCGGCGGTATCCCTTGCACGAGGGGGATCAGCGCCTGGCTGTCGTGCAGATTGGCCCCCGAGATTGCCACGGAGAGGGGCAGACCGGTCCGCTCGGTGATCAAATGGATCTACATACCGTACTTGCCCCGGTCGACAGGATTCGGACCTGTCAGGTCCCCCTTTTCAAGGCCCGCATGTTCACCGAGTCGATCGCGAACCGAGACCATTCCAGCTCACCGCGGGCCGAGTTCGTCAAGGACCAGACGGTGGAGCTTGGCCCATACCCTGGCCCTCGTCCACTCGGAGAAACGTCGATGAGCCGTTGCCCCCGACGGCCCGAACGAGGCAGCGGGCAACTGCTGCCACGTGTAGCCCGAGGTGGCCACGAACACGATCGCGGCCAGGACCTCACGATCACCATGCCGGCGCCGACCGCCACCTTGAGGTCTCGACGGCGCCTCCGGCACCACGCGCTGGAACAGCTCCCACAGCTCGTCCGGCACCAGCCGTTCAACAATCCCTGCCACGACCAACAGCCTACCCAGCCAAATGAGATGACTCTAAAGTCGTAGCCGACAATTCCGATAACCAGGGTGGGGCAGGGAACTCGTCGTCATGTGAAAGGCCCGTCACTATCTCTGCTCCGGAGTCAGGCCGTGTCGGGTCCGGTCCCCGATCCAGGCCGCTTCGAGGATCGCGGTCAGACTGGCGGTGTCGGTCGGGCCTGGATGGTTCTGGATCAAGCGGGTGACGCCACTGGCCATCTCCGCGAAGCGCGGGAGGTCGGCGCGCGCCACGCCGATGTCCGCCAAGGTGGCAGGGATGCCGATGTCGGCAAGGAGCCCGTCGAGCCAGGTGAGGAACGTATCCGCAGCCTCGGCATCCGAGGCGTCGGTCACGTCGAGCCCGCACACCCCGGCGAGGATGGTCAACCGGTCGCCGATGGCATCCCTGGCCGCGTCCAGCGCGTAGGGCAGCAGCAGCCCGACGCCCAGGCCGTGCGGTGTGTGGGTGGCTGCGCCGATGGGGTACTGGAGGGCGTGCGGAGCCGCGTTGCCTGCGTGGGAAAATGCGAGCCCGGCCAGCATGGACCCATAGGACATGTCCGCGCGCGCGTCCTTGTCGCCTCCGTCCCTGACGACATGGGGCAAGCTGCGGGCGATCCGCTTCGCGGCCTGGAGCGCGTAGTGATCGGTGATCGGGTTGCGGCCGAGGAAGACCTGCTCCACCGGGTCGCGCGGTCCGTGGGCCCGGGGTCGCGCGGTGTAGCTCTCCACCGCGTGACAAAACGCGTCGATGCCGGAGTGGGCAGTGACCGTCGCAGGGCAGGTGTAGGTGAGCTCGGGGTCGACGATGGCGAAGTCGGGCACGATGTGGACGCTGGAGACCCCCACCTTCAGCTCACGGTCCGGGTCGGTCAACACCGAGACGGGCGTGAGCTCGGAGCCGGTGCCTGACGTCGTCGGGACCGCGACGAGAGGAATCGTCGGCCCCGGCACCTTCGACTCGCCGTAGAAGTCGCGCGGCGTCCCACCGTGGCGCCGGATGACGCCGACGATTTTGGCGAGGTCGATCACCGTGCCACCCCCGATGGCGAGGATGACGTCGGCGTCCACCTCTGCGGCGACCGAGACGGCCAGGGCGACATCGGCGAGTGGCACGTCCGGAGTCGCGTCGGCAAACACCCCGACGACTTGGACCTTCTCCCGCACGGCGGCCACGATCTCGGCCACGCCCGGCTGCCCCAGAAGAACCCGGTCGGTCACGATGAGGACTCGCGAGCCACACTCGGCCACCACTCGTGGGATGTTCTGCGCGACCCCTTCGCCCACTATCAGCTGGCGTGGTCCGCGGACGGTCTCAAGCATGTCAGTGCCTCTCTGGAACGTCGGCGGTGATGTGCTGGGCGGACGTCCAGTTCACCTGCGAGACCGGGACGGCGTCGGCTGCCGGGCAGCGCAGGCGCGCGCCGGGCTCCCGGACTCGGTCGTGCCCGGGCGCCCTCGGGTCCATCGCGATGAAGACGTCGCCCCTGGTGGGCGGGTCAGTCGGGTCGAGGGTCCCGCGGACATCGTCGCCAAGGCCGGTACGAGTCAAGGTCGCGACCAGCACCTCGATCATGAGCCCGAGGGCGTAGCCTTTGGGACCACCGAAAGGGCTGATCGCCCCATCCACCGCCGCGGCCGCGTCTGCGGCGCGCACACCGGCGGAGTCGACGGCGTCCCCGGGTGCCGGCGGATTCGTGCCGGCCATGGCCCGGGTCCCGCCCCACGGGTGGAGGCCGGTCAGGTCATGTGTGCACAGGGCGCGGTGATCCTCGGCGGGCACCCGGAGCGGTAAACCGGTCACGGTAGGTCGATTGCCGCGTAGGTGACGTCGAGGTACTCAAGGATGCCCTCGTGCGACCCCTCCTTGCCGATCCCGGACTGCTTCACGCCTCCGAACGGAGCTGACGGGTCCGAGATCAGACCACGGTTGATGCCGACCATCCCCGTCTCCAACCCCTCGGTGAACCGGAGCGCCCGCTGGAGGTCACGGGTGAAGACGTATCCGACCAGGCCGTGCTCGGTGTCGTTGGCCTTCGCCATTACCTCGTCGTCGGACGTGAACGAGATGATCGGCGCCACCGGGCCGAAGATTTCCGCCTGCAGTATCCGCGCGTCTTCGGGCACGTCGACCAGGACCGTAGGCGGGTAGAAGTGGCCCCGCCCATCCGGACGCTCGCCGCCCACCAAGACACGGGCGCCGCGATCGACCGCGTCGGCGACGAGCTCGTCGATCTCGGTGACCGAGGCCTCGTCGATCAACGCCCCGACGTCCACGCCGTCGTCGAGACCATGGCCCACCGAGAGCGCTCCCATCCGCTTGGCGAAGCGCACCGTGAACTCCTCGCGCACCGGCTCCTCGACGTAGATTCGGTTGGCCGCGATGCAGGACTCCCCGATGTTGCGCATCTTGGCCACCATGGCACCGTCGAGCGCGACGTCCAGGTCCGCGTCGGCACACACGATCAAGGCCGCGTTGCCGCCCAGTTCCATGGAGGTGCGCAGCACGTTGTCCGCCGCCTGTCGTAGCAGCACGCGCCCGACCTCGGTCGACCCGGTGAACGAAAGCTTGCGGGTCCGACGGTCGGCCAGCAGTGCTGAGACCACCTCGCCGGCACGCTTGGTTGTCACGACGTTGACGACGCCCGGGGGAACGCCGACCTCCTCCATGATGCGGGCCAGGAACAGCATGGTGAGTGGCGTCTGGGCTGCCGGCTTGGTGATCGTCGTGCAGCCCGCCGCCAGCGCAGGAGCGAGCTTGCGGGCACCCATGGCCAACGGAAAGTTCCAGGGCGTCACGAAGACGCACGGTCCGACCGGCTTCGGCACGGTGAGGATGCGATATCCACCAGCAGGAGCGGTGTTGTAGCGCCCCTCGACGCGCACCGCCTCCTCGGCGAACCAACGGAAGAACTCGGCGCCGTAGGCCACCTCTCCCCGAGCCTCGGCGAGCGGCTTGCCCATCTCGAGCGTTATCAGCCGGGCGATCTCCTCGGATCGCTCGGTCAGTGCCCGGTACGTCGCGGTCAACAACTCCGATCGTTTTCGCGGCGGTGTCGCCGCCCACTCCCCCATTGCCTTGCCCGCCGCGTCCAGAGCGGCGAGCCCGTCGACGACGTCGGCGTCCGACACCTCGGCGATGGTCTTGCCAGTGGCCGGATCCTCGACGACAAAGGTGGCTCCGCCGGCGGCGTCGCGCCACGCGTCGCCAATCCGGAGCCGCCGGTGCTCCGGGGCCAGGACGTTCATCGGGTCACTCATTGCGTCGCCTCCTGTGATGTTCCTGGTGATGTCCCGTGACCTCGGCGATCGCGCCACGCGCGTCGACGAACACGTCACACGACCTCGTCGGGGTCGAGGTTGCCGAGCGGGTCGAACGTGGCCTTGGCCCTGGCTGCAGGGCGACGCCCCGCACCACCGTCGCCTTCTCGGGCCATCGCTGCTTCAGCGTCGTCAGGCTGTGCTCACCGGTGACGGTCCGCCGAGGCTCGATCGCCACGTGCGGGCGCATGGTGACGTCGCCGCCCTGCGCGGTTACCTCCCGGCCTCGGACAGCGCCAGCCCGGTGCCCGCATCGAACAGGTGCGCACGGTCCAGGTCGACCGTGACGAGCAGCCGCTCGCCCGGCGTACCCGTGACGGTGGGTCGTGCCTTGACCTTGAGGATCTCCGTCCCCACTCGGACGTCGACCACCGTTCGGTCACCGAGCGGCTCAAGGCCGTAGAGCTCACCCGGCAACGACGCGTCCCCACGCTGCTCGATGGACAGGTCCTCTGCCCGCAGGCCCAGCATCAGCGGACGACCGTCCTCAGCCGTGGTCCAGCGGGGCCGCGGCAGCGTCCAGCCTTCCGCCCCGACCAGACGATCCCCCTCGGCGTGGCAGGGAAGGAGGCTGATCGGCGGGCTCCCGACGAAGCCTGCGACCCACTGGTTGGCTGGTCGCTCGTACACCTCGGTCGGCGTTCCGACCTGTTGCACCTTCCCCTCCTTGAGGACCGCGACCTGGTCGGCCATGGACAGGGCCTCGACCTGGTCGTTGGTCACGTGGACGAAGGTTCCCCCGAGACTCCGGTGGATGCGGGTGAGCTCGGTGCGCATCTCGACGCGGAGCTTGAGGTCGAGGTTCGTCAGCGGCTCGTCCATGAGAAACGCGCGCGGGCGACGGACCAGCGCCCGGGCCAGGGCGACACGCTGCATCTCACCGCCCGACATCTGCGCGGGACGACGCTGCAGCAGACGTTCGATGTGCAGCAGACTCGACATCCGCTCGACGGCAGCGGCGATCTCGCCGGAAGAACAGCGGCGTGCCCGCAGCGGCGAAGCGATGTTCTCGTACGCCGTGAGTCGCGGGTAGAGGGCGTAGCTCTGGAAGACCATGGCCAGGTCGCGTGCGGCCGGGGAGTCACCGGTCGCGTCCCTCCCGTCCAGATGCACCGACCCGGCGTCAAGCTGCTCAAGGCCGGCGATCGCTCGCAGGGTCGTCGTCTTGCCTGCCCCGGAGGGCCCGAGCACGACGAAGAACGAGCCGTCCGGCACGTCCAGCGTCACCCCGTCCAGGGCCTGGACCTTGCCGAATGACTTGCACAGCCCGTGCACTGCCACGGTTCCCATCAGGCCACCAGCTCTTCCGTGCTCACGTCGTAGACCGGCGGGGGCCCGCCGGTGTGCCGCAGCCCGACCGGCGCGCCGGCGGCGAAACGGACAGTCGGTGGCATCCGAACCCGTACGTCGCGCCGGCCGCCGTGGTCGACCACGGCGATGACTTCGTCTCCCAGCCACTCCGCCGAGACCACGCGGGCCGGGGCCGAACGGTCCGCCCCTGGTTCTGTGACTTCCAGCGCCTCCGGCCGGACGCCTGCGACCAGGCGACGGTCGCGCGGCAGGCTTGGCGGTGGCGGGAGGACCAGTCCGCCCTGACTGCGCAGCTTCCCGTCGGCCACCTCCACCTCGATCAGGTTCATCGGCGGGGAGCCGATGAACGCGGCACAGAAAAGACTCGCCGGACGGTCGTAGACCTCCAGCGGCGTGCCGATCTGCTCGACGCGGCCCTTGTTGAGGATGGCGATTCTGTGGCCGAGCGACATCGCCTCGACCTGGTCGTGGGTGACGTAGACCATCGTCGTCCCCAGTTCCCCCTGCAGGTGCTTGATCTCCGTGCGCATGTCCGCCCTCAGCTCCGCGTCCAGATTGGTGAGGGGTTCGTCCATGAGGAATGCGCGCGGTCGCCGCACCAGGGCGCGAGCAAGCGCGACGCGCTGCTGCTCCCCGCCGGACAGCCGGTGCGGTCGCCGGTCCAGGAGCGGACGGAGCCGCATCAGCCGGGCGGCCTCGTCGACCCGCTCGCGCACCTCCGCCTTGGGCAGTCCCTCGGCCCGCAGTGGGAACGCCAGGTTGTCGCGGGTTCTCAGATGCGGGTAGAGAGCGTAGAACTGGAACACCATGGCGATGTCGCGCTCGGCGGGCGGCAGGTCGTTGACCAGCGTGTCGCCGATGCGGATGTCGCCCGTCGTCTGCCTCTCCAGGCCGGCTATGGCTCGCAGCGTGGTCGTCTTCCCGCAGCCCGAAGGGCCGAGCATCACGAACAGCTCGCCGTCGCCGATGGACAGGTCCACGTGATCAACTGCGACCGTCCCGTCCGGGTAGCGCTTGTGCAGCGCGGTCACCTCGATGCCCGTCATCAGCGTCGCACCGCCCCGAGCGTCACACCGGCGACGAGGTGCCTGCGCACCAGGTAGGCGAAGACGAGCACCGGTAGGGCGAACACTACGGAGGCGGCGGCCACGAGACCCCAGTCCACCGTGGTTCCACCGATGAGGCCGGCGATGGCAGGCGGGGCCGTCCGCACGCTGTCGCTGGAGGTGAGGAAGATGGCGAACACGAACTCGTTCCACGAGAAGATGAGTGCGAAGACCGCCGTCGCGGCGATGCCGGGCAGGAGCAGGGGAAGGGTGAATCGGCGGAACGCCTGCAAGCGGGTGTAGCCGTCGAGCATGGCGGCATCCTCGTACTCTGCGGGCACCTCGTCGACGAACCCCTTCATCATCCAGATCGTGAACGGGACGTTGAACGCGGCGTAGATGAGGATCAGGCCGAGCTTGGTGTCGATGAGTCCGACTTGGCGGTACATGAGGAAGATCGGGATCACGACCACCACGGGCGGCATGAAGCGGGTGGACAGGATGAAGAACAGTTGGTCCTTCTTGGCCTTCACGGCGAAGCGGGAGTAGGCCCAGGCCGCCGGGACCCCCAGCACGGTGGCCAGCGCCGTGGAGACCCCGGCGACCACGACGGAGTTGAGGAACGAGACGGACAAGGCCGAGCGACCGCCGTCGGAGGCGACGAACACGTCCTTGAAATGGCCCATCGTGACCTTGAAGTCGAAGAACTTGGCCGGGACGGCGTAGACGTCCCGGTTCTCCTTGATGGACGTCTCGATCATCCACAGCACCGGAAAGAGCATCACGACGGCCAGCACGGTCAGCAGCGTGACCTCCAGCACGGAACGGCCCCGGCCGCGGAGGCGACGCGCTGGCGGCGTGTGATCCCGGACAGGATCTGTGGAGGCGGCCTTGTCGACGGATACGGCCATCAGTCCTCCTTGAGCTTGTTCAAGTAGCGCAGGTAGAGCTGCGTGAGGACGATGACGACGAGGACCATGAGGATCCCGTACGCCGAGGCGGTTCCGGTGTTGAAGCCCAGGAACGCGACCTTGTAGACGTGGAACGACAACGTCTCGGTGGAGACCCCCGGACCTCCGCTGGTGAGGATGTAGACGAGGTCGAACAGCCGGAAGGCCTCGATGGCCCTGAACAACACCGCGATGAGGAGCAGCGGCCACACCAGCGGAAGAGTGATGGTGCGGAACCGGAACCACTCGGACGCCCGATCGATCGAGGCGGCCTCGTACAGGTACTTGGGAACCGCGGTGAGGCCCGCAAGTGCGATGAGCATGATGAACGGCGTCCATTGCCAGGTGTCGACCAAGATCAGGGACAGGAGTGCCGTTCGCTGCTGGGTGAGCCACTCCACCTGCTCCAGGCCGAGCGAGCCGAGCAAGCTGTTGATCACGCCGAATTGCGCGTCGAGCATAAATCGCCAGAACAGCCCGACCACGACCGGCGACAGCATCATCGGAACCAGGAACAAAGTGGTCAGCAGTCCTCGCCCGTGCGTGCGCCGTGAGATCAGGTAGGCGATGGCGAAACCGAGCACCGTCTGCAGGGTGACCGCGCCGACCACGTAGATCAACGTCGTCAAGGCCCTCAGGTGGACCTGCGCCGACGTCAGGATGGCGGTGTAGTTCTCGAACCAGATGAAATGGGCCGGCCCCCCGCGGGTGGCCGAGTAGTCGGTGAACGACAGGTACAACGCCCACAGCAACGGGAACACCGACATGGCGAGCAACAGCAGCAGCGCCGGGGAGATGAAGGCCACGGCGAGCCCGCGGTCACTCAAGCGGCGGGACCGACTTGGTGCAGGCGGCGTCGCGGACGCCGCCTGCCGGGCGTGGTCGGTCGTCAGTGGAGTGGGGGCACTCACAGTCCGCCGCCGCCCTTGCGGCTGCCGGAGTCGAGCACGCTCTGCTGCTCCTTGGCGATGTCGTCGAGCGCATCCTTCGGCTTTTCCGCGCCGTTGAGAGCCGCGTTCACGTTGGTGTTCTCGATGTCGACGAGGCGCGCGTACTCGGGCACGTTCCACATGTCCCGCATCCGCGGAACCGAGTCGGCGTACACCTGGTTGAACGGCCCGGCGTTGAGGAACTCGGGCGACTGCAGGGCGTCCGTACGCGCGGGCACGCCACCCGCCGCGGCCCACTTCTTCTGGATGTCAGGCCGCTCGAACCACTTCATGAAGTTCAGGGCCTCCGCCTGGTTCGCTTGGGGGGAGTAGGCCGACACGTGCATCCCCATGCCGCCGAGAGGCACCAGGTTCGTCTTCTGGCTCGGCAGGGTGGCAAAACCGAGCTTGTCGAGGATCTGCTCCCGCGTGGTGCCGAGCGTCGACTGCTTCGGGTCAAGCAGGCCGCCGCTCGCGGCGATCCAGTTGAACGCGATGCATGCCTTGCCCTGGGCGACCGCCGCGTTCACCTCGTCGATGAACCAGTTGCCGGAACCCTTGGCGGTCAGCGGCTTCATCTTGTTGACCAGGACGTCCATCGCCTCTTGGCCCGCGGTGTCGTTGAGGACGCCGTCGATCTTGCGCGTCTTGGAGTCCCAGAGGTTGCCTCCGTAGACGCCGTTGACCGTGTTGTAGGTGACGGCCGCGGCGTCGGAGCCGTTGGCCTGGTGGAAAGCCAACCCGCTGACGCCGGGGTGGTCCGCCTGGCACTTCTCGGCGACTGAGATCATCTGGTCCCACGTCTGCGGTGGCTTGTCGCCGATCAGGTCCTTGCGGTAGATCATCGTCCAGGTGTCGCCGAGCAGCGGCAGTCCGTACATGCTGGCGTTTTCGTCGCGCTTGCCGGTCTCCGCCTGGGGGAACTGGCCGTAGGCCGCCAGGAGGTACGGGTTGTAGGCCTTGACGTCGATGTTCTTCTTGACGAAGTCGGTGATGTCGAGGATATTGCCGTTCGTCACGGCCTCGCCGATGTGTTGCGAGTCCAGGATCGGGATGTCGAAGTCGGTACGGTGCGCTGCGAACTGGGTGAACATCGCGTCGTGCCAGTTCGCGTTCGGCACGGTGTTGACCTTGACGGTCACGTTCCGCCGCTCCTTGGTGTACTCCGCGTTCGCGAAGGCTTCCAGCGCGTGGGCGGGGGGCCAGTCGAACCAGATGAAGCTGAGGGTCAGCGGGTCCTTGGTGAGCTCCGGGATGGTCGCCGGCGCCTTGGGGGCGCTCGCCTGCGTGCCGCCGCCGCAAGCCGCCACGGTCGTGGCCACCAATAGGGCCGCCGTCGCCAGTTGCACCTTTCCACCGGGAACGGACAGTCGTCCGAATGGCTGGGGATACCGCATCCTCGTGCCTGCTTTCTGGGTCGGGACTTCTGGAGCCTTGCTGCGTGCTTCGCAGAGCAGTTGCTGGGTGCAGGCGTATTGCCGGCTGTCGCAGGGGCTGACCCGCGGACCGGCGTCACGAGTACGCCGCGACGTCATGGGGCTTCAGGCGGTCGAGAGGTCCTTCGGTCCTTGTGCGGCCCGGTGGCGAACCGAGCAGGACGTCGAGCATGCTCAGCGGAGCTTCAGGTGGTCGAAGTAGGGCGCTGGCGGGCGGTTCCGCGATGGGTGAAGGATGGCCAGCATCCGTCACCTTTCCTATACGATCCGATCGGGGCATCAACATCCCGCAGCATGCGACCCGTGTCAACAGGTTCGCAAAGACGTAAGAAAGGACCTCACGTCACGATGGACGACGAAGCGATGATCGCGAGGGGCCGTGAGGCCATGACGGGCGGAACGCCGCCGGGAAAATCTCGTGGCCGGCTTGCCGACGAGGTGTATGACACGCTGCTCGGACAGCTGATGTCGCTACGGATCGAGCCTGGCTCCCGCGTCACGATCGACGTCCTGGCGCGAGAGTTGGGGGTCTCGCAGACGCCGATCCGAGACGCTCTGAACCGGATGGAGGCCGAGGGCCTGGTCGTGCGTGTGCCTCATGCCGGCTATCACATTCCCCCCCAAATCACCCGCCAGCGATTCGAGGACATGCTTGAGCTCCGCCTGCTCCTCGAGCCGGCAGCGGCGCGCAGATCCGCCGAACGCGCATCCTTGCAGCAGGTGGCCGGTCTGCGACGAATGCTGGAGGAGATGGCGGAGCTGGAGGGGGGCAGCGGGCCCATGGCCTATGGCGCCTTCGGGCTCCGCGACGCCGCTTTTCACGATCTCGTCGCCCTGAGCGCGGAGAACCAGGTCATCCGCGACGCGCTTGCTCGCCTGCACACGCACGTGCACCTGTTCCGGCTTCTCCACGACACCCAGGTCACTCACTTGGCCATGGCCGAGCACGAAGAAGTTGTGGCCGCGATCGCCGCGCGTGACCCCGACGCCGCCGCCTACGCCATGCGTCGGCACATCCTGCTGTCCGGCGAGCGGTTCCGGCGATTGCTCGACGCGGCCAAGGGCTCGGAGGGAATGGTGTAAAGGCTTGACGGGCGGACTGGGCCGAGGAATGCTCACACAATCGGATCGGATCGGATCGGATCTGCCTCATCCGCCTCAGATGCGAGGAGAAGCAGGTGCCCAGAGCGCTGCTCCTGACCGGCGACGCCGCCGAGGAGCTCGACACCATGTATCCCTACTATCGCGTGCAGGAGGGCG
>NZ_JBHXSO010000111.1:0-12345 GCF_042714775.1 Streptomyces sp. NPDC058691 | reverse complement strand
CCAACACCGTCGCTCTGCGGAAGCAGCGGCTCTATCCGCGACCACGCCGAGTCCGTTATCTCTCCTCGCCCCACCACAAGATCAATTATGAGACACGACCTAGGCCCTGGCCGGCAGAAGTGCGCCGACGCCGAGCGCCAGCATCTGGTCCGGCCGTTTCGTGACCGGCGCGGTCCCGCCGCCCGCACGCAGCGCTGAGGGGGCGCGGAGATGCGGGCGCGACCCGGCCCGGGCGTTCACGACGTGGAGGGGCGCGTCTCGGTCCAGTCGACCATCAGTCGGCGCTCGGCGAAGAGCCACTCGCCGCCCGCATCCTTGGCGAATTGGTCGAGATAACGGATGGAGGCGATCATGATCGTGCGTTGTCCATCTCCATCGACCGAGATGTGGTGGGCCAGGCAGTAGCTCTCGCCGCTCGCCCGGTTTCCGTCCAGGGAGATGGTGCTCTGACCATTGAAGTGCGTAGTCGCTTGGTAGGTGTTGAGGTTGTCGAATACCGGGGCGAGGGCCTCGCGTCCTTGCAGTTCCTGCGTCGGCTCTGCCGCGGTGGCGTCCATGAACACCAGGAAACGGGTGTCTTCGGTGAACAGGGTCATTTGACCCTTCGCGTCTCGCCGGTCGGCGCAGTGCGCGTAGGCGTCGATCAGTTCACGGATGGCCAGTCGGTCGGTGGCTTCCTGGGCGGAGAGTGGCGAGTGGGGGGTCATGTATGTGCCCTTCAAGATTATATTTGACAGGTGTATAAAAGCATCGATTGTGTCATGGCGCAATATGGGTCCAGGGCACGACGGCGAAACGTTCCCGGCACCGGGTGGCAGCGTGTTCGCGGGCCGACAGGAGGGCAGTGCACTGAACAGGCGGACCGACCCCCGCATCACCCGGACGATTCGGGCCTTCGAACGGGCCATTGTGGAACTCGCCTCGGAGCGGCCGGTCTCTCAGATCAGCGTCGCCGAACTGGCCGACCGTGCCGGGGTCACTCGAGCAACCTTCTACAATCGCTACGGCACCCCGCTGGACCTGCTCATTCAGGTTCTCTATGCCGACTTGGACCGTGGCCACCGCCTAGAGGACGAGAGGTCGCAGGGCGGCCACTCGGCTGTCGAGCTGCTTCGCATGAATACGGCGGTGGTGGGGGACCACGTCGAGCGGTTCCGGGCGGTCTACAGTCTCTCCCTCGGGGATCCGGCGGACAGCGGTGTGTACGAGGCGCTCGTGCGCCACTTCAACGACTACACCCTGGCGTTCATGGCGCGCAGTGATCCCTCAGAGCTTCGCCATGCCAACCGCCACGTGATCGCCCAGTTCATGGCCCATGGATTCGCCGGCGCCGTCAAGGCATGGCTCAACGACCCCTCAGTCACGAAGGAAGACATGGTCGATGCCGCCGTGGCATGCGCTCCGGCTTGGTGGGTACCCAGCTAACTGCCACACACGTCCGAGCAATGCTTGGGACTTGTGGATCGCGGCGTCCAGTAGCGTCGTCCTCACCGCCATCCGGATCGCCCCATCGAACTCCCCGCGCTCACCGCCGTCTCCACCGGCCTGACCCTGCGCGGGTACGGCGTCACCGCGGAGACCCACCCCGACGATGCGGGCGTCCGCCCGGCGATGGCGTTCGTCACCTCGGGACTGACCTCGGCGCGATCCGCCCGGTCATCGACCGGGTCTTCGACGGCCTGGACGAGATGTCGGCGGTGCATCGCTACCTGGAGTCGAACGCGCAGGTGGGGAAGATGGTGGTGCGGGTCCGATGGGCCCTCACCTCGTCGGAAGCAGGACCGAGGCGTTCTGGGGCGCCTAGCCTTCCATCATGTGCGTCGGACGACCCGCACGGCGAGGTCGTCGAGGTGGTCTAACGGCGGCCGCGGCGTCGAGGATGCGGTCGGCGGTCTCCTCGGCGTTGAGTCCGTCGTGGACGGCTTCGCCGGCTAGTGTTCCGGCTCGCTCCAGTCCGGCTTCCAGCGTGAGGCCCGGTCCTTAGACCACCCCGTCGGTGACCATGACCAGCATGCTGTCCTCGTCGAGGGTGAAGGTCTCCTCGCCGTAGTCGGTGTCGGGCACAACTCCCAGGACCGGCCCACCCGCTTCGTCGGTACCCCGCCATGACCGCAACGCCCGCGACATGCGCGGCGAACGGCGATCCCCCGGACGACCCCGCGGTTGCATGCCGTCGTACGAGACCACCGGCGCGCGCTCAGGTCATCCGCAACGACCCGGGCACCACGGTACGGCACATCATCCGGACGTTCCTCGGCGGACACACCGAAGACGAAGCCCGAGCCCACTACAGGACGTCATCGCGCCGGATTCCACCAACGACGGCCATGCCGACCTCGCCGCCGAACCCGGTGTCCCCGCCACTGTCGCCGCAGCCGACTTCCACCGCACCGCGACGCCGCCCTGGTAGCGGCAACGAACACGGGCGCCTCAGGTTCCGGGGATCGCCATCTCCAGCCAGACCGTCTTGCCGCGCCCGCTGGGCGAGCTGTTCCACGCGCTGGCCAGGGCGTCCACGAGGAAGAGACCGCGTCCGGACTCCGCCTGGGCACTTCCCTCCTCGGTGAGGGAGAAGGCCGACGGCACGGGCGGTTCGCTGTCGGAGTCCCGGACTTCCATGCGGATGTTGTCCCTCAGGACGCGCAGCCGCACCTCGACGTCGCTGCCCGCGTGGATGAGGGCGTTGGTCACGACCTCGGAGACGACGAGCTGAAGGTCCTCCGACATCTCCTCCAGGCCCCAGGCGCGCAGCGCGTCGTCCACGAAGCCCCGGGCCGTCTTGACCCCCAGCAGGTCGTGCCCCTGGAGGTGCAGGTGTCCCGTCCGGGACGCCGCCCGGACGTCGGAGCCCTCATAACGGGCCAGAAGCAGCACGGCGTCGTCACGGCGGTGGTGGAACCCCGGCATCTGAGCGACCACGCGGTCGGCGAGCTCTTCGAGATTGCCTCCTGCCGCGGCGCTGCCGGTACGCAGCAGCGTGGTCGCGGCGGCGGTGGGGTCCGGGGCACAGGCGTCCACCAGCCCGTCCGAGTACAGCATGAGCACCGAACCCGGCACGAGGGTGTGCTTCCGCGAGCGGCAGGGGGCGGGGACGGAGACACCGAGCGGCACGTTGGGCGGAGCCTGAAGGACGGTGACGCCTCCGTCGGGGCCCATGGCGAGGGGCGGTGGATGGCCCGCCAGGGCCACTTCGGCCGTGCCTGCGGCGGTGTCCAGGGCGACGACGCAGCAGGTGGCGAGCAGGTCCGTGCCGAGCCTGGCGAACAGCCTGCCGGTCCGGTCGACGACCGCGGTCGGCCGGTGCCCCTCGGTCGCGTAGGCCACCACCGCACCGCGCAACTGGCCCATGACGGCCGCGCTCTCGATCGCGTGGCCCTCCACGTCGCCCACCACCAGCACGACCCGCCCGCCCGGCAGCTCGATCACGTCGTACCAGTCACCGCCGACCTCGGACGTGGCCGAGGCCGGCTCGTAGCGGGCCGTGGTCGTCAGCCGGGGTGATTCGGACAGCACCGGCGGGAGCAGCCTCTTCTGCAGGTTCTCGGCGAGTACGTGCCGCTTGCGGGTCAGTTCCACCCGTTCCACGGCCGGGCCCACCGAACCCGCCATCATCGTCAGAACGGCCCTCTCCTCGGGCGAGAGGCGGCGTGGGCCGCCGAACTCCAGGCAGCACACGCCGACGACGCTGTCCCTCCCGATGTAGGGCAGGTCGACGACGTGCCGGTTCCCGACGAGGGGGAGGTAAGCGGCGGAGGGCGACCCGTCATCGGGATGCCGGCGTTCCACGGCCAGCGCACCGCAATCGCCGGAGACCACCAGCGCACGCCGCCGGACCGCCTGCGCCGCGGGTTCCCTGCTGTGCAGCCCACTGCCGTGGAGGTTGCGCGCCAGGTCCGAGGAGTCCCCGCTGTGCCCGACGACCCAGAGGCGGCCCTGGCCGACGGACGCCAGCACCAGGGCCTTGGCCTGGAACGGATCCATGACGCAGTACCGCGCCGCCCCGACGACCTGGTCCATGGTCGTGGCCTGGTTGAGCAGATCGGACAGCCGCCGCAAGGGGTACATGAGGCTCAGCCCCGCGGAACCGGGGACGCCGCGCACCCCCCAAGGGGGGTCTCCGGCCACGTGGTAGTCACATTCGGCGGGGTCGGCACGGGCGATGGGCACCATGACGGGCATGTGCCCCGGCACGATCTCCGCGCCGTGCCGGACGAGTGCGGCGAGGGCCCGCCCGAGCCGGTCACCGACCCCTCCCAGCCGCGCGCGGTCGTCGGCTCCGTACTCGCCGTGGGTCTCCGGACGGAGGACGGACAGGGCGCCGAAGCGCCGGCCGCCGGCGATGAGCGGGGCCGCGGCGATGGCATAGGGGTAGTACGGCAGATCGTAGAGATCCTCGATCTGCGGATCCGGATCGGTCATCACCACGACCGCTCCGGCGCCCAGGGCACGCGAGGAGGCGTAGGGGGCGTCCAGCGCCATGTGTCCCGGGAGCATGAACACCGGCGGCGGGCTGCCGCCGACCATGGCCGCCTTGAGTTCGCCGCTGTCCTCGTCCAGCAGGTAGACGGCCGCCGCGGCGGCGTCCAGCAGGTTCGCGGCCTCGCGGAGCGCGGAATAGAGCACGGCCGCCAGATCGCCGCCCAGGATACGAGTGGGGACGACCTCACGGTCGCGGCCTGCGACTGCCCGGCTGCTCGCCACGGAGGTTTCATACCCATTTCGGAGCGTATGTACGATTTATTGGAAAATGCCCGTATCGATACCCGCGCCGACGCCCCGGCCGAGCCCCGGCCCACTCGGCACATCCGGCGGCACGACCCCGCCCGGATCGCCGCCCCCACCGGGCAAACCCACCGAAGTTCGAACAGCCTGGGTGACCTCGCGGGGCCCGACTTGTACCGTATAGGTCCCGGCTCAGGTTGTTGGGCCGGAGACAGCCGATCGTACGTCCAGGCGATGGGCCGCGTTCAGCCCCACGTCATCTCCATCCCCCCAGATATCGCCTAACCCGCAGATCACGGGGGTCGTTCAGTACTTCCGCAAGGCGGGTGATGGTGTGCGTGTGACGCACGGACTGCGTGTGCTCTCGGTTTATGAGGGCTTCTTCTCCGGCGGAGCCCGGATCCTGCACAGCGACGTCGTCCTCGGACTACGCGAGGGCGGCCAGCACCACAGCGTGCTCAGCATGCACGGGGAGGTGCACCGCGAGGCCACGCGCCAGCCGATGGAGGAGGACGCCTGCTACCGGTCGCTGACGGCCGCCGGGGTGGAAGTCACCTCCTTGGGCCGCAGTTTCGGCCTGACCGGGGGGCCGACGGCCTTCACCGGGCCGGAGCTGGCCACGACGGCCAGGGCGACGGCGGCCGCCGACATCATTCTGTCGCTGAAGGAGCAGCCCCTCGAACTGCTCAATCAGGCCGGCCTGCCGCTGCGGCCCGTCGTGGTCTGCCTGCACCGCTCCGACCCGGAGAACCAGGGCGCCGCCCTGGACGAGCTGAAGGCCGCCGTCGCGAGCGGCACGATCGCGGCCGCCGTCTGCTGCGCCGAGTCCACCCGGGACGCGTACCAGGCCGCCGGGGTTCCCGGCGAACTGCTGCACGTCATCCCGAACGGCGTGGACCTGCTGCGCTTCCAGCCCGACCCCTATCGGCGAGCCCGGCTGCGGACCGCGCTCGGCATCCCGGAGTCCGCGCCGGTGGTCGTCTACGCCGCGCGGTACGCCACGATGAAGAACGTGCCGCTGTTCCTGGAGGCCGCGCAGGCGTGGCTCCGGCACGAGCCCGCCGGGCACGTGCTGATGTGCGGCGCGGGCATGACCCCGGCCAACCTCGCGTTGCGTGAGGACATCCAGGCCGCCTTCGGCGACGGTCCGCAGCCTCCCCACCGGCTGCACCTGCTCGGCGTGCGGAGCGACATGGAGACCGTCTACGCGGCCGGCGACGTGGTGGCCCTGACGTCCTCCTCGGGGGAGGCGGCGCCACTGTGCCTGATCGAGGGCATGATGTGCGGCGCCATCCCGGTCGCCACCGACGTCGGCGACACCGCGGCGATCGTCACCGGACACGGCATCATCACGCCGCCCGACCCCGAAGCGATCATGTCGGCCTGGGTCGACGCCCTCGGCCGCAAAGCGGAATTCGCCCCCGCGCTGGCCCACAGCCGCGAACGCTTCAGCCGCACGCGCATGATCGCCGCGTACGCCGATCTCCTCGACCGCGTGCACCAGGGCATCGGCACGGCAGCTCTGCCGGAGGCGCTCTGACGCGGACGAACGGCGATGGTCGCCGGGACGACGCACCATGCCGGCCGGGAGCGATCCCGGCCGGCTCAGCCGTCCGCCGGCTCCGTGCTACCGGTGCTACCGGCCGGTTCCGAGGACGAGTGGTTCGGTGTCTGCCGCACCGCGCACAGCGCGAGGGAGAGTTCGGTGATTCCGCGGGGATCGGACACGGAGCGGCCGGTGTGCTCGGCGATGCGGCGCAGGCGCATGCGCACGGTGTTGGGGTGAACGTACAGACGCTTGGCGGCCTCCTCGGCCGATCCGCCGCAGGCCGACCAGGCCTCCAGGGTGTCCAGCAGCACATCGCGTTCGCCGGCCGGCAGGGCCTCGATGGGACCGAGGACATTGCTGGCGACGCGGGCCATGACGCCGGGTGCGCCGGCCGAGGCCACCGCGAGCGGGGAGTCGTCGAAGAAGGTCACGGCGCCGCTCTCCGCGTCGCCGCCGCGCATGGCGACCTTGGCGAAGCGCAGAGCGTCCCCCGTGCGGCACAGGTCGTCATAGGTGGGGCTGACCCCTACGCGCAGCTGTGCGTGCTGCCGCAGCACCCTGGCGAGGTCGTCCAGGTCCCGTGAGGTACGCAGGTACACGATCCCCAGCTCCAGATCCGGGCGCAGCCGCCAGCCGGACCGGATGTCGCGCCGGCTCAGGATGGCCGCGACCTCCGGCAGGGCCTGCCGGCCTATCCCCGGTACCTCCGCGGCGACCACGGTGAACGGGCCGTTGCGCGGTACGCCCAGGACCTCCGCCGCGGACCACACGGCGTCGACGTCCATGCTCCTGCCCTCCAGCAGCGCCTCCACCAGCGCCGAACGTTCCCGCTCGCCGGCGAGGAGCCGCTGGGACGCCGCGTCGTGGTATCCGGAGACCATGCCCTCGGTGATGGCGTCCTGGAGCTCCCAGATCGCCGAGGCCGCCGCGACTAGCTGGTCGCTCCCCACCAGGGATGTCCTGAGGGCTTCCGCGACCACTGCCTCCCAGAAGGACTTCACGCCGACGCGGTAGGCCGTCATCACGGAGGGAAGCGGCACGTTCTCCTGGGCTCGGCGGCGGCCGACGCGGGCCGCGGCCTCGGTGTCCAAAGGTGCCTGCCCGGACAGCGCCTGGAGTGCGTTGCACAGGTGTGCCCGGCAAGCCTCCTCCAGCTCCTCCGCGGGCACCACCTCGTAGTGGGAGCTCGGCGCGACGGCGCGGATCCGCGCCGCGATCTCCTTCGCCAGCTCCCCCACGCGGTCGAGCAACACGGTCGCCAGGGCACTGATCTGTGTGTCGATCCCCGTGTCGAGCAAGGTCTTCTCCAGCTCGCCGATGAGGTTGGCCTCCCTCAACGGTACTGCCGGAGCGGCCCCCGCTTCCTGGTCTTCGAGGCGGGACGGCGCCGGCCTCCGGCACGACGAAGGCGCCGGGTCAAACGATGCGGCGGTGTTCAGTCATAGGTCGCCCACACGGGGGCCTCGTCGTGCTCGGCCGGTGCCATCGCCTCCAGGGCGGCGCGGAGCGCGGCGCGTGAGGTGATCCCGAGCTTGGGATACAGCCGGTGCAGATGGGAGCCGACCGTGCGGTGTGACAGGAACAGACGTTCGCCGATCTGCTTGTTGGTCAGGCCGGTGGCCGCCAGCTCGGCGATCTGCCGTTCCTGCACGGTCAACACGACTGCCAGTGCGTCGTGCCCCGTCGTGGTGGTGGTAGCGACCCCGGCGGCGCGCAGCTCGTTGCGGGCCCGGTGGGCCATGGCATTCGCGCCGATCCGCTCCAGGGTTTCGAGGGCGGCGCTCAGGTACTGGCGGGCGCGGGGGTCGCGGTTGCGGCGCAGCCACTGCCCGTAGGCGAGCTGGATGCGCGCGTGTTCCCAGGGCCAGCGGGCCGCCTGAGGCAGGGACAGGGCCGCTTCGAACAGGTGGCCGGCCTCCTTCTCCTCGGCGGCCACGGCCGCTGCCCCGGCGGTGATCATCGCGATGCGGGGGGAGATGCGGTGGCTGCCCGCCTCCCGTGCCACGGTGACATGGGCGCGGGCCTGGTCCGTGCGGCCGGTACGGACCTCCGCCTCGACCAGGTCCAGGAGCATCCACCGGCCCGGGACGCCTGCGCTCGGTGCGCCGGAGGGATCGACCCTGGCCACTTGGACATGGGCCTCCTCGTAGTCGCCCTGGCCGATGGCCGCGAGGTGGCGAGCCGACCGGGCGTACCCCTCCGTCACCTCGATGCCGCGCGGCGCCGCCCAGGTCGAGGTCTCCTCGCTGCCGGTCCGGGCGAGATCCACGTTGCCGCGCAGAGCCGCGCCCGTTGCCAGCAGGGCCCGGATCTGCCGCTCCCAGAAGTGGTAGCCGTAGGCCACTGCCAGATCCAACCCCTCCCGTGCCAGGTTCTCGGCCTCGTCCCACAGCCCGCGGGTGTAGGAGTCGTGACAGAGCAGCATCAAAGCCGGAACGACCATGGCGATCGCGCCGCCGTCGCGTTCCCGTTCGATCATGCGGGCGACCAGGTACCTGTAGTCGGACAGGGCGTCCACTGCGACCGCCGCGAAGGCCAGGGGGATCAGCTCCCAGGGTGCCGCGTCGGCAGGCAGCGCCGTGAAGGCGTCCGCGAGGCCCTTCCGCAACGCATCGGGAGCTCGAGTGGGGTCGACGTACGCGTCGTAGCACAGTCGGAACGGGGTCACCGCACCCGGTTCGAACCGGTCCATCGCGGTCTTGAGAAGCTCCCACGGCTCGGGGCGGAGGGCATAGAGGCTGACGAGCAGCAGCGCGTACAGGATGCCGTAGTGGTCCCAGTCGTCGTTCTGGGCGGTGTCGGTGTCGAGCGCCCGGGCCAGGAGCCGGTATGCGGAGTCGACATCGCCCTCGTCGTTGGTGAGGAGGTGGGCGGTGGCGGCGAAGACCAGCCCGGTCGGCGTGTCGAGTGCCTGTCCCGCGTCGGCCAGCAGTCTTGACACGTCGTCGAGTTGACCGGTGAAAGTCGCGAGGTACGCGGCCTCGACCAGCCGGCGGGACCGGTCCCCCGGATGGGGGCTGAGTTCACCGGCCCGCATGAGCGCGGCCACCGCGGCGGGCGCTGCGAAGCGCCGCCGGTCGGAGGCGGCCGCCTCGCCCGACGCCCGGGCCGCGGCGCCGGACGCCGTGCCGCGGCGCCAGGCGGACAGCGCCGCTTCGTCCAGCGCCCGGGCCACCGTCTCGTCCGTGCCGGTCGTGGCCTCGGCCAGATGCCACGCCCGGCGCTCGGAGGAGTCGGCCATGGCCGCGGCCAGAGCGTGGTGCGCGGTCCGGCGTTCACCCGGGGATGCCAGGTGCACGATCGCGGCGCGGATCAGCGGATGGCGGAACGACAGACGGCCGACGCCCGCATGGACCTGGACCAGGTCCGCTCGCCGCGCCGGAACGAGGTCGTCGGCGCCCGCGGAATCCCCTGCCGCCTTCCTTATCGTGGTCAGGCCGGCGTCGGCTTCCAGCGCGGCCAGGAGAAGTACCCTTCGGGTCGGCGGGGGCAGCTTTTCGACAGCCGCCGCGAAGGCCGCCTCCAGCCGGCCGGCCAGGGGCATGAGCGCCGGAAGCGGGTCCTGGCCGGAGCGCTGCCGGCTGCTCAGCACCGCCGGCAGTTCCCGCAGCGCGAGCGGGTTGCCCGCGGCCTCTGCCAGCATCCGCCGCCGCACCGACGGCCCCAGCCCCGGCCATCGAGCGTCCAGCAACTCGGCTGCCGCCTGCGCGTCCAGCGGCCCGATCTCGTGCACGACCAAATGGAGTTGGTCGCCGAGGTGGTCCGCCCCGGTCCGCATGGCGGCGAGGAAGACGATCGGGTCGTCGCCGATCCTGCGGACGACGAACCGCAGCGCGGTCGCGCTGGCGTGGTCGATCCACGGCACGTCGTCGGCGATCATCAGCAGCGGACGCTCGGCGGTGACCTCGCCGAGCAGGGCGAGTACGGCCGTCGAAGCGGCGAGCGGTTCCGGCGGCGGTCCCGGCGCGAGGCCGAAGATCCGGTCGAGGACGTCGCGGTGGTGGTCGCCGAGGCGGTCGGCATGCCGGCGCACCGGGTAGAGCAATTGATGCAGCGCCGAGAAGTCCATCTCGGCCTCGAACTCCACGCCGGAGGCGCGCAGTACGCGCATTCCGATGTCCGCGGCCCGTGCTGCGGCGGTGTCCAGCAGCGCCGTCTTCCCCACCCCCGGAGCGCCGCGCAGCAGCAGGCCGGGGCGACTGGGATGGAGCCTGGCGAGCAGTGAGTCCATCAGTTCCAGCTCGGCCGTGCGCCCGGACAGTTCCGTTCCAGGTCGCGGATTCGCCGGCTTCCCACCATGAGGCTGCCTGTCCGGGAAATCATGATGGGTCGACAAGAAAAAGCATCCTTAGCTTCTGTGCGATCTGCGACGATCAAGGCCCGGCCCACAGCCGGTCCTCGGCCCGGCGCCGCCTGCCGTGCGGAAGCTGGGCGGACGACCGGGGCGCCGAGTTGCTCCCGCCGCCGCCCCGGTCCGCCTCCGCGACGCCTGGACCTGTCCCCTGCCGGCGGTCGACAACGGTGTCGGGGCGCCCGGCGGGAAAGCGCCGGCTTCCCTTGTCCGCTCGGCGCTCCGGAAAGATCATGTCCGGTGCGGGAAACGCAGTCCATGTTTCCGCCCACAGGAATCAACCCCACCGGCAGTGACCGGCCACATGGTCGCCGCGGCATTCGCCGCGTGCCGAGGGGGATCAGGACCGGGCGATTCGCCTCGCGTGGGGCGTGAAGCGGCGGATCCTCGCGGACCCGATGAGGACGAGGGCCCCCTGCAGGATGCTGGAGACGCCGAACACGCAGGCAAGCGTGACCGCGCCGGCGCCGGGCCGCGCGGCAAGCACGATCCCGAGGAGGATCGACACCAGACCGCTCAGCAGCCACATCGCCCGTCCTTCAGCGCTCTCGTCGTGCCGGAACGACAGGGCCACCTCAAGGATTCCGGTGACCGACACCCAGCCCGCGACCCAGACCGCCAGCAACGGCGCCGTGGCTACCGGCCCCGCGAGCGAGCCGAACGCCACGGCCAGGAACAGCGCGCCGAGGAGCAGGCACCCGGCGATCGGGGCGACGCGTTCGCTGCCGAAGGCACGCACGGCGTCAACACCGGTGGCGGCGAGGACATAGACGGAGAACACGACGACGAACGCCTCCACGGTGACGCCGGGCCGCGCCAGCGAGACGACTCCGACGACGACGGCCAGCAGCGCTCGCCAGAAGAGGGGGGTCGTCGCGAACCTGGCCATGGTCATGCCTTTGTCCTCCGGGGAAGTGCCCGATCCCACGGAGCGTGACGGAATCGGCGCTGCCGCCACTCTGCTCCGGCGCCGGCCCGGCCTGCTTCGGTCAATCGACGCAACGAACGGCGTACCGACCGGCATTCGGCACGGCCTCCCTCCCCCGCGCGCTTCCCCACATTCGGTCCGCCCATCAGCCAATCGACCGAAGCCGCGACGCCGGCCCGGCGGTGAGGATGATCTGCACCGGATCGGTCCGTCACCGGGAGGAAGTGTCATGATCCACCCCCATCGCCCGCTGCTGGCCTACTGGGACTGGCAACGGCACGCACTCTGCCGGGGCATGGACAGCTCCCTCTTCTTCTCTCCGCCCGGAGAGCGGGGCAGGGACAGACAGGCGCGCGAGAAGGAGGCGAGAGCCGTCTGCTCGCACTGCCCCGTGATCGAGGCCTGTGCCTGGACCGCCATGAGCGGCCCAGAACAGTACGGCGTCTGGGGAGGCATGTCCGAGGCGGACCGCAACCGGCTGCGGCGATTCCCCCGCAAGGTCGTCGCGGCCGAGTCCGAGGCACCGGAATCCAGGTGAGGGTGCGTAGTGGTGAGGGCGTGCGATGCGCGTCAGGGGGTGGCCCTCGCGGCAGTACCGCGGGGGCCGCCCCCTTTCTCATGTTTTCTCACGTTTCCTCACGACGACTGTCGCGGCGACGCAGGTGTAGCGGAGACGGCGGCCCGGACCTCGTCTCGGGTGAGGTGGTCGTCGGTGTGCTCCATCGCCCGGATCGTGCTCGGCTGTCCCGGTGCGGACGAAATCGTCCCCGGCACCGCCCTGGGCGTCGACCTCGA
>NZ_JBHXSO010000110.1:0-12414 GCF_042714775.1 Streptomyces sp. NPDC058691 | reverse complement strand
TCAAACTCTCCGACTCACCCACCACCATCCACCGCTCACCCCTCCTCGGCGAACACAACCACGACATCTACCACCACGAACTCGGCCTCAACGAAGACGAGTTGCCCCTCCTCAAGGCACAGGGCGTGATCTGATCCACGGCCGGGGCGCCCGGCCTCGATAGACGAGGTTTATCAAGCCGTAGGGCTGGGGGGCAGAAACGGGCCCGCCCGGCGGAGTCGTCACGCGCACGTGAGAACAGCAGAAAGGCACAGGCCAGACCATGAGCACCATCGAGGACCCGACCGACGACCATTTGGAGGTGACCCCGCCCAAGACCTGGGCGACCGGACTGCCTGCCGTGACGCACGCGATCCAGTACTCCCTGGGCCAGACCACGGTCCGGCGGACAGCGTTGACGCTGCTGAACATCAACCAGGCCAAGGGCTTCGACTGCCCCGGCTGCGCGTGGCCGGAGCCGGACCCGAAACACCGGCACCTGCAGGAGTACTGCGAGAACGGCGCCAAGCACATCAGCGACGAGGCGACCTCGCGCCGGGTCACCGCGGACTTCTTCCGGGAGCACTCGATATCCGAGCTGGACGGGAAGTCCGACTACTGGCTCAACCAGCAGGGCCGGCTCACCGAGCCCATGGTCAAGCGGCCCGGCTCGGACCACTACGAGCCGATCGGCTGGGACGGCGCCCTCGACCTGCTCGCCGGCGAACTGCGCGCCCTGGACTCTCCGGACGAGGCCCTTTTCTACACCTCGGGCCGGGTCAGCAACGAGGCCGCCTTCCTCCTCCAGCTCTTCGCCCGCGCCTACGGCACCAACAACCTGCCCGACTGCAGCAACATGTGCCACGAGTCCAGCGGCTCCGCGCTCAACGAGAGCCTGGGCATCGGCAAGGGCAGCGTGTCCCTGGAGGACATCCACCACTCCGACCTGGTCTTCGTCGTGGGCCAGAACCCGGGCACCAACCACCCGCGGATGCTCTCCGCGCTGGAGGAGACCAAGCGGAACGGCGGCCAGGTCGTCGCCGTCAACCCACTGCCCGAGGCCGGGCTGATGCGGTTCAAGCACCCGCAGAAGGCCCGCGGCATCGTCGGCCGCGGTACGCCCATCGCCGACCAGTTCCTGCAGATCCGGCCCGGTGGCGACCTCGCGCTGTTCCAGGCGCTGAACCTGCTGCTGCTGGAAGCCGAGGACGCCGCGCCGGGGACCGTGCTGGACCAGGAGTTCATCGACACCCACTCCACCGGCTTCGCCGAGTTCGCCCGGCACGCCCGCAAGACCGACTGGGACGACGTCCGCAAGGCCACGGGGCTGACCCGCGAAGAGATCGAGCAGGTGCACGAGCGGGTGCTGCGGAGCAGGAGCGTCATCGTCTGCTGGGCGATGGGCCTGACCCAGCACAAGCACGGTGTGCCCACCATCCGCGAGGTCGTCAACTTCCTGATGCTGCAGGGGAACATCGGGAAGCCGGGAGCGGGCGTGTGCCCCGTGCGCGGCCACAGCAATGTTCAGGGCGACCGCACCATGGGCATCTGGGAGCGGATGCCGCAGGCGTTCCTGGACGCGCTGGAGCGGGAGTTCGGCTTCACTCCGCCCACCCGGCACGGCTGGGACACCGTGGACTCCATCAGGGCCATGCGCGACGGCCGGGCCAGGGTCTTCGTGGGCGTCGCCGGCAACTTCGTCCGGGCCGCTCCCGACAGCGAGCTCACCGAGGCGGCGCTGCGCACGTGCCGGCTCACCGCGCACATCTCGACCAAGCTCAACCGCTCCCACACGGTCTGCGGCGAGACGGCGCTGATCCTGCCGACCCTGGGCCGCAGCGACCGGGACGTCCAGGGCGGCGTCGAGCAGTTCGTCACCGTCGAGGACTCCATGAGCCAGGTACACGCCTCCCGCGGCCGGCTGGAGCCCGCCTCCGGCGCACTGCTCAGCGAGGTGGCGATCATCTCCCGGCTGGCCGGCCGGACCCTCGGCGACACCCCGCCCGTTCCCTGGGCGGCGTTCGAGGCGGACTACGGCACCATCCGGGACCGGATCTCCCGCGTCGTGCCCGGCTTCCACGACTACGACGCACGGGCGGCCGAGCCGGGCGGCTTCCTGCTGCCGAACCCGGTCAACCACGGGACGTTCCCCACCCCGAGCGGCAAGGCGGTCTTCACGTGCAACGACTTCGCCATGGTCCAGGCCCCCGAGCGGCACCTCGTCCTGCAGACGCTGCGCTCGCACGACCAGTGGAACACCATCCCGTACGCGATGAACGACCGCTACCGCGGCATCCACGAAGGCCGCCGCGTCGTCCTGGTGAACCCCGTCGACCTGGAGGCCCTCGGCCTCGCCGACCGTGACCACGTCGACCTGGTGAGCGTGTGGCACGACGGGGTGGAACGCCGCGCCCGTGACTTCCAGGTGATCCCCTACCCCACGACACCCGGGTCCGCCGCCGCGTACTACCCGGAGACCAACGTCCTGGTGCCGCTGGACAGCGTGGCCGACATCAGCAACACCCCGACATCGAAGGGAATCGTGGTCCGGCTCGAACCGTCCGGTACCGCGGCACGGGTCCCTTCGCCTCCGCCCACCGGAATGAGGTAGCCCCATGTCGACGTCGACGCACGGCCCCGCGCAGACCGGCACGGAGGCGGTCATCGACCGCCTCGTGGAGTCCAACCGGAAGTACGCCGCGGGATTCACCGACCCGGGCATGGGAGCCCGCCCCGTCCTGGGGGTGGCCGTCGTGGCCTGCATGGACGCGCGCATCGATCTGCACGCCGCCCTCGGCCTCGAACTGGGCGACTGCCACACCATCCGCAACGCGGGCGGTGTCGTCACCGACGACGCGATCCGCTCCCTGACGATCAGTCAGCGCGCGCTCGGCACCCGCAGCGTCGTGCTCGTCCACCACACGGGCTGCGGTCTGGAGAGCCTGACCGAGGACTTCCGGCACGAACTGGAGCGGGAGGTCGGACAGCGGCCCGCCTGGGCCGTGGAGGCCTTCCAGGACGTGGACCAGGACGTCCGGCAGTCGATGCGGCGGGTGCGCACGTCGCCGTTCCTGCCGCACACCGACGACGTCCGCGGCTTTGTGTTCGACGTGTCGACGGGGCTGCTGCGCGAGATCGACCCCCAGGTCGACGTACAGCCCTGAGCAGACGTGCGCGCGGGCCGGCGGACGGCAGCCGGCCGGGGTCCGCGGGACGGCGGCCCCGGCACACGGCCCGCGCGCACCGTGGCGGGGCCGGTCGGCGCGGGCGCTCTCCGCGCGGACCGGTCCCGTACGCCCGGAAGCACATGTCTTCCGCCCGCCCACGGTCCGACGGCGGACCGCCGCACACCACTCCTGAGGGGGGCACCCCGTGTCGCACCACGCCGCTTTCGCCCACGTCCTGAGCAACGTCATCGAGCCCTTCGCCGAGAGGACCGGCGCGGAGCGGCGGTTTCCGCGTGCTGCGGTGACCGCCCTCGGCCAGGCCGGGCTGCTCGGACTCACCGTCTCCGCGGACCTGGGCGGCGGCGGGCTGCGCCTGTCCGACGCCGCCGACGTGGTGGCCCGGACCGCCGCCGCCTGCCCGGCCACCGCGGCCGTGCTCCAGTCGCACTACGCGGCCGTCGCCGTCATCGAGGCGCACGGCAGCCCCTGGATGCGCGCCGAGATCGCCGCCGGACGCCACCTCGGCAGCCTGGCGCTCGCCGAGGGCGTCCCCGGCGAGCAGGTCCTGCGGACCCCGCAGGGCCCGGCTCTGGCATCGCGCTCCACGGCCACCCGCACCGGTGAGGTGGTCGCCCTGCGCGCCCGCAAGCACGAGGTGGTCGCCGCCGGGGAGGCCGACAGCTATGTCTGGTCGTCCCGGCCGCTCGCCGCGGAGGACGGTCTGACGCTCTGGACGGTCCCCGCGCACGCGCCGGACCTGTTCGTCCCCGCCCGGACGGACGGGGGACCGTACGGCAGCGCCACCTCGACCGTCGTCGCGGATCCGGTCCTCGTCCCCGCCGACGCGATGCTCGGGCAGGACGGCGGGGGGTTCGACATCGTGCTGCGCACCGTGCTGCCGTGGCTGCGGGAGCTGCGGGCCGCCCTCGGCGCCGGCGCGGTCCACCCGTCGCTGGAGGTCGCGGCGGCCGCCGAACCGGGCCGCCTTCCCGTCGCCTCCCTCGCGTCGTGAACCGGTCGTGAACCGGCCGGGACGCGGCGGGTCAGCCGCGGGCCGTCGCCCCCGTGGCGACCGCCTTGCGGTACTCGCCCGTGCGCTTGGTGTGCTTGCTCATGATCTCGCTCGCTCGGGCGGCGTCGCCCTTGGCGATGGCCTTGATGAGCTGAGCGTGCTCGTTCCAGGCCTCTTTGCCGCGGGGCTTGGCGATGGGGGTGTAGTACCAGCGCACCTTCCGGCTCACCTGCGAGATGAGATCGGCCAGTACGGCGTTGCCGCCGATCGAGGTGATGAAGGCGTGCAGCGCGATGTTGGCCGTGACCAGTCGCTCGACGTCGCTCCCGGCGAGGGCGTCCACGCCCTCCTGATGCAGCACCCAGAGGCGTTCGACGTCCTCGGGCGTGGCGTTGCGGGCGGCGAGTTCGGCCGAGTGGGTCTCCAGGACGGCGCGGACGCTGAGGAGTTGGGTGGCTTCTTCTTGGGTGGGGGAGTGGACGAAGGCGCCTTGGGCGGGGCGGAGGTCGACCCAGCCGTCGGTCTGGAGGCGTTGGAGGGCTTCGCGTACGGGCTGGCGGCTGACGCCGAGGTGTTCGGCGAGTTCGGCTTCGACCAGGTGCTGGCCGGGTGTGAGGGTGCCGTTGATGATCAGCTCGATCAGCGCGTCGTACACGGCCTGGCGCAGCGGCGCCGGGCGGGCGACGCGGTGGGTCGCCGCCGCGGTGAGGGCCTCGCGCATCGTTCCCCCGTTCCGCCGGCGAGCCTGATGGGCCGTCGGCTCTGCCAGTGGAGTCCGCCGAGAGGGGCGATGACGGCGGGGACCCCCGAGCATACAGGTTTTGGTATGCAACATGGCGTGTGCTGCCGGTATGCGGCGGCGCGTCGGCACTCCGCCGCCGTACCGCCGGTGTCATCGGGCCGACAAATGTGCGTCGGGATTCTGTATGCAGAAGCTTGTATGCGTTATTGTCCTCAAGTACCGCCAGCACCGCCTGAAAACCGAAGCGGCTCTGTACGTCGGTCACGGACCCCGCGCATCCGCAGGAGAGGTCAAGGGGCCCGCATGTGTGTGTATCGAAGGTGTCGGACGATGGCTGAGCATCCCGCGCCCGCACTCCCGCGCGTCACGAAGGCGGAGCGGTCATGACGCCCGGGAGCACCGGCGCGAGCGACGCGTCCGTCGAGCAGGCGGTCCGGACGGCCGCGGCCGACCACCGGGGCCACCGGGGCCCGCTCCTGCCCATACTGCACGCCGTCCAGGCCGAGTTGGGCTGTGTGCCGCAGGAGGCCGTCGCGGTCCTCGCCGACGAGCTCAACCTCTCCAGGGCGGACGTCCACGGAGTGGTGACCTTCTACCACGACTTCCGCCGCGAACCGGCGGGGCGCACCACCGTGCGGATATGCCGCGCCGAGGCATGCCAGGCCCTGGGCGCCGAGAGCCTGATGGACTACGCCCGCGAAGCCGGACTGGAGCCGGGCGGGACGACCGCCGACGGCTCGGTGACCGTCGAGCAGGTCTTCTGCCTCGGCAACTGCGCGCTGGGGCCTTCGGTCGAGGTGAACGGCCGGTTGTACGGACGAGTTGGCACGGCCCGGCTGGGCTCGATCCTCAAGGGGACGGTCTCATGACACAGCGCTCTTCGGATTCCGTGGTGACGGTCTACGTCCCCCGCGACTCGGCGGCCAGGTCCGTCGGCGCGGACGAGGTCGCGGACGCGCTGCGGCACGCCGCCGCCGACCGTGAGCTGCCCGTCGAGGTGGTGCGCAACGGCTCCCGCGGCATGCTCTGGCTGGAGCCGCTGGTCGAGGTGGTCACCCCCGCCGGCCGCGTCGGCTACGGACCGGTCGCCCCCTCCGACGTGGAGGGCCTGCTGACCGCGGGCCTGCTGGAGGGCGCCGACCATCCGCTGCGCCTGGGCATCGTGGACGAACTGCCCTGGCTGGCACGGCAGACGCGGGTCACCTTTGCCAGGATCGGTGTGACCGACCCGCTGTCCGCCGAGGACTACCTGGCGCACGGCGGACTGGAGGGGCTGCGCGCCGCGCTGGCACTCGCCCCCGAGGACGTGGTCACCGAGGTCACCGACTCCGGACTGCGCGGCCGCGGCGGCGCGGGATTCCCCGCCGGCATCAAGTGGAAGACCGTCCTCGGCTGCGCCGACGAACTGAAGTTCATCTGCTGCAACGCCGACGAGGGCGACAGCGGGACCTTCGCGGACCGCATGGTCATGGAGGGCGACCCGTTCATGCTCATCGAGGGCATGACGATCGCCGCGCACGCGGTCGGCGCCCGAGAGGGCTACCTCTACATCCGCTCGGAGTACCCCGACGCGGTGGCCACCATGCGCGCGGCCATCGACATCGCGCGGGAGCGCGGATGGCTCGGCAAGGGCGTCCTCGGCTCCGCGCTCGACTTCGACCTGCATGTGCGGGTCGGCGCGGGCGCGTACATCTGCGGCGAGGAGACCTCCATGCTGGAAAGCCTGGAGGGCAAGCGCGGCACGGTCCGCGCCAAGCCGCCGATCCCCGCGATCGAGGGGCTGTTCGGCAAGCCGACCGTGGTCAACAACGTCCTCACGCTCGCCACCGTCCCCGTCGTCATGTCGCACGGAGCCAAGGCGTACCAGGAGCTCGGCGTCGACCGGTCGCGCGGCACCCAGGTGTTCCAGCTCGGCGGCAACATCGCGCGCGGCGGCATCGTGGAGACCGCCTTCGGCGTCACCCTGCGCGAACTGGTCGAGGACTACGGCGGCGGGACGTTCTCCGGGCGCCCGGTGCGCACGGTGCAGGTCGGCGGGCCGCTCGGCGCCTACCTTCCGACGTCGATGTTCGACCTGCCGATGGACTACGAGGCCTTCGCGGCGGCGGGCGCCATGCTGGGCCACGGCGGCATCGTCGTCTTCGACGACAGCGTCGACATGGCCGCGCAGGCCCGCTTCGCCATGGAGTTCTGCGCCGAGGAGTCCTGCGGCAAGTGCACACCCTGCCGGGTCGGCTCCGTCCGCGGCGTCGAGGTGATCGACAAGATCGTCGCCGGTCAGCAGCGGGACGAGAACCTGGCCCTGCTGGAGGACCTGTGCGAGCTGATGACCGACGGCTCGCTGTGCGCGATGGGCGGGCTGACGCCCATGCCGGTGCGCAGCGCCATCGCCCACTTCCCCGACGACTTCCTCGCTCGTGACACCGGCCACGGGAGCCGGAACAGGCAGCCCAGTGGCGCCAGGACGGAGGGCACGGCATGACACTTCTCAAGGAACCCGACTACGGCACACCGGAGCGGCCCGGAGCGGCGACGGTGTCGGTGGAGGTCGACGGGCTGCCGGTGGCGGTGCCGGAGGGCACCTCCGTGATGCGCGCCGCCGCGCTCGCCGGCATCGACATCCCCAAACTCTGCGCCACCGACAGCCTTGAGCCGTTCGGCTCCTGCCGGCTGTGCGTGGTGGAGATCGACGGCCGCCGGGGCACCCCCGCGTCCTGCACCACGCCGGTGGCGGACGGGATGAAGGTGAGCACGCAGACGCCGAAGGTGGAGAAGCTCCGCCAGGGCGTCATGGAGCTCTACATCTCCGACCACCCGCTGGACTGCCTCACCTGCCCGGCCAACGGAGACTGCGAACTGCAGGACATGGCCGGCGTGGTCGGGCTGCGGCAGGTCCGCTACGGCTACGAGGGCGAGAACCACCTCGACGCCGAGAAGGACACGTCCAACCCGTACTTCGACTTCGACGCGTCCAAGTGCATCGCCTGCTCCCGCTGCGTCCGCGCCTGCGGCGAGGTGCAGGGCACCTTCGCGCTGACCATCGAGGGGCGCGGCTTCGACTCCAAGGTCTCGGCGGGCGCCGGCGAGACCTTCATGGAGTCCGAGTGCGTGTCCTGCGGGGCGTGCGTGCAGGCCTGCCCGACCTCCACCCTCCAGGAGAAGTCGGTGGTCGAACTCGGCATGCCGACCCGGTCGGTGGTCACCACCTGCGCGTACTGCGGCGTCGGCTGCTCGTTCAAGGCGGAGCTGCGCGGCGACGAGCTGGTTCGGATGGTCCCGTACAAGGACGGCGGCGCCAACGAGGGCCACTCCTGCGTGAAGGGCCGCTTCGCCTTCGGGTACGCCTCGCACCCCGACCGGGTGCTCAAGCCCATGGTGCGCGAGAAGATCACCGACCCGTGGCGCGAGGTCGAGTGGGAGGAGGCCATCGGCACCGTCGCCCGGCGGATGCTCGAGCTCCAGGAGCGGTACGGCTCGGGCTCGATCGGCGCCATCACCTCCTCGCGCTGCACCAACGAAGAGGTCTACGTCGTCCAGAAGATGGTGCGCGCCGCCTTCGGCAACAACAACGTCGACACCTGCGCCCGCGTATGCCACTCCCCGACGGGATACGGGCTCAAGCAGACCTTCGGCGAGTCGGCGGGCACCCAGGACTTCCGGTCGGTGGCCGAGGCCGACGTCATCATGGTGATCGGGGCCAACCCCACCGACGGGCACCCGGTGTTCGCCTCCCGGATGAAGCGCCGGCTGCGCGAGGGCGCCAAGCTCATCGTGGTCGACCCGCGCCGCATCGACCTGGTGCGCTCCCCGCACATCGAGGCCGAGCACCACCTCCAGCTCAGGCCCAGCACGAACGTGGCCGTGGTGAACGCCATGGCGCACGTGGTGGTCACCGAGGGCCTGGTCGACCGGGGCTTCGTGGACGAGCGGTGCGAGGACTTTGACGCGTGGGCGGAGTTCATCGCCCGCCCGGAGAACAGCCCGGAGGCCACCGAGGAGATCAGCGGTGTGCCGGCCGCGGAACTGCGCGCCGCCGCACGGCTGTACGCGCAGGCGCCCAACGGGGCCATCTACTACGGCCTCGGCGTCACCGAGCACAGCCAGGGCTCGACCATGGTCATGGGGATGGCCAACCTCGCGATGGCCTGTGGCAACCTCGGCCGCGACGGCGTCGGCGTGAACCCGCTGCGCGGCCAGAACAACGTCCAGGGCTCCTGCGACATGGGCTCGTTCCCGCACGAACTGCCCGGCTACCGGCACGTCTCCGACGACGCCGTGCGCAAGGTGTTCGAGAACCTGTGGGGCGGCACCCTGCTCGCCGAGCCCGGGCTGCGGATTCCCAACATGTTCGACGCGGCGATCGACGGCACCTTCCGCGGACTGTTCGTCCACGGCGAGGACATCGCCCAGTCCGACCCCAACCTCAAGCACGTCACCGCCGCGCTGGCGGCCATGGAACTCGTCGTCGTCCAGGATCTGTTCCTCAACGAGACGGCCAAGTTCGCGCACGTCTTCCTGCCCGGCGCGTCCTTCCTGGAGAAGGACGGCACCTTCACCAACGCCGAGCGCCGGATCAACCGGGTGCGCGCGGTGATGAAGCCGAAGACGGGCAAGCACGAGTGGCAGATCGTGAGCGAGATCGCCACGGCCATGGGCTACCCCATGGCGTACGACCACCCGAGCCGGATCATGGACGAGATCGCCACGGTCACGCCCACCTTCGCCGGAGTCTCCTTCGAGGTGCTGGACAAGCTCGGCAGCGTCCAGTGGCCGTGCAACGAGTCGGCGCCGGAAGGCACACCGATCATGCACGTCGACGAGTTCGTCCGGGGCAAGGGCAAGTTCGTGGTCACCACCTTCGTGCCGACGGCCGAGCGCAGCACCCGGCGCTTCCCGCTGGTGCTGACCACCGGCCGGATCCTCAGCCAGTACAACGTCGGGGCGCAGACCCGCCGCACCGGCAACGTCGCCTGGCACCCCGAGGACATCCTGGAGCTGCACCCGCACGACGCCGAGGTCCGCGGCATCACCGACGGCGACATGGTGACGCTGGCCAGCCGTGTGGGGCAGACCACGCTGCGGGCGGAGATCTCCGACCGCATGCCGACCGGGGTCGTCTACACCACGTTCCACCACCCGGTGACCGGCGCCAACGTGGTCACCACGGAGAACTCGGACTGGGCGACCAACTGCCCGGAGTACAAGGTGACCGCCGTACAGGTCGGGCTCGCCCGCCCGTCGCGGGGCGAGTCCGCCGAGCCCGCCGAGGACGGCCTGCTCACGGTGGGGGACTGACATGGCCGTGGGAGTGCCGTCGGAACAGAGGATGGCCAACGACATCGCCGCGAACCTGGTGCACCTGCCGGGCGAGCAGGCCGCCGAGGCGGTCGCGGGCCACATCGGCAGGTTCTGGGACCCGCGCATGCGCGCTCGGCTCTTCGAGTGCGTCGACACCGGAGCGGACGGCCTGGACCCCCTGGTGGTGGCCGCGGTGCGGCTCATGCGCTGACGGGGCCGCGGCAGCGGCCGTCCCCCCGCGGGGACGGCCGCTGTGGCCGGACTCACAGCCGGCGGCCGCCGGGCGGCGGCGGGCCGGCGACCGCGCTGTGCTAGGGTTCTTGAAGTTGCAGTTGTGGTACCCATGGATCTATGTGCGCCTGACGGGAAACTTCTCCTTCAGGCGCATTATTTGTTCTACCCGGCATCTCCGGATGGGGCCTCTGCCTACAGAAGGAGAGCGTCATGGCACAGGGAACCGTGAAGTGGTTCAACGCCGAAAAGGGTTTCGGCTTCATCGAGCAGGACGGCGGCGGCCCCGACGTCTTCGCCCACTACTCGAACATCGCGACCCAGGGCTTCCGTGAGCTCCAGGAGGGCCAGCGGGTCTCGTTCGACGTCACGCAGGGCCAGAAGGGCCCGCAGGCGGAGAACATCGTCCCCGCCTGATCGCCGGACGCGTATCTGTTCACCGGGGTTCGCACCGCTTTGGTGCGGACCCCGGTTTGCGCTGGTTCCAGGAAGGCAGTAACCGCATGTCCCGCAGGCCCCAGAAGTCGAATCGGCGCCCGTCGTCGCCCGCACCGTCCGCGGCGCCGCCGCGGGAGTTCCGGCTGCCGGAAAGCACGACACCCGCGCTTCCCCCCGTCGAGGACTTCGCCGCTCTCGACATGCCCGCGGGGCTGCTGAAGACCCTCACCGCGCAGGGCGTGACCGACCCCTTCCCGATCCAGGCCGCGACGCTGCCCAACTCGCTCGCCGGCCGCGATCTGCTGGGACGGGGACGCACCGGCTCCGGCAAGACCCTGGCGTTCGGGCTGGCGCTGCTGGCCCGTACGGCCGGGCTGCGCGCCGAGCCCAAGGCGCCGCTGGCCCTCGTGCTGGTGCCCACCCGTGAACTCGCCCAGCAGGTGGCGGACGCGCTGACCCCGTACGCGACGGCCGTGAACCTCCGGCTGACCACCGTGGTCGGCGGGCTGTCCCTGACCAAGCAGGCCGCCACGCTCCGGCGCGGCGTCGAGGTCCTGGTGGCGACCCCCGGCCGGCTCAACGACCTGGTGGAGCAGGGCGCCTGCCTGCTCGGCGACGTGCGCATCACGGTGCTGGACGAAGCCGACCAGATGACCGACATGGGCTTCATGCCGCAGATCACCAAGCTGATCGAGCGTGTGCGGCCCGACGGCCAGCGCATGCTCTTCTCGGCCACCCTGGACGGCAACATCGACCGCCTGGTGCAGCGGTTCCTGACCGACCCCGTGGTGCACTCCGTGGACCCCTCGGCGGGCGCCGTGACCACCATGGAGCACCACGTGCTCCATGTGCTGGACGAGACCGACAAGAAGGCCGTCACCACGCGCATCGCGGCGCGCGACGGCCGGGTCATCCTCTTCCTCGACACCAAGCGCGCCGCCGACCGGCTCGCCAAGCGGCTGCTGTCCGTCGGCGTCCGCGCGGCGGCACTGCACGGCGGCCGCTCGCAGCCGCAGCGCAACCGCACCCTGGAGCAGTTCAAGACCGGGCTGGTCACCGCGCTGGTCGCCACCAACGTCGCGGCCCGCGGCATACACGTCGACGACCTCGACCTGGTCGTGAACGTCGATCCCCCGACCGACCACAAGGACTACCTCCACCGGGGCGGCCGCACGGCCCGCGCCGGCGGCTCCGGCAGCGTGGTCACGCTCGTCCTGCCCGAGCAGAAGCGGGACGTCACCCGGCTGATGTCGGACGCGGGCATCCGCCCCCGGACGGCCCGCGTCACGTCCAGCGACGCGGCACTGACCACCATCACCGGCGCCCGCGAGCCCTCGGGCGTGGCCGTCACCATCGAGGTCCCCCAGCCGGAGGCACCGGCCCCCCGCACCGGCGAGCCCGGCAAGCGGCCCAGCCGCCGGCGCCGCAGCGGCGCGGGTGGCGGCGGCGCGACCGCCGCCGGGACCGGCACCGGCGGAGGTCAGGGTGCGGACCGCCGCGCCTCGGCCGGCACCGGCCGCCGGGCGGGAACCCGCGGGACCACGAGC
>NZ_JBHXSO010000109.1:0-12628 GCF_042714775.1 Streptomyces sp. NPDC058691 | reverse complement strand
CGTCGGCGCTGTGCGGGTCAGGCGCCGTCCGCCTGCTGGTGACTGCCGTAAGGGCGGGTGATGATCTCCATGCCGTGACCCGCGGGATCCAGGAAGTACAGGCCGCGGCCGCCGTGATGGTGGTTGATCTCGCCCGGCTGCTTCAGGTGCGGATCGGCGTAGTACGCGAGGCCGGCCTCCTCGATGCGGGCGAAGGCCGCGTCGAACTCCTCGTCGGAGACGAGGAAGGCGTAGTGCTGCATGACGATCGACTCCGCGGGGATGGTGGCGAAGTCGAGGGTCACTCCGTTGCTCGTGGCGACCGGGACGAACGGTCCCCATTCCGCGCCGACTTCGAGGCCCAGGATGTGGGCGAGGAACGCGGCGGACTCCCGGTTGTCCCGGGCGTGGACGATGGTGTGGTTCAACTCGACGGGCATGTGTGGAATGCCTCCGTGGGGCAATCTCACGGGCACCTCCATGCCTCACCCGGCCGGTGACCGGCACGCGATGCCGTGCTTCGAGCCTAGCGCGCGCCGAGTGGGGGACGCGGCCCCGGGGGCAGGCCTTTCGGCACCGCCAGGGCCGTTAGATGGCGAGTATCATCGAAGGGGCGGCGGAGTGAGGCCGGCGCGTAAGTGTGCGGCAGTCACCGGCCACCCGTGCGGTGGATTTCGCCGGGCGTTCGACAAGAGGTGGACCGGACATGAGCAGGGTGTCGCAGGCAGAGGCGCAGGCCAACAGGCAGCGCGTGGTCGAGGCGGCCGCGCGGCTCTTCCGCGAGCGGGGTGTGGCGAACGTCAGCGTGGTGGACGTCATGGAGGCGGTCGGCCTGACCCAGGGCGGCTTCTACAAGCAGTTCGCCTCCAAGGACGCCCTGGTCGTGGAGGCCGAGGCCAAGGGCTTTGGTGACATGCTCCAGTACCTGGCCGGACTCGACGCAGACCACGGCGGCCATGAGGCGGCGCTGGGTGCCCTGTACGACACGTACCTGTCCGCCGACCACCGTGACGCCCCCGGATCCGGGTGCCCGGCGGCCGGTTTCGGCGGCGACGTCGCACGGGAACCCGAGTGGCGCGCCGCCTACGCGGCGGGCGTTCGCGACATGGCCGACTGGGTCGCCCCCGGAAAGACCGGACTGGCGGGCCTGGCCACGCTCGTGGGAGGCATCATCCTCGCCCGGGCCACCGCGGGATCGCCCCTCTCGGAGGAGATCCTCGAGGCCGTGCGCGACACCGCTGCGCCGGGCGCCGAGGCGACGCCCCGGTAGCGATCATGCGGCCGGCGGCGTGAGCCGAAAGCGGCTCCGCACAGGGGGAGTTGCGCCTGAGGCGGAATGGCCGTGGCCCCGGAGGGTGGGCGGTCGGCGGGGTCGGCGGTGAGGGCGTTCACCCGGAGGTCTTCGGCCTCTGGGGCGACTGGGCGCGCTCTGCCGGATCGCGGAAGCCCGCCCGCAGACGTCGGTCGGCGACAGGTCCGTGCCCAGCGCGTTCGCCCCGAAGCCGGCGAAGAACCCGCCTTGTGCCGAGGCCGCGTCGGGCGGTCGGCCGTCGGCCAACTCTCCCGTGCCGTAAGGCATTCGCTCCAACCGCGGTCTGCCGACGATGCCCACGAGCGGTGGCGAGCCCGGCCTGGCCCTCGCGTGCCTGGCCCCCTCGCTCCCATGAACGAGGGGGCACTGCCGTCCGGGCCGGCGCCCGCGGAGAGTGGTCGTCAGCCGGGATCGGCCTGATCCACGGCATCCGCGGCACAAACGGCGAGAGGTATGAAACATGACGGATTCCCGGAACGTCCCCGGCGGAGCCCTGCGACTGGCGGACGACCTTGTGATCAGCCGCATGGGCTACGGCGCCATGCAGCTCGCGGGACCCGGCGTCTTCGGGCCGCCGAAGGACCGGGCCCAGGCGCTCGCGGTGCTTCGCGAAGCGGTGGAGCTGGGCGTCACCCACATCGACACCTCCGACTTCTACGGGCCCGCGATCGTCAACGAACTGATCAAGGAGGCACTGCACCCCTACCCGGCGGATCTCCGGATCGCGACGAAGGTCGGCGCGCGCCGGGGAGCCGACGGCAGCTGGATCTCCTCCCTGGAGCCCGCGGACCTCAAGGCCCAGGTCCGAGAATCTGACGCGGCTAGGTGCCGACGTCCTCGACGTGGTCTACCTCCGCCTGGGCTCACGCGACGGCACGACCGCGGACTCGGTCGCCGAGGAGTTCGGGGCCCTGGCCGAACTGCGCGAACAGGGCCTGATCCGGCACCTCGGGCTCAGCGGCGTCTCCTCCGCGCAGCTCACCGAGGCCCAGGGCATCGCGCCCGTCGTCGCCGTCCAGAACCTGTACAACCTCGTGTCCCGGCAGGACGACGCCCTCGTGGACCGCTGCGCCGAGGAGGGCATCGCCTTCGCCTCGTTCTTCCCGCTGGGAGGCTTCAGCCCCCTGCAGTCGGAGGCGGCGGCGGAGGTGGCCCGCCGCCTGGGCGCCTCCGTGCAGCAGATCGCACTGGCGTGGCTGCTGCGACGCTCCGCCACCACGGTCCTGATCCCCGGCACGTCGTCCGTGGCCCACCTGCGCGAGAACGTCGCCGCGGGGGCTCTGGAACTCCCCGCCGACGCGATCGCCCGGCTCGACGCCGTCGGCACCGTTCGCGCCTGACGACCCGCGACGCGAGCGCGACCCGCCCGCCGGCCACTCCCGTACCTGACATGACACCGAAGACTTCCGAAGACATCCGAGGAACCCACCATGACCATCACACTCGTCACCGGCGGCAACAAGGGACTCGGTCGCGAGACCGCCCGGCAGCTGGTCGAGCTCGGCCACACCGTCTACATCGGCTCCCGCGACGCCGCACGCGGCCGGGCCGCCGCCGACGATCTCGGTGCCCGCTTCCTGCAGCTCGACGTCACCGACGACACGTCCGTCGCCGCGGCGGCGGAGCAGCTGCGCCACCAGGAGGGTCGTCTCGACGTCCTGGTCAACAACGCGGGCGTCTTCGAGGGCATGGTGAACGCCGAACAGGCCACCGCCGACCACATGCGGACCGTTTTCGACGTGAACGTCATCGGCCTGGTGCGCGTGACGCACGCCTTCCTTCCGCTGCTCCGGGTGTCGGACAGCCCCGTCGTGGTGAACGTCAGCAGCGGGCTCGGTTCCTTCGGCGTGGTCCAGGACCCCGGGCGGCACGAGTCCCACTTCGTGACCCCCGTCTACTCGTCCGCCAAGGCCGCGGTGAACATGCTGACCGTGCAGTACGCCAAGGGCCTGCCCGCCATGCGGGTCAACTCCGTCGAGCCCGGTTTCAGCGCGACCGACCTGCACGGCCTGAGCGGCGACGGCATTCAGAGCCCCGAGGAGGGCGCCGAGTCGATCGTGACGCTCGCCACGATCGGCCAGGACGGCCCCACCGGTACCTTCACGGACCGCGGCGGCCCGCTGCCCTGGTGAGTTCCGGTCCTCGCGGGCCCCGGCGGGAGCGCCGCCGCGGGCCCGCCGGGGCGCTCCGTCCGCACGGTTTCGCAGGTGACCCCAGTAACATGCCTGGAGTGGGTCCTCGCGGCGCATGCCCGTGCCGGCCCCGCACGCACCGCCGACCGACGGTCGCGGCGAGCCCCGAGCCGGAGATACCGACACGCACATGGTGACCATCGCCTACCAGGGAGAGCCGGGGTCGAACTCGGCCGCCGCGGCCCGTGACCTGTACCCCGGAAGCCGCGACCTGCCCTGCACGACCTTCGAGCAGGCCCTGGAGGCGGTGACGCTGGGCACCGCCGACCTCGCGGTGATCCCCATGGACAACTCTGCCGCCGGTCGCGTCGCCGACGTCCACCACCTGCTCCCGGACTCCGGCCTGTCGATCATCGCCGAGTACTTCCTGCCCATCCGCTTCGACCTGATGGGCGTTCCCGGCGGGTCGCTGGAGGACGTGGAGTGCGTTCGCAGCCATGTGCACGCCCTGGGCCAGTGCCGGAAGATCATCCGCGAGGGCGGCTGGCAGACCCTCGTGAGTGACGACACCGCCGGTGCCGCCCGCGAGGTCGCCGAGCTGGGCGACCCGCGGCACGCGGCGCTCGCCCCGCCCGGTGCCGCCGCCCTCTACGGGCTGCAGGTGCTGGAGAGCGGCGTCGAGGACACCCCGGACAACACCACCCGTTTCGTCGTCCTGTCCCGTGACGCGCAGCTCCCGGCGGTCACCGGCGAGCCGATGATGACCAGCCTCTTCTTCTCCGTGCGGAACATCCCGAGCGCGCTGTACAAGGCGCTGGGCGGTTTCTCCAGCAACGCCGTGAACCTCACCAAGATCGAGAGCTACCAGGTCGGCGCCGGGCTCGCGGCCAGCCGCTTCTACATCGAGATCGAGGGCCACCCGGACGAGAGCAGGGTCGCCCTGGCCCTGGAGGAGCTGCGCTTCTTCTCCTCGGAGGCGCGCTTCATCGGGGTGTATCCGGCGCACCCCCACCGCATCGCGGAAGGCTCCTGACGGACGTATGCCTCGGGCCCCGTCCCCCCTTGCCTTGCCGGGGGGACGGGGCCCGAGATGTTCGGCTAGCCGATGTAGCGCTTGGCCGGCTGCGACAGCGAGAGCACCGGGGCGAGCGCGAGCCGGGCCTCGTCGTAGGCCTGCCACATGGTGTACTCCGGCAGCGAGGGGATCGTCACCAGTTCACCGGCGTCGAGACCGGCGAGCGCGGCGCGGGCGGCGTCCCGCGGCGACATGACCGCCTCCTTGGGCAGCTGGTGCAGCTCGATGCCCGAACCGTCCCAGATCGCCGTCTCCAGCGCGCCGGGGACCACGACCTGCACCCGCACCGAGGAGTCGGCGAACTCCTGCGCCAGCGCCTGGGTGAAGGCGATCACATACGCCTTGGCCGCGCCGTACACCGCGCCCACCGCCGGGATGTTGAGCGCGAACGCGGACGAGATGTTGATGATCGAGCCCGCGCCGCGCCCGGCGAAGGCCTTGGCCGCGGCCGCCGCGATCCGGGTGGTGGAGGTCAGATTGAGCGTGATCAGCGACTCCAAGTGCGCCGGGTCCGCCGCTGACAGGGGGCCGAACAGCGCGCTGCCGGCGTTGTTGACCAGGATGTCGATCGCGGTGTCGGAGGCCAGGCGCTCCTCGACGGCCCTGATGCCCTCGGCGGTGGACAGATCGGCGCTCACGACGGAGACCTCGCGCCCCGAGCGCCGCGCCAGGTCCGCGGCGGCCTTCTCCAGCCGCTCCTGGTCGCGGGCGACCATCACGATGTCGTGCCCCCGTGCGGCCAGTTCCTCCGCGTAGGCCGCGCCCAGGCCCGCGGTCGCGCCGGTGATGAGTGCCGTTCCAGCCGATGCTGTGGACATGCTGATCCCTCTCGTTCGTCGGCGCGCCGCCGCGCCTTCTTAGATACTCACAATAATCTAAGAAGCGGGTGCCGGGTTCTATTCCGGTTCCGGTGAACGAATGAATGCGGGGCTGGGGGGTGTGGCAGAGGACGGGTGTTCCCCGCGGTCAGCGCGGTTCCGTGGCGGCGGCGCCGACGGCCCGCAGCGTCACGTCGAGCAGGACGTCGACGCGCTCGGTGCCACCGCTCTCCGTCCAGGCGGTGACGGCCGTGTTGAGGCAGGCCAGCACGGCTGTGGTCACGGCACGTGCCCGCAACTCCCGCCGCTCGCCGTCGAGTCGGGCCGCGACGAGGGGGACCAGCGATTCCTGCCACTCCAGTTGCTTCTTCGCCAGCGCCCCCCGCAGCGCGGGCGTACCGGCGAGCATCACCGAAGTCGCCAGGAGCCTGCCGTCCGGGTCGCGGTCGAGGGCGTCCACGTGGTCGTCCAGCGCGTGCCGCAGCGCCGCCCACAGGGGTACGTCCATGGGCTGAGCCGCCAGACGGCCGGCGATGCCCTGACCGATGGCGGTCAGGTTCCCGACGACCATGTCCTCCTTGCTGGCGAAGTAGCGCGAAACGCTCCGCCCGGACATGCCGATCTCGGCCCCGATCTGCTCGATGGTGGTCCTCTCGAAGCCGTGCTCGATGAACAACGCCATCGCCCGGTCGGCGATCTGCGACCGTACGGTCTGCCGCGTCATCTCCCGGAGACCTGATCGTGCCGCGTCTGCGCTGCTCATGGGCCCAGCCTATCGGCCGCGGACAGGGATGCCGCTCATGGACATTCCTGTCAGGCCATGCCGGTACAAGGAGGCGACGGGTCAGAGCTGGGTCTGGCCGCCGTTGACCTCGTAGACGGAGCCCGTGACGAAGGACGCCTCGTCCGACAGCAGAAAGCTCACGACCGCGGCGACCTCCTCCGTCCCACCGGTGCGGTTCATCGCCGTCTTCGCCGCGATCGCGGCGCGGACCTCGGGCGGCAGCACCCGGGCGGAAGGGGCGTCGATCGGGCCCGGGGCGACGGCGTTGACGCGGATACCCCGTCGGGCGTACTCGACGGCAGAGGAACGCGTCAGGCCGATGATGCCGTGCTTGGAGGCCGCGTACGCCGCCCGGCCGGCGTGCGCCATGACGCCCGCGGTGGACGCCATGTTCACGATCGCCCCGCCGTCGCCCTGCGCGAGGAAGCGGGAGAGCTGCGCCCGCATGCTGTGGAAGACACCGGTGAGGTTGACGTCGATGACGTGCGCCCAGTCGGCGGCAGCCGTCTCATGGACGTCGACGAGCCGGGGTGTGACGCCCGCGTTGTTGAAGGCGATGTCGAGCCGGCCGTATGTGGCGACGGCGAACTCCACGAGCCGCTCGGTGTCGTCGAGGATCCGGACGTCGGCCTCGAAGGGGGCCGCCTCGCCGCCCGCGGCCTTGATCTCGCGCGCCACTCGCCCGGCGCCGGCGCTGTCCACGTCGGCCACGACGATGTGCGCGCCCTCGCGGGCGAGACGCTTCGCCGCGGCTTCACCGAGCCCCGATCCGGCACCCGTGACGATGCCGGCCTTACCGCTGACGGACATGGTGGTCTTCCTCAATTCCGGTGCGAGACAACGGTGAAGACGGCGCCCTGCGGGTCGAGCAGCACGGCGATGCGGCCCGCGCCGATGTCGGTGGGGGCCATGAGCACGGTGCCGCCGGCGGCCGAGGCTCCGGCAGCGGCCTCCTCTGCGTCCGCGACCGTGAAGTAGGCGTCCCAGTACGGCGGGATCTCCTGGGGCATCGCCGGCGGGCGGGGCAGGAGCAGCGCGACCTGCGTGCCTTCGAGGTGCCAGGCGCGACGGCCCAGCGGGGCCTCGGGGGCGCCCGCCACCCACGAGAAGAGGGAGCCGTAGAAGGCGGTCGACGCTTCGACGTCGTCGGTGATGAGCTCGCTCCACGCGAAGGTGCCGGGTTCGTGGGCGTCCATGACGGCGTGCCGCGCCCCTCCCTCGCTGAGGGCGAACCGCGCACCGCCGGGATCGGCGACGTGCACGACTCCGTTGAGGCCGGGGGAGGAGAGGACGATGCCGCCGGCAGCCGTCACGGCGGCCGCCGCCGTGACGGCGTCGTCCACGGTGACGAACGTCGTCCATGCCGGCGGGGCCGGTTCGCCCGCGGGCCGGAACCCGGCGACGGGCCGCCCATGGAGCATGGCCGTGCGGTGGCCCGCCCCGCGGGCGGTGTCCTCGGCGAACTCCCAGCCGAACAGCGCGCCGTAGAAGGTGGCCGCGGACTCGGGATCGGGCGAACCGAGTTCCACCCAGCAGGTTGTGCCGGGCGCGTGGAGGGTGGTGTCCATGTCTTCGCTCCTTGCCGTCCGGATGCTGCCCCGGACTCTGGCGTCGACTATAGACAGGCTTGTCAGTCAATGACAAACGAGTCGCTTGGTGTCACATGATGATGTGCGCATGACAAGATCACGACAGCGCCCGACAGGGGCGGCATGTGAGTGGGCGCCCAGGCGCCGTGAGGCGGACGGTCAGGAAGCCGACCGGTACAGGCCGCGCCCTGTGCGCCGCACCCGGGAAGCGCCGACGAGCCGGTCCAGCGTGCTGCGCACGGCGTTGATGCTGCCCGCGTTGGTGTCGCGTCCGAGGGCTGCGGCGACGTCGCGTGCGCGGACCTCGGTGCCGCCGGTGGTGGCCAGATACTCGAGGATCTGCTCGGTCAGCCACCCGTAATTGCCGTGCGCGGCCGTGCCGGGCCGGTCATCACGGGTTCCGCCGGGCGGAGTGCCGGACGACGACCCCGTCGCCCCGGCGGACTCGGCCGCAGGCGCCACGGGCGCGCCCTCGGCCGTCGCCGCGAGGTCGCCGGCACTGGTGGGCGGAACTTGCCGGCCCTCTTCGTGAGGCTCGTCGGTGATCCCGTCGAGGGGAACGGAGGGCATCAGTTTCCGGAGGGCGCCGAGGGCTCGGCGTACGGAGCCGAGGTGGGCCACAACGGCGGCCAACTCCCGCTCCAGCCCGTGCTGTTGCGCCTCAAGGCGCTGGAGTTCGTCCTGGAGCGCCCGAGCGGTGGCCTCGATGTCACGAGCACTGTGCGTGATGAAGACCATGCGCCCTCCCATCCTCGGCCCTCTGGCTCCGTCGTGTTGTCGCGCGGGCCGAACGCCCCCCGACGTCGCCTCCGTGATGAGCACGCGCAACGTAGGAGGCGCATCGGACCGCCTGATACTTAGATTAGTACCGCACGTGGTGACACGGTCACAGTCCATGCTGCGACCTTTCGCCCCTGAACTGGGGTGCACGGCCCGGCAAGGCCGCCCCGCGTGCCCTGGCGCGGTTCACACCATTCATTGTGACACGATGCAGGCCGGGACCCGCGCCGGATCGCGGGATCCGGCCGGCCGGCTCGTAATACGCCGTTCATCACGGCGTAGGGCGCCATGACAGTGTTTGTAAGACGTTATGGTTTGCTACGGTGTCACTCGCGTCGGTCGGATGGACCGACGACATCACGCCACCGTTGTGGCGGTGATTCGAGCGACCTGTCCCGGCGGACGGGTCGCGCAGAAGACTCCCGGTGTGGATCTGTGGGGAGACCCAGGCCGGGAATACGGGAACGCCCCGTGCTGAGCCTGTCGGGGGTCTTGGCGCGGGGCGTTCCCCATGTCGGTCCGGGCGATATTCGTCACACCGTTCCCACAATGAGGAACGGGTAGCGTGTGAAGGCTGACGTGGCCATCGCTGCCCACTGAGGCGTCGGGGCCACCCGACGTGCCGTGACGCGGCGGTGGACCACCCGCGTCGCCCAAGATCCATAGAAAAGCGAACGAACATGACTGAAAGCCGCTCCGTGTGGCTTCCCTACCGCCCCGCCGACTTCCCCGGCCGGCTGCCCGAAGGACTGACGTACCACCACTGGGACGGCCACGGCGCCTACCCGTCCGACCCGGCGGAGCTCCGCTTCCTGGTGCCCCCGCCGGTGCCGGAGATGCAGCAGCGCATCCTCGGAGGGCTGCTGCCCCGGGTCGAGCGCCTGGAGGTGCTCCAACTCCTCAGCTCCGGACACGACTACCTGGAGCCCTATCGTCATCTGCTGCCCGGCGCCGCCCAGGTGGCCACGGCCCGCGGAGTGCACGGCGAGGCCACGGCCGAGCTCGCGGTGACCCTGCTCCTGGCGGCCGCGCGCGGCCTCGACCACTTCTTCCGGCAGCAGTGGGCGCGGCAGTGGCAGCCGCGTGGCTTCACCACGGTGTCCGGCAAGCGAGTCCTCGTCGTCGGGCAGGGCCCGGTGGGCTCGGCAGTGGCGACCAGGCTGACGCCGTTCGGCTGCCACGTCGTCCGCATGGCACGGACCGCCCGCGACACGGTGGACGGTCGTGTGCACGGTGTCGCGGAACTGCCCGCACTGCTTCCGACCGTCGACGCCGTCGTGCTCTGCGCGCCCCTGACCGACGAGACCCGCGATCTGCTGGACGCCGCCCGGCTCGCCCTGCTGAAGGACGGGGCGGTCCTCGTCAACGTCGGCAGGGGCGAACTCGTCGACACCACCGCGTTGGTGCGAGCGGTGGAACAGGGGCGGCTTCGGGTCGCCCTCGACGTGACCGACCCCGAGCCGCTGCCCGTCGGCCACGCGCTGTGGCGACTGCCCGGCACGCTGGTCACCCCGCACACCGGGGCGTTCACCGACGCCTTCGTCCCGGCCTCCCTGGCCTTCCTGGTAGACCAGTTGCGGCGTTACGCGGCCGGCGAGACGCTCGCCAACCTGGTCCCCCTCATGGCCGGAGCCCGCTGACGCCGGGATCCCGGGAACGGGGTCCTGCCTCCCGCCTGTGAGAGTCGATCGCGCACGGCACCGTGTTCCACGCCGTGCCGACGGCGGCCGAACGACTCACAGGCGGGAGAGCGCCATGCGCGGGCACTCGTCGCCGGCTCCGCCGGCGCGCGGGGATAGTGCCATCGTGTGTATGACGCAGGCAATCTATTGGTCCTGCCCAGCGGATCGCCCTGTATTGCCTGGATCCAGGGTGGCGACGGCCCTGTTCGACGTGTGGACAGCCGCTGTTCCGTGGGGTTCGAGGGCGGCAGCGGGCCAACGTTTGGTATAGTCTTCAACTACTTGCACTGTTCGGACGGCCCACGGCCGATCGGGCGGCGGGGCTGTTCCACGGCTACAGGGGTGCTGTGGAGCGGTTTTTGGCCGACGGAGACCGCATCGGCCGCAGCGGTCCGGTGATCGTGATCCAATTTGCACCGTGTCAACGCGCAGGTAGGATCAGCGCCGTCTTCCACACGTTGTGACAGTGAAGTGTTCGCAACCGAGACATGGAGCCTTCGTCATGGGCGCTCAGCCGATCGGCCGCCGGTCCCGCCGGCCTCGCGTGTGGGCCGGTGTCGGGACGCGACAACGTTATCGGGGCATCTGAGGCGGGCTGTCGAATTTTTCGCCACGAGTAGGGGAAGTCTTGTTATGCCTGCGACCAAGAAAGCGGGACCCCGGCTGCGTCATGCCGAGGGCGCCCAGCAGCCACAGGAGCCCGGCGCCGAATCCGGGGATGTCGATTTCGGTATCGGGTACTACGGCAAGCTTTTCGCGTCGTTCGGTGTCGATGCGGATGGCCGGATCGCGGCTGCCGAGTTGGCGTCGCGGCTTCGGGAGTCGGGTATCTCGGAGACCGATCCGCGGGTGGCGGAGGTGTGGGCGGCGTTGCGCCGGGGTGTCGACATCGAGGGGCAGTCCAGGATCGACCTGGACCGGTTCGTGAACTTGTGCAGGAAGGGCGGGGGTGTTGTCACGAAGTCCATCAGGGGGGACTTCGTGATTCCCGACTTCGGTGCGTTGCAGAGCGAGATATCCGGGATCTATGAGGACTTGCGGCGTGTCGACGGGGGGCATGTCGCGGATTACATTCCGCAGCTCAGCCGGGTTGATCCGGAGAAGTTCGGGATCGCGTTGTGCACGATCGACGGGCAGCGGTTCGCGGTGGGTGACGCCGACACCCTTTTCTGTGTGCAGTCGGTGTGCAAGCCGATCAACTACTGCCTGACGCTGGAGGAGCACGGCGCCGATGTGGTGCACCGGCATGTGGGCCGCGAGCCCAGTGGGCGTGGTTTCAACGAGCTGACGTTGAACAGTGACGGGCTGCCGCACAACCCGATGATCAATTCGGGTGCGATCATGTCGTGTTCGCTGATCCGGCCGCAGCAGGACACGGCCGACCGTTTCGACTATGTCGCGGAGACCTGGCGCAGGCTGTCCGGTGGCGGCACGGTCGGTTTCAACAATGCGGTCTACCTTTCCGAACGCCGGACCGCGGACCGGAACTTCGCCCTGGGCTATTTCATGCGGGAGCACGGTTCGTTCCCGGAGGGCACCGATCTGGTGGAGACCCTGGAGTTCTACTTCCAGTGCTGCGCGATCGAGGTGGATGCGCGGTCGTTGTCGGTCGTGGCGGCGTCGCTGGCCAACGGCGGGGTCAACCCGCTGACCGGGGAGCGGATCTTTTCCGCGGACACGGTGCGCAAGTGTCTTTCGCTGATGTCATCGTGCGGGATGTACGACTACTCGGGCGAGTTCGCGTTCACCATCGGGCTGCCTGCCAAGAGCGGTGTGTCGGGCGGGCTCATGATCGTCGTTCCGGGGGTCATGGGCGTGTGTGTCTGGTCGCCGCGTCTGGACGCGCTGGGCAACACCGTGCGTGGGGTGGCGTTCTGCAAGGAACTGGTCGGGCGTTTCAACTTCCACGTCTACGACGCCTTCGCTCCCGGGGAGGTTTCCGGCAAGCGCGATCCGCGGCGCGGCAAGCACGAGGAGGAGATCTCCTCCACGATGCGGTTGTTGTGGGCCGCCAGTCATGGCGACCTGGACGACGTGCGGATCGCGCTGGCGACGGGCAAGGACCCGGACTCCACCGACTACGACAAGCGGACCGCGCTGCACCTGGCCGCCTCCGAGGGGCACTTGGAGGTCGTGAAGTACCTCCTGGACCAGGGCGCCGACCCGCAGATCAAGGACCGGTGGGGCGGGACCGCGCACTCCGACGCCCTGCGAGGCGGCCACGACCGCGTGGCCGGGCTCCTGCAGCCCACCCCGACGGCCGTGAGCTGACCGGCCCCCGTCCGCGCCCCCGCGCGCCGCGCACGCGGCACCCATTCACGTCCTGCCGGCCGACGGCAGGGCATCTGAAAGAGAGAGAAGAGACAAGTGGCTTACAGGGCTGAGTACATCTGGATCGACGGTACCGAGCCGACTGCGAAGTTGCGCTCGAAGACCAAGATCCTCGCCGATGGCGCGGAGCCGGGCATCTGGGGCTT
>NZ_JBHXSO010000108.1:0-12721 GCF_042714775.1 Streptomyces sp. NPDC058691 | reverse complement strand
TTGTCGCGCCTGATCCCCAGTGGGGGGTGTTAGGGCGGCCATGGCACAGGCCGAGGGTTGGTGCGGCGGCACATCAGCCGCCCAGCCGTCACCGCCCACACACAACCCCAGTGGCCGCCACGTCGCGCCCACAGCGGGTCCCCCGGGCGAATGTTGGGGCAGGCCTGGCGGGCCGATGGGGGTGGTCCAGGCAACCGCGGTCACCCCGGTCCGCCTCCATACCCCCCACTGGGGATCAGGCGCATGACGAAACGGAGGGGGCGGGGTCGTAGGGGTGGGTGTTCTGGACTGTGGAGCATATTTGTGTGCGGTATCCGGGCAGGGACGGGATGAGCAAGTGCCCGCCACGCACGTAAATGTGCTGTCCAGAATGGCCAGCCCCGGAGCCCCCGAACCCGGCCCCAGAACACGCGCGCGCCGGGCCGCCCGGACTTCACAGGGCACACGGGCGGGCGGGCGGGGAGAAAACCTACCCGGACCGCACGCGCCGTGGTGGACCGTTCACGCACCGCATGATCGACGAGGCACGGGAGCGTTAGGAACTGCGGTCCGCCGCGACCTCGCTCACCGGGAGCGGGCGGAGGCCCCGGGAGGGGCCCTGGCAGCCCTGGGCGGCGGCGATGCCGAGGGCGACGAGGAGGGTGACGGTCACGAAGACGATGAGCCGCTGCCGCAGGAGCCGGCGGTCGGTGCCGGCCGGGCGGCGGGTGGGCGTGCGGGGGGCCGGGGTGCGGCCGGAGGGGGTTCTGGCGGGGGTGCGCGCCGGAGTGCGCGGGGAGGGGGGAGGCGTGCCCGGCGCCGTGCGCCGCTCCGTCTGCTGGTCGGCGTACGCCTGCGCGCGCGGGCCCGTGGGCCGCTCGGGCCGCGGGCCGGCCGCCTTGGGCACGATGTCCCGGCGGCCCGGACCGAGTCCGCGTGCCTCGCGGGCGGCGATCTCGGCGAGCCGCTCGGAGAGTTGCACCGTGCTGGGCCGCGCCTCCGGATCCTTCGTCAGGCAGGCGTACACCAGGGGAGCGAGCGAGTCCGGGACGCCCGCGAGGTCCGGCTCCTCGTGCACGACGCGGTAGAGCATGACCTCGGAACTGCCCTGCCCGAAGGGCGAGTCGCCCATGGCGGAGTACGCCAGCGTCGCCCCGAAGGCGAAGACGTCCGTCGCCGGTGTGACCGCGGCCCCGCGGACCTGCTCCGGCGCGAGGAAGCCCGGTGAGCCGACCGCCGTGCCGACATGGGTGAGCGTGCTCGCGCCGGTCGCCCAGGCGATGCCGAAGTCGATGATGCGCGGACCCTTGGGCGACAGCAGGATGTTGGAGGGCTTCAGGTCGCGGTGGACGACACCGGCCTCGTGCACGGCGACCAGGCCCTCGGCCAGGGCCGCGCCGATCGAGGCGGCCTCGGCGGCGGGCAGGATCCCGTCGCGGGCGACCTTGTCGTGGAGCGAGGGGCCGGGCACGTACTGGGTGGCGAACCAGGGGCGGTCGGCCTCCAGGTCCGCGGCCACCAGCCGCGCCGTGCAGCCGCCGCGGATGCGGCGCGCGGCGGAGACCTCGCGGGCGAAGCGGGAGCGGAACTCCTGGTCCTCGGCGAGCTCGGGGCGGATCACCTTGAGCGCGACGCGCTGGCCGCGCTTGTCGGCGCCCAGGTACACCACCCCCATGCCGCCCGCGCCGAGTCTCCGGTGCAGCCGGAACGAGCCGACGACACGCGGGTCCTCGCGCCGGAGCCGCATCATCGTCATGTCGTCCATCCCCGCTGCCTGCCCGGCCAGTCTGACGTCGACAGCTTACGGACTGACCGACCGTCGCGCCGCGAGGCCGCGCCCGCGCCGGACGGGGGATTGTCAGTGCCGGGTGGGATCCTTGAAAGGTGGGGAACGGTCCGGCGGATTCTGGGCCGGATTTTCTTCATGCCGTCAACAATCCATCGTGCAAGGAGGATTGACGCCATGAAAGGTGATCGTGTGGAGATCGTCGTGGACGCGGGTGACACGACCAGGACGTACGAAGTAGTGGCCACCAGGGCAGGGCGCAGGGTCGAGACGGCGGTACGCCGAGGGGTGGTGGAAGTGAGCGAAGTCACCCGCTCCGGCTCGGTCGTGCGAACCGCGCGCTTCATGGCGACGCGGGTCCTCGCGCTGGTGGAGCAGCCCATACCCAGGGACGACACCGAGGAGGGCGACGGGGACTGACCACCCCGCCGCGCCCCTCCCCGGGACATCCCCTCGGGGATGTCCCGGGGCCGCCGGCCGTCGCCTCCACCCACGGGAGTACGGAATCCGTCGTGGAGTCATCCTCCGGGAGGCCCGAGAAGGGGTACGAAGGCATGACGACCCGCCTCCGCCGCCCGCCTAGTCTGGAACTCAAGCGGCGGGCGGAGCACTCGTCCCCCGAGGTCAAACGCCCGCCGCCCTGAACACCTCCAGAAGGATGCACGACCACGGGACCCAGGAGAGGGCCATGGCGAACACGGTGAGCCGCCCGGCGCGGCCGGGACGCGGCAGCAGGATCGCCGCCTTCGGCATACGCCCGTCCGGCACCCGGCATCCCCTGGTGGCGGTGGCCATGGCCCTGCCGCTGGCGGTGCTGCTCGCGGTGGTCTTCGGGGGCTGGGACGCGGTCGTCACACAGGCGTCGTCCGTAGCCGGTCTGATGGGGCGCTGACAGATCGCTCCGAGGGTCCGGAAGAGCGGTCCGGGCCAGCGACAGCCGGCGAAGTAACCCCGTGGGGACGGGGGTCCGGCGGACGGCATGAGTGCCCGGGTACCTGTGGCGGTACCCGGGCATCTTCTTCGGCATTGCCATCACGCGGCACGCTGCCGCACAGTGGGCCGGTGAGACCGGCAGTGGGGGAGTCGTTGACCAGCAGTACACCGCCGTTGACGCGCGCCTTGGGGGCGGTCGTGGCAGCGGCCTCGGGGATTCCCGGCCCGGCGCGGCCGCCGGAGCCGACGGTGCTCGCCGAGCGCGCCGAGTCCACGGTCGTGCGCGGCGGCGGCCTGGTCGCCAAGGCACACGCCGGCGACACCGACCCCCAGGCGCTCTCCGTGCGGCTGCGTGTGGCCGCCCATCCGCTGCTCGACGGCATCCTGCTGCCCCCGGCCGCCCTGCCGGACCGCGACGGCGCCCTGAGTGCCCCGGTGCACGGCCGCATGGTGACGGTGTGGCCGTTCGGCGAGCCCGTCGACCCGGACGACCCGGACTCCGCGCCCTGGGAGGACGCGGGCAGGCTGCTCGCCCGGCTGCACTCGGTGCCGGTCGCCGCGCTGCCCGGCCCGCTGCCGCCGATGCGCGGACCCGCCAAGGCGGCCCGGGGAGTGGCCCGGATGCTCGCCGCGGGCGCGGCCGAACCGGCCGTCCTGGCCGCCTGGCACGGGCTGCCCGCCTGGGCGCGCGACGAGGCGCCGCAGCCGCACGAGGGCGCCGCGCTGTGCCACGGCGACCTCCACCTCGGCCAACTGGTGCGCCACCCGGCGCCGCTGGGCCCCTGGCGGCTGATCGACGTGGACGACCTCGGGCTCGGCTCGCCCTCCTGGGATCTGGCCCGGCCGGCGATGTGGTTCGCCGCCGGGCTGCTGGACCCCGCCGACTGGGGCCGCTTCCTCGGCGCGTACCGCGCCGCCGGCGGCCCCGCCGTCCCCGCGGACGGCGACCCGTGGCCGCATCTGGACGTGGCGGCACGGGCGTTGGCGGTGCAGACCGCGGCCATCGCGGTCGCCAAGGCCGCGCGGGAGGGCCGCGTACTCGACGGAACGGAACAGGCCGTCCTCGATACGTGCCGCCGAATCGCCCAAGTAAAGTTCAGTTCTACGCCGGGGGAGGACCCCCGGCCGGTGCGAGCGAGGAGATGAGCCGACGATGCTCTGTCCCAAGTGTCATGGCCAAATGCAGACGTTCAACCGCAGCGGCGTCCAGATCGAGCAGTGCGGCAACTGCCGGGGGATCTTCCTGGACTACGGGGAGCTCGAGGCGCTGACCCGCGTGGAGTCGCAGTACGCCCAGCCCGCCCCGCCGCCGGCCGGTTACCCGCAGGCCTACCCGCAGCAGCACGCCGCCCCGGCCTGGGGCGCGCCGCACCACGGCGGTCACCATGGCGGTCACCACGGCCACCACAAGCAGAGCTGGGCGCACATGCTCTTCTCGTCCTGACACGACGAAGGGCCGGAGCGAACGCTCCGGCCCTCTCGGGTGGTGGACGATACTGGGATTGAACCAGTGACCTCTTCCGTGTCAGGGAAGCGCTCTCCCGCTGAGCTAATCGTCCTCGTCAACCACGGGTACCTCTGATACCGCGTGCGCGATACTGGGATTGAACCAGTGACCTCTTCCGTGTCAGGGAAGCGCTCTCCCGCTGAGCTAATCGCGCGTGAGGGAAAGACCCTCAGGGGCCGGAGCCCCAGTGGACGATACTGGGATTGAACCAGTGACCTCTTCCGTGTCAGGGAAGCGCTCTCCCGCTGAGCTAATCGTCCGAAGAGGTGGAGACGGGATTTGAACCCGTGTAGACGGCTTTGCAGGCCGTTGCCTCGCCTCTCGGCCACTCCACCAGCGCGGGGGCGGGAACCCCCACTTCGAGCGGACGACGAGATTCGAACTCGCGACCCTCACCTTGGCAAGGTGATGCTCTACCAACTGAGCCACGTCCGCAGCGTCTCCCCCGGAGCTCGCACCCGGGCGGGACCTCGGCCGGGGCGCTTCCGCGTCCCGGCGACGAGTTGAACTCTAGCGGAAGACCGCTCCGCCTCCAAAACTCGTTTCCGCAGCGTGCCGGGTCGGTGACCAGCGCATCTGGCCCGCCGGTGGCGACCTACACTCGCACTCACCCCTCCGGACCGACCTGGGAAGCCCCGTGCCCGACCTCGCGCCCCTCGCCAGAATCGGCGGCTTTCTCGCCTCCGACCTGCGGGATGTCACCAGCGACCCCGCCGCGCTGGACTCGTCCGGCTTCTGGGCGGTCGTCGCCGGCTTCGAGGGCGGGACGGTGTGCGCGCGCTTCGGCACGGTCGTCCCCGATCCCGGTCCCGCACCCCGGCGCGCCGCCGCGGGCTGGCGCGGCCCGGCCACGGACGCCTGGACGTCCTCCCTGGACCGCGCCGCCTACATCGCCGGGGTGCGCCGCGTGCGGGAGTACATCGCGGCCGGCGAGGTCTATCAGGCCAATCTCTGCCGTGTGCTGTCCGCGCCCCTGCCCGACCCGGACGCCGACATCCACGCCCTCGGCGCCGCCCTCGCGCACGGCAACCCGGCACCGTACGCGGGCACCATCCGCCTGCCCGGGCACGGCATAGAGGTCGCCACCGCCTCCCCGGAGCTGTTCCTGCGCCGCCGCGACGGCGTGATCGAGTCCGGTCCGATCAAGGGCACCGGCCGCACCGAGGCCGACCTGCTGCCCAAGGACCATGCCGAGAACGTCATGATCGTCGACCTGGTCCGCAATGACCTCGGCCGGGTCTGCGCCACCGGCACGGTCACCGTCCCCGACCTCTGCGTCGTGGAGAAGCACCCCGGCCTGGTCCATCTTGTCTCCACCGTCCGCGGCGAGCTGCGGGAGGGCGCCGGCTGGACCGGACTGCTGGCCGCCGCCTTCCCGCCCGGCTCCGTCACCGGCGCCCCCAAGTCCAGCGCCCTGCGCATCATCGACGAGCTGGAGACGGCCCCTCGCGGCCCCTACTGCGGCGGCATCGGCTGGGTCGACGCCGACCGCCGCACCGGCGAACTCGCCGTGGGCATCCGCACCTTCTGGATCGACCGCACCGTGCCCGGCGCCCCGCTGCTGCGCTTCGGCACCGGCGCCGGCATCACCTGGGGCTCGGACCCCGAGCGGGAGTGGGACGAGACCGAGCTGAAGGCGTCCCGGCTGCTGGCGGTAGCGTCGGGTGTGTACGACTGCGACGACGAGGCGGAGTGACACGGTGAGCACGATGATCTGGGTCAACGGCGCGCTGCGCGAGGCCGACGAAGCCCTGGTGTCCGTGATGGACCACGGGCTGACCGTGGGCGACGGCGTCTTCGAGACGCTCAAGGCGTCGCACGGCATCGCCTTCGCCATGGACCGGCACCTGCGGCGGCTGGCCCGCTCCGCACGCGGCCTGGGCCTTTCCGAGCCCGACCTCGACGCGGTGCGGCATGCCTGTGAGGCGGTCCTGGCCGCGAACCCGGTGCCGCTCGGCCGGTTGCGGATCACGTACACCGGCGGCACCTCGCCGCTCGGCTCCGAGCGCGGGACCACCGGCCCGACCCTCGTGGTCGCCCTCGGCTCCGCGGCCGTGCGCCCGGACACCACCGCCGTCATCACGGTCCCCTGGACGCGCAACGAGAAGGGCGCCCTGGCCGGCCTGAAGACCACGTCCTACGGAGAGAACGTCGTCGCCCTCGCCCGCGCCCACCGCGGCGGCGCCTCGGAGGCCCTGTTCGCCAACACCCAGGGCGCGCTCTGCGAGGGCACCGGCTCCAACGTCTTCGTCGTCGTGGGCGGCAAGCTCCTCACCCCGCCGCTCGCCTCCGGCTGCCTGGCCGGGATCACCCGCGAGCTCGTGGCCGAGTGGGCCGGGGCCGAGGAGGCCGACCTGCCCCTGGACGTGCTCGACGAGGCCGACGAGATCTTCCTGACCTCCACCCTGCGGGACGTCCAGGCCGTGCACCGCACCGACGCCCGTGAGCTGCCGGCCGCGCCGGGCCCGGTGACCGCTAAGGCGATGCGGATCTTCGCCGAGCGCGCTGCGGAGAACGCCAACCCGTGACGTACGGGCGCTGACCCAGTAGAACTCCTCGCATGACCACCACGCTGCGACCCGCGGAGCCCGAACAGACGTGGAGCGGCGGCGTCCGCGCCCGCCGCTACAACGTCTGCGTCAACGGTCGCCCCGTGGGGGAGACCACCCTGTGCACGGACGGCCGGTTCGGCCCGGAGACCGGCCGCATCGCCGCCCTGAGGATCGAGCACGACCAGCAGCGGCGTGGCCGCGGCACGGTCGCCGCCCTCGCGGCCGAGGAGGTGCTGCGGGGCTGGGGCTGCCACCGCATCGAGGTCACCGTCCGGTCCGGTGAGACGGCCGCTTTCCGGCTCGCCAGGACGCTCGGCTACGTGGAACGGAACCGGAACATGCTCAAGGCGCTCCCGGACGCGCCGCCCGCGCTGCCGGAGGGCAGCGAGCCGCGGGCGATGACCGAGGCCGAGTTCCCGGCGTGGCTCGCCCGGATGCAGGAGGACTACGTACGCAGCTGGACCCTGCGCGGTGTCCCGGAGGCGCAGGCCCGCGCCAAGTCCGAGGCCGACCACCGCTCGGCGCTCCCGGAGGGCCTGGCGACCCCGGACACCGTGCTGCGGGTCCTCCGGGCCGGCGGCGAGGACGTGGGCGACCTGTGGGTGGGCCGCCGTGCCACGGACGACGGCGAGCCCTCCGGCTTCGTCTTCAAGGTCCGCGTCGACGCCGCCCACCGCGGCCGGGGCCACGGGCGCACCCTCATGCTCGTCGCCGAGCGGGCCTGCGTCGCCGCCGGGCTGCACTGGCTCGGCCTCAACGTCTTCGCCGGCAACGATCCCGCCCTGCGGCTCTACGAGTCGCTGGGCTACCGCACGACGCAGGTCCACTTCGCCAAACCGCTGCTCTGAGCTGCGCGACCGCGGAGCCCCGTCGCCCTACCGCCCGAGCAGCCGGCCGGCCACCGCCTCGACGCGCTCGCGCAGCCCCTCCTGGCTCTTGCCGCCGTCGAACCGTTCGCCGCCGATGACGTAGGTGGGGGTCCCTGTCACGCCGATCGCCTTGCCCTCCGCCTGGTCCGCGTCGACGATCAGCAGATGGCGGCCGTCGATGAGCGCCGTGTCGAACTCCTCGGCGTCCAGCCCCAGCTCCGCGGCGATCTCCACGAGCAGCGGCTCCCCGCGGCTGCCGAGCTCCTCCGTGCGGGCGAGGACGGCCTCGGCGTACTCCCATCCGCGGCCCTGCGCGAAGGCCTCCTCGGCGGCCTGGGCGGCGGCGTAGGAGTGCTTGTGCTTCTCCAGCGGGAAGTGCCGCAGCTGGATCTCCAGGGCGTCGCCGTAGGTGTCCCGCAGCGTGCGGAGGTCGGCCAGGGCTGCCGAACAGTCGGGGCACTGGAGTTCGCACCAGAATTCCAGGACGGCGGTGCCTGTGCTGCCGGGGGTCGCTTCGTTCATGGGGCCAGTCTCCCACCGGGGGAGGAGGCACCCCGGAGATCACCCTGACGTTGCCGCCGGACGATGGCCCGGCGGGGCGGCGCAGGTGCACGATGGAGGCAGGAGACCCCTTTGGAGGAGCCGCGGATGCTGACCTCGACCGTGTGTGTGGCGCTGTCCGCGGCGGGCCTCGCCATCGCCGTGCTCACCGCTTACCGCCGCAGGTTCGCACGGGCGGTGCGAACAGCCGCCGTCGCGCTGCTGCCCGTGGGGCTCTGGATGACGGGCCTGGTGACCCTCGGCGGCAAGGTGGTCGCGGCCGTGGGTGACTGGGCGGCCGGCCTGGTCTTCAAGCCCTCGGTGTGGGCGGGGTTCGGCGTCCTGGCACTGGCCGTCGTGCTGTACGCGGCGGGCCGGATCGCCGGGCGGCGCGGGGGCGCATCCGAGCGGCGCGGGACACCCGCGGCCGTGCCCGGCGCGAGCGCCCCGGCGCTCGGCGCGGCACGTCGGCCCGATGCGAAGCCGAAGGCCAAGGAGAAGATCAAAACCGATCCCGACCTGGCCGAATTCGGCGAGATCGAGGAGATCCTCAAGCGCCGGGGCATCTGAGCGGCGTGTTGGTCGCCGGGGTCGCCGGCACTGCGCCATCATCGCGGTGGCAGCAAACCTCAACTACCGCCCCCTGGGCGGTAGTTGGCGTGCCCTGGGGCGTACGGTTGTGCGAGTTCGTGCCCCTGCCGAACGCCCCACGACCTTGTAAGGCCATGGAACTCGAAAACGACGAGCCGCGCGGTTGCCTCTTCGCGCTCTCCCAGCCGCCGCTGATGTTGTTCCTGACCGTCATCGGCGGCCTGCTCGCCCTCGGCGGGCTCTACGACCTCTGGCCGTTCTGAGCCGGTACGGCCACCGCCTCGCGGCGCCGCGCCCGGTAGGCCGCCACGTGCAGCCGGTTGCCGCAGGTGCGGCTGTCGCAGTAACGGCGGGAGCGGTTGCGGGACAGGTCCACGAAGGCGCGGCGGCAATCGGGCGCGTCGCAGTGGCGCAGCCGCTCGCGCTCGCCGGCGACCAGGATGAACGCCAGGGCCATGCCGCAGTCCGCCGCCAGGTGGTTCGCCAGCGACGCCCCGGGGGCGAAGTAGTGCACGTGCCAGTCGTAGCCGTCGTGGTCGGTCAGGCGGGGAGTGGTGCCCGCCTCGGCGACCAGCGCGTTGACCAGCGCGGTCGCCGCCGCCGTGTTCGGAGCAGCGAACGTCTGCGCGAAACGGCCGCGTATCCTTCGTACGGCCAGCAGGTCCTGCTCGTCGAGCGTGTTCACGTCGCTGATCTGATTGCGCTCCACGAACACGTGCAGGGCCGCGAGGTCAGGGAGCCCTTCCTGGCCGTCGCTCTCCGGCGTGGTGTTGATCAGATCCACCACGCAGTCGAGCGCGCACTTGGTGTCATGGTTGATCAGCACGGAATCGCTCTCTCCCTGGCCTTGTGGGGCGGGCGTTCCGGTGACTGTAGCGCGAGAGCCGCCGTCGTGGAGCGGCACGGCTCCGCGGCGGCGGCTTCGGCGGGTCAGGTCCGCGCCGTACCCCCGAGATGCGTACGGCAGCGGACGGTCGGCGGACTCAGCTCTCGGCGAGGATGTGCGAGAGCTCGGTGTCCAGATCGAAGTGTCGATGCTCGGTACCGGGCGGCACCGCGGCGTCGGTCCGCTTGAGGAACGACTCCAGGGCGCGTGCCGGGGCTTCCAGCAGCGCCTCCCCCTCGGGAGAGCTGAGGGCGATGCACACGACGCCCTGACCGTGACTGCGGGACGGCCAGACCCGGACGTCGCCGGTACCGGTGGGCCGGTGCAGGCCTTCGGCGAGCAGGTCGCGGGCGAAGACCCATTCGACCGTCTCCTCGGCACCGGTGTGGAAAGTGGCGTGCACGGCGTAGGGATCGGCCGTGTCGTACCGCAAGCCCGCGGGCACGGGCAGTGACGATTCGCTCGACACAACGAGGCGCAGGTGCAGCTCGCAGCTGACCGTGGTGTTCATAAGCGCCAGGGCCTTTCGCTCAGTGTGCGCTCGGGGATTCGCACGTCGGCGAAATCGACATGCCACCTGCGGGGACGTTGTAAACCCCTCTGACGGGTTTGTGAGGGTTCCGGTACCTCGTCCGGCCGAGTTCTTTTCCTCCCCGGCGAGCCATTCCGGTGAGGAAGCGAGGTCGGGTAGGTTTGGGAACATGACTGCGGAGAGTGACGAGCGGACGGCGGCCGTGGCCACGGATCCCGCCACCGGCGACAACGATGGCGACGAGGGCGGCACGGCGGAGCCGGGCGGTCCGGAGCGCCCGCTGGGCTCCCGGGCGCCGCTCTTCATCCAGCGGTCCCGCGCCCTCCACGTGAGCTGGCAGGTCGGCGTCTTCGTCCTCGGCCTCGCCATCGTCGGCGGCGGCATCGTCCTGCTTCCGCTGCCCGGTCCCGGCTGGGTGATCATCTTCGCCGGTATGGCCGTATGGGCGACCGAGTTCGTCTGGGCCCAGCTCGTGCTGCGCTGGACCAAGCGCAAGGTCACCGAAGCCACGCGCAAGGCGCTCGACCCGAAGGTCCGGCGTCGCAATCTCATCCTCACCACCGTCGGCCTGGTGATCGTCGGGGCCCTGCTCGGCTACTACCTGTGGCGCTTCGGCCTCGTCATGCCCTGGAGGGCGGGCATGGGCTGAGGCCGCGGTCGGGGCCACCCGCTGACATGCGGTAATGTTGTTCCCGCGACGGGCGATTAGCTCAGCGGGAGAGCACTTCGTTCACACCGAAGGGGTCACTGGTTCGATCCCAGTATCGCCCACCCTCGCCTCGGGCCCAGAAGCGGAACGCTTCTGGGCCCGAGGCTTTTTCCCCGCCCGCCCTCCCGGGTGCCCTGTGAAGTCAGTGACCCCGGCGCCCGTGGTTGGTGGGCCGGGTGCGGGGCCTCCGGGGCTGCACGTCCTGGACTGGCATATCTACGTGCGTGACGGGTACCTGCTCATCCCGTCCCGCCCCGGATTCTGCACACAAATATGCCGCAGCGTCCAGAACATCCACCCCTCCGACCCCGCCCCCTCCGTAGTGTTCGCGCCTGATCCCCAGTGGGGGTGGAAGGCGGCCATGGCACAGCCCAGGGTTGGTGCCGCGGCACATCAGCTGCCCAGCCGTTACCGCCCACACATCCCGCCCATGGGCCGTGCTCACGGTCGGCCGCGCCCCTTGGCGGCCGATGGGGCAGTATCCAGGCAACCGCACCACCCCGGACCGCCTCTACACCCCCCACTGGGGATCAGGCGCGGGACGAAACCGAGGGGGCGGGGGTGGAGGGGTGGGTGTTCTGGACTGTGGAGCATATTTGTGTGCGGCACCCGGGATGCGAGTGAGAAAGCGCTGGAAACGCACGTAAATGTGCTGTCCAGAATGGCCAGCCCCGGAGGCCCCGCACCCGGCACCCAATGAAACGGGCGCCGGGTGACTTCACAGGGCACACGGGCGGGAGGGCGGGGGAAAAACCCACCCGGACCGCAAGCGAAACGCCGCCTCAGCGAAGCCCAAGCAAACGCCGCCGCAGGCGGCGAAGCTCACGGAGGCGCCGCTCATACGTCGCCCCCAGCGCGAGCAGCAGCAACCCCGCCACCCCCAGCGGAACCCACCGCGGCACCGCACCCAGCGCCTGGGCGACGAACGGCGCGAGCTCGTGGACCGCGTCGAACGCGAGGACGGCGCCGCCGACGAGGAGGGGGGCGGCCAGCCGCCGGGCCGCGCCGAGGAGGGTGACGGTGAGGGCGGCCGCGCCGAGGAGGAGGGGCCGCGGCCACCCCGGGTCGCTCCAGGCGGCGACGAGCGAGGGCAGGAGGGTGACGGCGAGCCCGGGGCCGTAGGCGAGCCAGGAGGAGACCGCGGGGTCGCGCCGCCGAGCGAGGAAGCCCAGGGCGAGGGCGACCGCGCTGACCGGTGCGGTGTAGGCCTCGGGGGCTGTGACGCCGGACGCCGCGAGGCGCACCCAGAGGGCCGCCACCAGCAGCGCGGTCGCGAGGTGGTGGAGCCGGCGCCGCTCGGCCCGCAGCGCGGCGACCGCCCCCATGAGCGCTCCGGCGCAGGCGAGCGCGAGGGCGAGTGGTCCGGGCTCGCCGGCCGCGAGGCAGACGGCGAGGGCGGCGGCAGCGTACCCGGGGTACTCGAAGGCGCGGGCCGTCCTGGTCAGGGCGAGCGCCTGGGCGGCCGCGGCGACGCCCAGGACGGCGAAGGCGGCGCCGTACCGAGGCCATCCCGCGACGAGGGGCCCGTCCCATGCGAGGCCCGTCGCACAGGCGACCGCGCAGGCGGCGCTGACCGCCCGCGTGCGGGGCGCGGCGGCGAAGAGCGTGCCGTACGCCAGGAGCAGCAGCGCGAGCACAGTGAGGGTCATCGGGCCGTCGTCGTGGACCCAGCCGAGCGTGGTGACCGCCAGGACGCCCGCCGTGGCGAGCGCGGCAGGGGCGAGGGCGAAGGCCGACAGAGCCAGGAGCGCCGCGACGACGGCGACCCGTGCCAGGGGCAGGTCGATCGCGCAGAGGGCGGCCGCGGCCGCCACGACCGCGCCGGAGGCCGCGGCTG
>NZ_JBHXSO010000107.1:0-13004 GCF_042714775.1 Streptomyces sp. NPDC058691 | reverse complement strand
GGCCGGGACTTCGCAGTTCCGGCCCCCCGCGGGGCCCGCGTTCTTCCCCGGTGCGGTGACCAGGCCGCGGCTGATCACCGCACCGGGCGACACGACCAGGCGTCAGCCCGTGGCCCCGGCCGGGACGCCCGGTTCCGGCACCCCGGTCCAGGCGGGGGCGGGCCAGCCGCGCCAGGGGGCGTAGTCGGGATTGATCACGCACCGGCCGGTGGCCTCGGTGCGGGTCGCCCGGTCCACCGGGCAGCCCTTGACGATGAACTGCCGCGCGATGCCGCCGGGGAAGGCGACGCCCGTCTGCGGCGCGCGCACCGTGCGGGTGCCGATGGTGGCGTTGACGTCGATGCCGCCGGGGGCGTCGATCCAGTAGTGGTAGGCCGCGTCCTGACGTTGGTAGGCCTCGCGGTCGTACGTCGCCGCCACATAGGGCGCGGGCTGGTCGCGCTGGGCGTAGGACTGCAGGTCGTACTGGCCGTGCGTGTCGGCCGGGCGCAGGCCCTCCTTGAAGACGACCGCGGGCGGCCGGTCGTCGGAGCGGTACAGGGCATGGCAGTTGGCGCGCCAGGCAGGCTCGTCCGGCCGCATCCTGGCGAGGTCCACATCGGTGTCCGCCGCCGCGTAGAGCCGGTCGGGGACGAGGGGACACCACTCGGCGGCGTCGGCGAGCCCGGGGGCGACGGCGTCGGCGGTGGCGCACAGCGGGAGGGCGAGAGCGCCCAGCGGAAGCACGGCGGCGCTCAGCCGGCGCAGCATGCGCGGTGTGATCATGTGCTCACGATCACCCCGGTCCGAGCCGCCGTCGGGGATGCTCACCCGTTCGTCGGCGTGTCCGCGCGGCAGGGCCGGACCCGCGCCCGCCCATGCAGAAGAGGCCCCCTGCGCGCCGTTGTAGGGCGAGGCGGGGGCCTCTCATTCGTCGTGGAGCCAGGGGGTGTGATCCACGACGCCATGGAACGACCGAGCCGGGTCGATGGGGTCGTTACCCATAACTATACGTTGTGCACCACCGCAGACCTCACGATATGGGCGTGAGGTGGGACACTGACCTTGAAAACGCAGGCTTAGAGTTCACTTCGCGTTCAACGGTCCATGACGCGCATTTCGAACCAAGTGGTCTTTCCGCGCGGCAGCAGATCCACGCCCCAGCGGTCGGCGAGCTTGTCCACCAGGAAGAGCCCGCGGCCGCTGACGTCCATCTCGCGCACCGGCATCAGACAGGGCAGGGCGCGGGACGGGTCGCGCACCTCCACCCGGATCCAGCCGCGGCGGCGCAGCATGCGCAGGCCGAAGGTGCGCGCTCCGGTGTGCCGTACGGCGTTGCCGACGAGCTCGGAGACGAGTAACTCGACGACGTCGTCGAACTGGGGCAGGCCCCAGAGCCTCAGCACCGACAGCGCCAGCCGGCGGGCGGTGGCCGCCGACTCCGGGCGCGAGGTCAGCCGCACCTCGTCCACGGACGGGTTCCCCACCAGATCGAGGGATGTCGCCGCCAGTTCGTCGGCCGCCGTGGGCGGCCGCCCCGCAGACGGGATCGTCACCCGCTGCGGCTGTTCCGATGCTCCCTGCTGCCCCGCCATGCCCTCATGATGACCGCCCCGAGCGGCGGTTCGGGGCGGATCGGGGGAATTGGCCGGGCGGAATGGGATATTCCGAGTAGCCGTTCTGACATATGTCAAGGGCAAAAATGGATCTCACACAGTGCCCTTCACCTGCGGGAACCGCGTCCTGACAGCGGCCCGTCAACACATCCGGCACAGGTCGCCTTAAGGTCCGCTTAAGGTTGCCTTAAGGCGACCGGGCCGAATCCGACGGTCACTCAACCGGGTCAGCCTTAGCGGAACTTCGCCTTGCCGGGACCCTCCTCGACGAAGCTGCGCATGCCCGTCGTCCGGTCCTCGGTGGCGAACAGCCCCGCGAACAGGTTGCGTTCGATCGTCAGGCCGGTCTCCAGATCGGTCTCCAGGCCGGCGTCGACCGCCTCCTTCGCGGCGCGCAGCGCCAGCGCCGGGCCGCGCGCGAGGCGCTCCGCCCAGGCGCGCGCCTCGGCGTACACCTGCTCCGGCGCGACCACCTTGTCCACCAGACCGATCGTCAGCGCCTCGTCCGCCGCCACCATGCGGCCGGTGAAGATGAGGTCCTTGGCCTTCGAAGGGCCGACCAGCCGGGCCAGCCGCTGGGTGCCCCCCGCGCCCGGGATCAGGCCGAGCAGGATCTCCGGCTGGCCGAGCTTCGCGTTCTCCCCGGCGATCCGGATGTCGGCGCACAGGGCGAGTTCACAGCCGCCGCCGAGCGCGTACCCCGTCACGGCCGCGACCACCGGCTTGGGGATGCGGGCGACCGCCGTGAAGGAGTCCTGGAGCGCGCGGGCCCGCACGGCCATGGCCTCGTAGTCCATGACCTGCATTTCCTTGATGTCCGCGCCCGCCGCGAACACCTTCTCGCCGCCCCAGACCACCACGGCGCGGACGTCGTCGCGCCGGGACGCCTCCTCGGCGACCTCGCGGAGCCGGTCCTGCGTCGCGACGTCCAGCGCGTTCATCGGGGGGCGGTCCAGGCGAATGGTGCCGACACCCTCGTCGACCTCGAGATGTACTGTCATGGCCGACGAGGGTATCCGTGAACGCCCGTTTACGCTGCGACGTGCCTCACGGGCACGGCGCCCGGTGTCAGGAGGCGGCGGTCCACTCGCTCCACGGCATGTTCCAGCCGTTGAGCCCGTTCCACCACTGCACCGTCTTGTCCTTGGAGTTCTTCACCTCGACGACGTCCCCGATGATCGAGTTGTCGTAGAACCAGCCGGACGGACTGCTGCTGCTGCCGCCGCGCACGTCCTGCAGGCCGACGCAGCCGTGGCTGACGTTGGCGTTGCCGAAGGTGGACGGGCTGGCCCAGTAGTTGCCGTGGACGAAGGTGCCCGAGGTGGTCAGGCGCTGCGCGTGCGGCACGTCCTTGATGTCGTACTCGCCGCCGTAGCCCACCGTGTCGCCGTTCATGCGGGTGACCGGGTAGCGCTCGGTGATGACCATCTTGCCGTTGTACGTGGTCGTGCCCGGGCCGCCGGAGGTGATGGGAATGGTCCGCAGCAGCTTGCCGTCGCGGTAGACCTTCATGGTGTGCTTCGCCGCGTCGACGATGCTGACCTGGCTGCGGCCCACCGTGTAGTGGACGTCCTTGGCCTGGGTGCCGTAGACGCCGTCCGCGCCCTCGACGCCGTTCAGCCGCAGGGAGAGCGTGATCTTGGTGCCCTTAGCCCAGTACTTCTCCGGGCGGAAGTCGATGCGCTGGTTGCCGTACCAGTGGCCGGCGACGGGGACGGACGGGCTCGCGGTGACCTTGATGGCCTTCTCGACGGCCTTCTTGTCCTTGATGGCGCGGTTGAAGTTGAGGGAGACCTCCATGCCCGTGCCGATCGTCTGACCGTCCTCCGGGGTGAAGAAGCCGATGAAGGTGTCCTTGGGGGTGACCGTGGTGAAGCTCGCGTGCTTGGCGGACTCGCGTCCCGAGCCGTCTTTGGCTATCGCGTCCACCGTGTACTTGGTCGAGGCGCCCAGCGTCTCGGACGGCTCCCAGTCGGTGCCGTCGGCGGATATCTCCCCGTCGACCTTGTCGCCCTTGGCCGTCTTCACCACGACCGAGGTCAACTTGCCCTTGCCGGCCGTGACCTTCAGCGCGCCCGTGGTGGCCACGTCGTCCGCGCCGTCCTCCGGCGCGATCGTCACCACGGCCTGCGACTCGGTGGTGTCACTGCCGCCGCCCGCCGACGCCGACGCCCCCGGCTTGGCGGCCTTGTCGCCGCCGTCCTTGCTGTCCCCGCTCGCGCTGCCCCCGCAGGCGGTCACCAGCAGCAACATCGCCCCCATCGCCAGGGCCAAAGTGGTGCGCTTGGCGCCCGGCGCTCCCTGTATCGCCTTCAACTTCTCTCTCCCCATGCCCGGCCGTGCCCGTGTGAGTCCCCCTCACTCTTCACTCAGCCAACCACAGGAAAGAGGCCCGGCAGGTCCCGGTAATGTCACCGTTCCGTCCCGATCACCGGGCCCTGCCGGAACGGGCGTTCAGCCGCCGGCCCGCCACTGCCGCCAGGACATGTTCCAGCCGCCCAGCCCGTTGTCCGGGGCGACGGTGGAGTCGTGGGAGTTGACCACCGTGACCATGTCCCCGACGAGGGTGTGGTCGAAGAACCAGCCCGCCGGAGTGGTGTCCCCGCCCCCCTTCACGTCGTACAGGCCGACGCAGCCGTGGCTGGTGTTGGCGGAGCCGAAGGTGTCGGGCGCCGCCCAGTAACTGCCGTGCACGAAGGTGCCGGAGCGGGTCAGGCGCAGCGCGTGCGGGACGTCCGGGATGTCGTACTCGCCGCCGAAACCGACGGTGTCGCCGTTCATCCGGGTCAGCCGCAGCTTCTCGGAGACCACCATGGTGCCGTTGTACGTGGGGTTGTCGGGCGCGCCCGCCGAGATCGGCAGGACGCGGAAGACCTGCCCGGCCCGGCGCACCGTCATGGTGTGGGTGGCCGCGTCGACGACGCTGGTCTGGTCGCGGCCGACGGTGAAGCGGACGTCCTTGTGCTGCACCCCGTAGACCTCGGGAGCGGCCTCCACGTCGCGCAGCCGCAGTGCGAGGGTGACCACGGTGCCGGGCTGCCAGCGGTAGCGGGGCCGGAAGTCCAGGCGCCGGTCGCCGAACCAGTGCGGCTCGACGTCCACGGCCGGCGCGGAGGTCACGGCGATCGCGCGCTGGACGGCCGCGCGGTCGGCCACCGGGCGGTTGAAGTCCAGGGACACGATCATGCCGGTGCCCACCGTCTGGCCGTCCTCGGGCGTGAAGTAGCCGACCAGGGTGTTCTGGGGGACGAGGGTGGTGAACACCGCGTGCTTGGCGGCGCGCCGGCCGTCGGCGTCCACCGCGACGGCGTCCACGGTGTACTTCGCCGACAGCGCCAGGCGGTCGCGCGGCTGCCAGCGGGCGCGGTCGGCGCTCAGCGCGCCGTCGATCACCGCCCCCTCGCCGTCGGCGACGCGCACGGAGGTGAGCCGCCCGCGCTCCGCCTCGACGGTGAACGGATCGTCGGGACGCACGTCGCGGGCGCCGTCACCCGGCGTGATCCGGATCTGGGCCTGGGACAGCTTCGGGGCGCGGTCCGCGGCCGCGCCGCCCTCCTCCGGCGCGAACCCGAGCCCGCACGCCGTCAGCACCATTCCCAGCCATATGGCGGCGGTCAGTCCCACCCCCGCGCGCACAGCGCGCCGCACCGCAGTCGTCACGCAGGGTCAACGACCGGGCGGCCGCGGGGAAACGTGCCGACGCGGCGATCGATCACGCGTGTGACGTCGTACGGGGAACGGGAAAGTAAAGCGGGAGGGCGCAACGCGCGCACGGGAGGGACACCGTGCCGCGACGGACCTGGCCGGTGCGGCCAGGACCGGCCGTCCCCCGAGCCGCAGGAGGCGAGCACGTGTCAGAGACGCGCCAGGACGATACGGCCGAGCGGGCCGGCATGCTGCGCCCCGTCGGCCCCCCGATCGCTCCCCTGTCCGTGCCCCTCCCCCGCCCGCACTCCGATCCGGCGGCCACCGCGCCGGAGCCGGCGCGGGAGGTGTGGCCGGGCAGCCCGCAGCCGCTGGGGGCCCGCTTTCACACCGGCCCGGACGGGCGGCCGGGCACCAATTTCGCACTGTGGGCGGGCGGTGCGGAGTCCGTGGAGCTGTGCCTGTTCGACGACGACGGCGCAGAGACCAGGGTCCCGCTGACCGAGCTGACCCATGAGATCTGGCACGGCTTCGTCCCCGGCGTCCTGCCGGGCCACCGCTACGGCTACCGCGTGGGCGGCCGCTGGGACCCGTGGACCGGCGCCCGGTGGAACCCGGCCAAGCTGCTCCTCGATCCGTACGCGCGGGCGGTGGACGGGGACTTCACCCTCCCGCCGGAGGTCTACGGCCACGTACGGGACTGGCCCGAGCGCGCGGTCGCCGACACCGTGCGCGACAACCGCGACTCGGCCCCGCACGTACCCAAGGGCGTCGTCGTGGACGACGACGACTCCTGGGTGGACGACCGGCGCCCCAAGACGCCGTGGGCCGACTCCGTCATCTACGAGCTGCACGTACGCGGCTTCACCATGCGCCACCCCGGCATCCCGCCCGAGCTGCGCGGGACGTACGCGGGGCTGGCGCACCCCGCGGCGGTGGAGTACCTGGCGGGACTCGGCGTGACGGCCGTCGAGCTGCTGCCGGTGCACCAGTTCGCGCACGAGGACCACCTGCTGCGCCGCGGCCTGCGCAACTACTGGGGCTACAACTCCGTCGGCTACTTCGCCCCGCACGCCGGCTACGCCGCCACCGGCAGCCGCGGGGAGCAGGTCGGCGAGTTCAAGCGGATGGTGCGCGCGCTGCACGACGCGGGCATCGAGGTGATCCTCGACGTCGTCTACAACCACACCGCCGAGGGCAGCGAGCTGGGGCCGACCCTGTCCCTGCGCGGCATCGACAACCGCGGCTACTACCGGCTCCAGGGGGACCCGCGCCGCTACGCCGACTACACCGGCTGCGGCAACACCCTGCACGTGGTGCAGCCTCAGGTGCTGCGGCTGATCACCGACTCGCTGCGCTACTGGGTCACCGAGATGGGCGTGGACGGCTTCCGCTTCGACCTGGCGGCGGCGCTGGCCCGCTCCATGCACGACGTCGACATGCTCTCCCCCTTCCTCGCCGTCATCGCCCAGGACCCGGTGCTGCGCAGGGTCAAGCTGATCGCCGAGCCGTGGGACGTGGGCTCCGGCGGCTACCAGGTGGGCGCCTTCCCGCCGCTGTGGACGGAGTGGAACGACCGCTACCGCGACACGGTGCGCGACTTCTGGCGCGGCACCCACCACGACGTGCGCGACCTCGGCTACCGGCTGTCGGGCTCCAGTGACCTGTACGCCTGGGGCGGCCGCCGCCCGTACGCCTCGGTCAACTTCATCACCGCGCACGACGGCTACACCCTGCGCGACCTGGTGAGCTACGAGCGCAAGCACAACGAGGCCAACGGCGAGGACAACCGGGACGGCACCAACGACAACCGCTCCTGGAACTGCGGGCACGAGGGCGAGACCGACGACCCGCAGGTGACGGCCCTGCGCCGGCGGCAGTTGCGCAACATGCTCTCCACCCTGCTGCTGTCCACCGGGGTGCCGATGCTGACCTCCGGGGACGAGGCGGGGCGCACCCAGGGCGGCAACAACAACGCCTATTGCCAGGACAACGAGATCGGCTGGATGGACTGGTCGCTGCTCCAGGACCCGGCCTGGGCGGCGCTGCGCGATCTGACCGCCCGTCTGGTGCGGTTGCGCCGGCGGCATCCGGTGCTGCGCCGCAGGGCCTTCTTCTCCGGGCGCCCGCAGTCCGACAACGGCCTGCGGGACCTGGCCTGGTTCACCGCGCGGGGACGGGAGATGACCGACCAGGACTGGCACGGGGCGACCTCGACGCTCGGGATGTACCTGTCCGGGGCGGACATCCCGCACCGCGACCAGCGAGGTCTGCCGGTGCGGGACGACAGCTTCCTCGCCGTGCTCCACGCCTCGTACCGCCCGGTCCGCTTCACCCTGCCGGGCGCGCCGTGGGCCGCGGAGTACGAACTGCTGCTGGACACCTCGCGCGAGGACCAGGCGGAGGCGCCGGGCACCCGGTACCGGGCCGGCGACGTACTGACGGTGCCGGGGCGGACGGTGCTGCTGCTGCGGGTGGTCTGAGCGGGGAGAGCGGGGGCGGCGCGGGGCGGGGGGGCGGCGCGGAAGCGGACCCGGACCGTCCCCGGGAAAGGGGGTGGACTCGGCCAATTGGTCCAGTCCACACTGAGCGTCTGTGACCTCCGCCCCACCGCCGCCGCCTTCACAGCCACCCTCGCAGCCGTCCTCACAACCGTCCTCGCCGCAACTGGCCGACGACCTCACGCGTGCCGCCGCGGTCGCCGGGGACCGCCTGTGGTCCCGGCCGTTCCGGCTCTACTTCACCGCGCGCAGCATCGCGATGCTCGGCGACTCGATGCTCCCGGTCGCGCTCTCGGCCGGGCTGCTCCAGCACGGTTACGGCGCCGGCGACATCGGCTACGCCATGGCCTCGTTCACCGCCTGCTTCGCGGGTCTGGTGATCCTCGGCGGTGTGATCGCCGACCGCTTCAGCGCCCGCGCGCTCATGATCGGCGCGGACCTGGTGCGGGTGGGGACCCAGTCGCTGGCCTCGGCGCTCTTCTTCACCGGCCATGTGGTGCTGTGGCAGGTCTGCGTCATCGGCGCGGTCAACGGCACGGCGGCGGCCATGTTCCAGCCGGGCGTGGCCAGCACCGTGCCCCAGGTGGCCCGGGACGTGCAGGGCGCCAACGGGGTGGTCCGCACCGCGGAGTCCCTGATGGCGCTCGCCGGTCCGGCGCTGGCCGGACTGCTGGTGGCCTTCGCCTCGTCCGGCGCGGTCTTCGCGGTGCACGCGTGCACCTACGCCGTGAGCGCCGTCTGCCTGCTGCTGCTCCGGCTCCCCCGGCGGATGGCGCACGAGAGCTCGGACGGCAGGGCGCGCAGCACCTTCCGGGCCGATCTCGCCGAGGGCTGGCGCGAGTTCCGCGCCCGGACCTGGATGTGGTCGGTGATCGTCGTCTGGATGGTCTTCATGATCATGGTCATGGGCCCGGTCACCCCGCTGGCCGCCGCGGAGATCCTGCCCGTGCACGGACCCGAGGCGTACGGCCTGGTCAGCTCCGCGCTGGGGGCCGGCACCGCGGTCGGCGGCCTGCTGGCGATCCGGGTGCGGCCGGCCCGGCCGCTGCGCGGCGGGTCGATCGCCCTCTTCGGCTCCGCGCTGTACCCCGCGGCGGTCGGGCTGGCGCTGCCGGTGCCGCTGATCGCCGCCGCGGTCTTCGCGGCGGGCATGGCGTGGGCGTTCTGGGGTGTGATGTGGGCGACAAGTGTGCAGACCCAGGTACCCGGCGAGATCCTCAACCGGATACACGCCTACGAGGTGGCCGGCTCGGTCGCCATGCTGCCGGTCGGGCAGGCGCTGGCAGGGCCCGCGGCCGGGGTTTTCGGGGCCCGTCCCGTCCTGCTGGCCGGTGGCGTGGTGACGGTGGGGGTCTGTGTGGCGTTGCTGTCGGTGCCTGCCGTGCGGGACCTCGGCCGAAAATCCGGATGAGCGTTGTCGGTGGTCCCCCGTAGTCTCTGAAACGATGCCTGAGCCGACCATCCAACCAGCGCCCGACCGTCCCCGATCCGCCGTCCGTTCCCTGCTGCGCCTGTGGCCGTATGTGAAGCCGGTCAGCCGCCGGCTGTTCGGCTCCGCGGGCGTGGCCGTCGTCGCGTCCTGCCTCGCGCTGCTCATCCCGCTCGTCCTGAAGTGGATCGTGGACGGCCCGGTCGCCGACCACGACCCCTCCGGCGTCTGGCTCGGCGGCGGTGTCGTGCTGCTGCTCGGCCTTCTGGAGGCCGGGCTGTTCGGCGTCCGCCGCTGGCTGGTGGCCCGGCCGATGGCGGGGCTCGAGGCGACCATGCGGGCGGATCTGTACCGGCGGCTGCAGCGCCTGCCGGTGGCCTTCCACGACCGCTGGGGCTCGGGGCAGCTGCTGTCGCGTGCCACGAACGACCTGCAGATACTGCGGATGTTCCTGACCTTCCCCATGGTCTTCCTGGCGGTCAACGGCGCGACGATCGTGGCGGGTTTCGCCATCCTGTTCTTCCAGCACTGGTCGCTCGGGCTGATCCTGCTCGTGCCGGTCGTGCCGCTGGTGTTCCTCTGCGCGTACTTCGAGGCGCGCTACCAGCAGGCCTCCCGGCTCGCCCAGGACCAGGTCGGCGACCTGACCACGCTGGTCGAGGAGTCCGTGCTCGGCATCCGCATCATCAAGGCCTTCGGCCGGCACCGCAGCCAGGCGGACGCCTTCCGCCGCCAGTCGCGCGAGCTGCGCGGCACGGAGCTGCGCAAGGCCCGGCTGCTGGCGGACCTGTGGATGGTCATCATGGGCCTGCCGGACGTGGCGCTCGGCGCGGCGCTCGTACTGGGCGTGACGCAGGTGGCCGACGGCGACCTGTCCGCCGGCACGCTGGTGGCCTTCCTCTCCACCGCGCTGGCGCTGCGCTGGCCGGTGGAGTCGCTGGGCTGGCTGCTGTCGTTCAGCAACGAGGCGGCCACCGCCGCGGACCGCGTCTTCGAGGTGCTGGACTCCGAGTTGCCCCCGGAGACCGGTGCCGGCACCGGGCCGGAGGTGACGGCCGGGGGTGGCGACGGCATCCGCTTCTCCGGTGTCCGCTTCCGCTATCCCGACGCCCCCGAGGGCACCCCCGACCTGCTCACCGGCATCGACCTGCACATCCGCAGCGGCGAGACGGTCGCCCTGGTCGGTTCCACGGGCAGCGGCAAGACCACGCTCACCTCGCTCATCCCCCGGCTGTACGAGCCGACCGGGGGCCGCGTCACCCTGGACGGCGCCGACGCCGCCGGGCTGAGCCGGTCCGCGCTGCGCCGCATCGTCGCGACGGCCTTCGAGGAGCCCACGCTCTTCTCCGCCAGCGTCCGGGAGAACGTCCTGATGGGCGCCCCCGACGCGGACGAGGCCGATCTGCTGCGGGCCCTGGAGATCGCCCAGTGCGACTTCGTCCACAAGCTCCCGCAGGGTGTGGAGACCCAGGTCGGCGAACAGGGCCTGAGCCTGTCCGGCGGTCAGCGGCAGCGCCTCGCCCTGGCCCGCGCGGTGGTGGGACGGCCCCGCTTCCTCGTCCTGGACGACCCGCTGTCCGCGCTGGACGTCCACACCGAGGCCCTGGTCGAGGCCGCCCTGCGCCAGGTGCTCGCCACGACCACCGCCCTGGTGGTGGCCCATCGTCCCTCCACGGTGATGCTCGCCGACCGCGTCGCCCTCATGTCCGACGGCCGGGTCACCGCGGTCGGCACCCATCACGAACTGCTCGCCGCCTCCACGGAGTACCGCCGTCTGATGTCCGGCCAGGACGAGCCCGCCACCGTCCCCTCCGGGGGAGGCGCGGCCGGATGACCCCGTCCCGCACCGGCCGCAGCACGATCCGATCCCAAGGGAGCAGCGCACGATGACCTCCGTCGCGGAGTCAGAGCCCTCCACCGGCGAACCCGGCCGTCCCGGCGACGCCGCCCTTCCCGGTGAGCCCGGTGAGCCCGGCGACGAACGCAAGCCGGCGGCCGAGGGCGATCCCTTCGACCGGGACACCCTGCCGACACCCCCCGGAGCCTCCCGGCAACTGCTGCGCGAACTCGTCGGCCCGCACCGCGGACGGGTCTGGTTCGCGGCCGTGCTGCTGCTCCTGCAGCAGGCCGCCGTGCAGGCGGGCCCGCTGATCGTGGCGGTGGCCATCGACCGGGCCATCCCCGCGCTGCGCCGGGGCGACCACGGGCCGCTGATCGCGGTGGCGGTGGGCTACATCGGGTGCGCCGTCGCGGGCGGCCTGCTGCAGCGCACGTTCATCCGCAGGGCCGGGGTGATCTGCCAGGACGTCCTGGTGGAGCTGCGCAGCCGGATCTTCCGCCATGCCCAGGCGCTGGGCCTGGACTTCCACGAGCGCTACACCTCCGGCCGGATCATCGCCCGCGCGACCTCCGACGTGGAGTCGATCCGCGAGCTGCTGACCGAGGGCCTGCAGGAACTGCTCAACGTCGGGCTGTCGGTGCTCTACATCTCCGCGGTGCTGCTGTGGCTGGACTGGCCGCTCGGCCTGTTCACGCTGGCGACCGGGGTGCCGCTGGTGTTCACCATCCGCGCGTTCCGCCGCCGCTCCGCCCGGGTGTACACCCGGCGCTCCGCCGCGACCGCCGCGGTCATCGTGCGCTTCACCGAGACGATGAACGGCATCCGGCCGGTGCAGGCGTTCCGCCGCGAGCGGGCCAACGACGAGGCCTTCGGCGAGCTGAACGCCACCCACCGCAAGGCCAACGGCGACGCGATCCTGGAGATGGGCCGGTTCACCGTCTCCTCGTGGCTGATCGCCAACACCTCGGTGGCGCTGGTGGTCCTGTGGGGCGCGTACCGCGTGGCCTCCGGTTCACTGGAACTCGGCGTGCTCGCCGCCTTCGTGCTCTATCTGCGCCGGCTGTACGCGCCGATCGACCCGCTCGGCATGTTCCTCAACTCCTACCAGTCGGCGGCCGCCTCGCTGGAGAAGATCGCCGGCCTGCTCGCCCAGCAGCCTTCGGTGCCCGAGCCGAAGACGCCGCGGCCCCTGCCGCCCACGGCGGCGGAGATCCCGGGCCGCGAGGTCGTCTTCGACGACGTCCGCTTCGCGTACCGCACCGGCGGCGAGGTGCTGCCCCGGTTCGATCTGCGGCTGCCCGCCGGCCAGACGGTCGCGGTGGTCGGGGCGACCGGCGCCGGCAAGTCGACACTCGCCAAGCTGCTGGCCCGCTTCTACGACCCGACCTCGGGCCGCGTCACCCTCGACGGGGTGGACCTGCGCGACCTGACGCTGCCGGACCTGCGCCGCGGCGTGGTCATGGTCACCCAGGAGGCGTTCCTCTTCTCCGGCACGGTCGCCGAGAACATCGCGATCGGCCGTCCGGAGGCGACCCGCGAGGAGGTCGAGCACGCCGCGCGCGCCATCGGCGCCCACGAGTTCATCGCCGCCCTCCCGGACGGCTACGACACCGACGTCCGCAAGCGCGGCGGCCGGATCTCCGCGGGGCAGCGGCAGTTGGTCGCCTTCGCGCGGGCGCTGCTCGCCGACCCCGCCGTGCTCATCCTCGACGAGGCCACCTCCTCGCTGGACGTCCCCGGCGAGCGCGCGGTGCAGCGCGCGATGAGCGAGGTGCTGCGCGGCCGCACCGCGGTGATCATCGCCCACCGTCTGTCCACCGTCGAGATCGCCGACCGCGTCCTCGTCATGGACCAGGGCCGGATCGTGGAAGACGGCACCCCCGACGAACTGGTCTCCGGCGCGGGCCGCTTCGCCGATCTCCACCAGGCCTGGCGCGACAGCCTCGTCTGACGCCGCACCGCCCCCGGCCTCGCGCCGGGCACGGTGCGCACAG
>NZ_JBHXSO010000106.1:0-13115 GCF_042714775.1 Streptomyces sp. NPDC058691 | reverse complement strand
GGGGCAGGGGCCGCTGAGGCGCGGTCACCCTCCGTCTGCCCCCCCCCGCAACCCGTTGTACCGGTACTGGTACCGTACACGGCCCGCCGTTCGGCCGGATCCGGGGGGGACCGGCGGTCGTGGTGTGCGGGGCTGTGCCCGGCTCTGATCCGCCGCCCGCGCCCGCTGTACCGGCGAGTATCGATCATGTGATCAAAACCTGGTCCGGATCGCTTGAAGGAAACCTGTAGGCGCCAGACAATTTGAGCGCCCTGCGTCCGCAACCGGGCGGCGCACGGGGAGCGTCCTTGTGTCAGCGCACGGGCCTAATGTGCTTCACGCCGGGCACGGTGCAACAGCGCCGGGGCAAAAGGGGCATTGAGGAAGAGTTGGTACGCATGGGGATATGCGCGGCGCCGCCAAAAATGGTGCCTCGGCTGTACAACCCTGGCGGGGGGACGTGTGTCCAACAGTCGTGGCAGAGGCACTCGGCATCGAAACGGCGCTCCTCGGGCGCAGCGCTGCTCCGGCGCGACCACACGCGAGGCGGCCGTCCCGCGTGCCCGGTGGCATGCCGGTGATCGCGCCGTGGCCTGTCGTGCAGACTCCCTCGGGCCGCGACCGGGGGGATGCTGACGACGCGATGTCAGCCGGGACCACCGTCGATCACCTCACCGAGACCTACCGGGCCCACTACCGGTCCCTGCTGGGTCTCGCCGCACTCCTGCTGGACGACACCGCCTCGTGCGAGGACGTCGTCCAAGAGGCCTTCATCCGCGTGCACTCGGCCCGCAAGCGGGTCCGCGAACCGGAGAAGACCCTCGCCTACCTCCGCCAGACCGTCGTCAACCTCTCGCGTTCCGCGCTGCGCCGCCGCATCCTGGGCCTCCGGCTGCTCTCCAAGCCCATGCCCGACATGGCGAGCGCCGAGGAGGGCGCGTACGAGCTGCTGGAGCGCGACCAGCTCAAGGCCGCGCTGCGCACCCTGCAGCGCCGTCAGCGCGAGGTTCTCGTACTACGCTATTTCGCCGACATGACCGAAGCCCAGGTGGCCGAGACCCTCGGCATATCCATAGGGTCCGTGAAGGCGTACGGCTCGCGCGGTATCGCGGCGCTCCGCGTCGCGATGGAGGCCCCGGCATGACCGAACCGAACATCCCCGAGGGCATGGACCAGAAGAACCCGAAGCACCCGAAGCACCCGAAGCACACGGACGACCCGACGGACGGCACCGTGCCGGACGTGACCCCCGCGGCGGGCGAGAGCCCGCGCGCGGAGGCCGAGCCGGACCTGAGCCCCGACGAACTCGCGCTGCGCAGAATGCTGCGCGAGGCCGTGCGGGACATCCAGCCCGGTCCGGAGACGCTGACGCACCTGCGCCGGGCGGTGCCGGCGCGGCGCACGCACCGGCGCCAGCTGCTGGTCGGGACGGCGGCCGCGGGCCTGCTCGCGGTGGCGGCCGTGCCGGCCGTGCTGCACGCCGCGAACCAGTCCGGCTGGGACGCCCCCGACCCCGTGGTCGCCGCCGGAGCCTCCTCGACCACCGGCACCGAGGGCGAGCATTCCAGCGACGGCGGGAAGGGCGACAAGCCGTCCGGCCCCGCCACAGGCGTCGTCACCGAGCCCACGGAGGGGTCCGGCGGCAAGCCCCCGACCCAGGGCACCTCGGGCCAGGACCCGGCCCCGCACACCAGCGAGTCGTCCGCCAGGCTGGACGCCTCGTCGCCGCCGTGCACCGCCACCGACCTGGGCGACGCGGCGGGCTGGGCCGGAGCGGCCGACGCCGCCGGCCGGGTCAGCGGCTACTTCCGGGTGGCCAACGTGTCCGCGGGTCCGTGCAGCATCGACGGCGGCGGCGCGGTCACCGCCACCGCCCAGGGCTCCGCCGACCCCCTGCGGATCAGCGTGCTCGACCATGTGGCGGGCGACGGCAGCGGTCTGCCCGACGGCGGCCCGGAGAAGCTCGTCCTGAAGGCCGGCGCGAGCTACGAGGTCCAGTTCGCCTGGGTCCCGGCCACCGGCGGGGACATCAGCGGCTGCACCGCCCCTCCCTCCTCGCCGACGCCCACAGCCACGGGCAGCGCGGACCCCCCGGCGGGCGAAGGCACGTCCGCCGAGTCGGGCACGACACTGGACGCCGTGCCCGCCGACGGTGCCCCCGCCGCGAGCGTCGAGCTCAGCCACACGCCCGCCGCCGGGTCGCCGGTCGTGAGCACGACCATCGCCGGTGCCTGCGCGGGCACGGTCTACCACACCGGGCCGCTCGCCCTGTCCTGAGCACACTGCCGGGGACGGGGCGTGGACGGGCCGGGACCAAGGCGCGAACCGGGGCGCGAACCGGGGGCGGGTCCGACCGGCCCGTCCGCGCCCCGTACCTTGGAGGGGTGTACCGGTTCCTGCTGACCCCGCGCTGGCTGGGCGGGCTCCTCTTCGTGGTGTGCGCCGTGGCGTTCTGCACCTTCATGGGCAGCTGGCAGTTGAGCCGGTTCGAGGACCGCGTGCAGACGCACCGCGCCGCGCAGGACGCGCCGTCGCGGGACGCGAGGACCGCCGCCGTCCCGCTCGCGGAACTGCTGCCCACGGCCCGCTCGATGGTCACCACGGAGACCTCCGGCCGGATCGTCACCGCCACCGGCCGCTACGACAGCGCCCACCAGTTCCTCGTGCCGGGCCGTGAACTCGACGGCCGCACCGGCTACTACGTGCTGACCCCGCTGCGGGTGACCGGGGGGCAGGCGCTGCCCGTCGTCCGCGGCTGGCTGCCCGGGGACGCGTCGAAGGCGTCGCCCGCGGCGGTACCGGCCGCCCCGTCCGGCGAGGTCACCGTCTCCGGCGCCCTCCAGGCCCCGGAGACGGACACCACCGACGGCGTCGTCACCCGTGGCGGGCTCCCGGCCGGCCAGCTCGGGATGATCAGCGCCGCGTCACTGGTCAACCTGGTCCCGTACCCGGTGTACGGCGCGTGGATCACGCAGACCGAGGGCGTCGCGGTGCCCCTGACGGCCGTGCCGGCCGCCGCACCGGCGGGTACCGGACTGGACCTCAAGGCCTTCCAGAACCTCGGTTACACCGGCGAGTGGTTCGTCTTCGCGGGCTTCGTGCTCTTCATGTACGTGCGCCTGCTGCGCCGCGAGGCCGAGACACGGCGGGACGCCGCGCTCGGCCTCGTGGAGCAGTCACCCGAGGAGCCCGCCGCGGCCTCAGCCGCCGAGGTGCCTTCGGACGAAGTCCAGCTCCAGCTGTAGCTGCTTGATCCGCTCGTCGACCACGAGCGAGCCGTGCCCGGCGTCGTAGCGGTAGACCTCGTGCGACTTGCCCAGGCCCTCCAGCCGCTCGACGTAGTTGTCGATCTGCCGGATCGGGCAGCGCGGGTCGTTCAGGCCCGCCGAGATGTACACCGGCGCCTTGACCTGGCCGACGTAGGTGATCGGCGAGGACGCCTCGTAGCGCTCCGGCACCTCCTCGGGGGAGCCGCCGAACAGCGTGCGGTCCAGGGCCTTGAGGGCCTCCATCTCGTCCTCGTACGCGGCCACGTAGTCGGCGACCGGCACGGCCGCGAGGCCCGCAGTCCACAGCCCGGGCTGCGTGCCCATGCCCAGCAGCGTGAGGAAGCCGCCCCAGGAGCCGCCGGAGAGCACGACGCGCGCCGGGTCCGCGAAGCCGGACTCCACGGCCCACTGCCGCACCGCCGCGATGTCCTCCAGCTCGATCAGGCCGACGCGGTGCTTGAGCGCGTCCGTCCACTCCCGGCCGTAGCCGGTCGAGCCGCGGTAGTTGATCCGCACGACCGCGTAGCCGTGGTCCAGCCAGGCCGCGGGGCCCGCGGCGAAGGAGTCGGAGTCGTGCCAGGCGGGGCCGCCGTGGATCTCGAAGATGGTCGGGAACGGTCCCTGCCCGGCCGCCGGGCGCTGCACGAGCGCGTGCACCCGCCCGCCGGGACCCTCGACCCACACGTCCTCCACCGGAATTGACCCCGGGGCCCGGAAGCCGGGAGCCTCCAGCACCACCGCGCCGGTCGTCGACCGCACCTCGGACGGCGACTGCGCGGACGACCACAGGAACTCCACCGTGCCGTCCGGGCGCGCCGTCGCCCCGCTCACCGAGCCCGCCGGGGTCTCCAGCCGGGTCAGCTCACCGCTCTCCAGCCCGTAGCGGAAGATCTCGCTGCGGGCCTGGTACGAGTGCACCACCAGCAGCGCCGAACCGTCCGGGTACCACTCGGCGGCCACGTCGCCCGGCAGGTCGATCGCCAGCGGGGTCTGCGTGCCGGCCGCCACGTCCCAGAGCATCGGCTCCCAGCGGCCGCGCCGCTGGTGCGCCACCAGCAGCCGGGTGTCGCCCAGCACGGGCGCGAAGCCCAGGCACTCCAGGCCCAGTTCCTCGGTGCCGCCCTTGCTGTCGTCCAGCTCCGCCACGGCGGACCCGTCGGTGCGCACGACACGCAGCGCCGAGTGCATCGCGTCCCCGTGCTCGGTGTGCTCGATCACCACGAGCGTGCCGTCCTCGGACAGCGCGCCGACCCCGCCCGACTCCTCGTGCCGGTAGATCTCCACCGGCTCAGCCCCGGGGCGCGCCACGTGAATGGTCGTGCCCTCCTCGTCGGTGGAGCGGCCCACCACCGCGAGGCCGTCCCGGCCGAGGGCCAGCCCCGCCGGGTACGAGGGCTCCAGCCCCGGCACGGCCGGTTCGTCGGCGCCGCCCTCGAAGGGCTGGCGCATCCACACCCCGAACTCGTCGCCGTCCTTGTCGGCGAACCACCACACCCAGGCGCCGTCCGGCGTCAGGGTCCCGTCCGACGTCCCGTTCGGCCGGTCGGTGACCTGCCGCTGCGCCCCGGTCGTCCGGTCCCACGCGTACAGCTCGTACGTGCCTGTCGCATTCGACACGAAGAGGCTGCGGTGGGGGGCGTCCTCAGCCCACTCCGGCAGTCCGACGCGCGGCGCCCGGAAGCGCTTCTCCCAATCCGGCATACCAGCCATGACGTCGCTCATGACCCCATCCAACCGGATGCGGGCCCGCGGCGGACCGTGGTCGTCGTCACCTCTCGGTCACGGACGGCTTCACCTGTGGCCTTCGGCCCCTACAGGCTGAGCACGATCGCGGATCCGACGCCGGCCAGGCCCAGGGCGACGCCGGCCTCCTTCCAGCCGCCCTTCCCCCAGCGGAACGGCCGGTCGAGGGAGAGCCTGCCCGGGCCGACGGCGGCGACGGCGAGGGCGACGGCCGCGATGCACATCGTGTACTCCAGGCCGCCGTGCATGGCCCACAGGCCGTGCGCCGCCGTGACCGTCACCATGGCGTTGATCATCACGGCGATCAGGGCGGCGGCCGCGAGCGGCGTGAACAGTCCGAGCGCGAGACCCAGGCCGCCGAGGAACTCCGAGAGGCCGCCGAGGACGGCGAAGAGCGTCCCGGGGTGGTAGCCCAGCGCCTCGAAGCCCTTGCCCGTCGCGGTGAGGCCGTTGCCACCGAAGATCCCGAAGAGTTTCTGGCAACCGTGCCCCGCCATGACCAGGCCGACGGTGATCCGCAGGAGCAGCAGCCCGCAGTCGGCGGCCGTCACCGCCGATCGCGTGGGGGCGCGGGCCCCGGAGTCGGGGGCGGCACGCAGTCGTTCGGCGATGTGCAACATGGGTGACTCACTTCCGCACCGGGGTCCGGGCGGTACCGGTCGGCCACTCGGAGAGCCGGTAGAGCGGTTTTGTCGGCATAAGCGGGCTGATGCGTGAATTGCTCTACCGTCCCATCATTACTCCACGCCGTGCGGAAACGTGCCGCGCGCTGCGGCACGGACCGCCGCGCACCGCGCGGCGCACCCCGCCAGACGGCTGGCGACGCGTCACGTCAGGTGCCGAAGTGCCCGCCGTGGAGCGCCGGTTCACACCCGGTGCACGGTCACGCCCGCCGCGGCGATCGCCGCCGTCTCGTCCTCCGGGGCCTGCGCGTCCGTGACCACGGCGTGCAGCGCCGAGACCGGCGCGACGAACGCGAGCGCCGTGCGCTGGAACTTCGCGCCTTCGGCCACGGCCACGACCCGCCGCGCGGAGGCGATCGCGGCCCGCTTCACCGCCGCGTCGTCCAGGTCGTACGCGGTCAGCCCCTCCTTCGCGCCGAGCCCGCAGCAGCCGATCACGGCGGTGTCGAAGCGCAGGGCGGCCAGCGAGGCCTCGGTCAGCGGCCCGGTCAGCGCCAGTTCCCCGGCTCGGGGCCGGCCACCGGGCACCAGCAGGGTGAGCTCCGCCGCCCCCACCAGCGCGTTCACCGCGTGCAGGGACAGCGGCATCACGGTGAGCCGCCGGTGCTGCAGCGCGCGGGCCACTTCCAGGCACGTGGTCCCGCTGTCCAGGAGCACGGACTCGCCGTCCGCCACGAGCCCGGCGACCTCGGCGGCGATGCGCCGCTTGACGTCCAGCCCCTCCTGGGTGCGCAGCGCGAACGGCGGCTCCTCACCGCGCAGCAGCAGGCTCCGTGCCCCTCCGTGATAGCGCTCCAGCACACCCTGGTCGGCCAGGGCCTCCAGGTCGCGGCGGATGGTCATCTCGGAGGCGCCGGTCAGCGCGGCCAGTTCCGCGACGCCGACGCTGCCCGCCTCCCGTACGGCCTCGGTGATCCGCCGGAGCCGGTCTGTGCTCGCCATGGGAGAAGTGAACATCGGACGTGCTCGAAAATCAATCTTTCGCACATCAAGATTGTTCGTTATGTTCGAGGCATGGAGCGATCCCTGCGGGCCGGACGGCTGGCCACCTTCGTCTACTTCACGCTGAACGGCTTCCTCCTGGGCATGTGGATCGTCCACATCCCGGGCATCGAGCAGCGCGCGGGCATCGGGCACGCCCTGCTCGGCTGGCTGCTGCTCCTGCTCGGCGCGGGCGCCTTCACCGGCATGCAGGTCGCCGGCCCGCTCACCGACCGCTTCGGGGCCCGCACCGTCGTGCCGCTCGGCGCGGCACTGTGCAGCGCGGCCGTCCTGCTGCCGGGACTCGCCACGGACGCCTGGACGCTGGGCGGCGCGTTGCTCGTGCTCGGCGTCGGCAACGGCTGTCTGGACGTCTCCATGAACGCCCATGCCGTGCAGGTCGAACGCGGTTACGGGCGGCCGGTGATGTCCGCCTTCCACGCCGCCTTCTCCATCGGCGGTGTGCTGGCCGCGCTCGCCGGCGCCCGCGCGCTCGACCGGGGGTGGAGCCCGGCCGTCACCCTGGGGACGGTCGCGGTCGCGGGGCTGGTCGTCGCCGCCGTGACGGCCCCCGCCCTGCTGCGACCGGATAAGACCACGGCCCCGGCTCCGGCCACGGACACGGCCCCGGTCCACAGCGCCCCTGGCGCCCCCACCCGGCGCCGGACGCCGCAGCGCATCTGGGTGCTGGCCGCCCTCGCGTTCATGGTCATGCTGTCCGAGGGCGTCGCCAACGACTGGAGCGTGCTCCACCTGCGCGACGTGCTCGACGCACCCGCCTCCACCGCCGCCCTCGCCTACGGTGCCTTCGCCACCGCCATGACCGTGGGCCGCTTCCTCACCGACCGCGTCGCGGCCCGCTTCGGCCCGGCCGCCGTCCTCCGTTACGGCGCCGCCACGGCAGCCCTCGGCCTCACCACCGCGGCACTCTCCCCGTCGATGCCGTTGGCACTGCTCGGCTGGACGGTGTTCGGCGCCGGGCTGTCGGGCTGCGTCCCCCAGCTCTTCAGCGCCGCCGGCCACGCCGACCAGGACGCCGCCGCCACCAACGTCTCCCGCGTCGCCGGCCTCGGCTACCTCGGCATGCTCGCCGGGCCCGCCGTCATCGGCCCGCTGACCCGTCTCGTACCGCTCAACGTGACGCTCTTCCTCCCCGTCGCCTTCTGCGTCACGGCAGCGTGCGCCGCCGGCATCCTGCGGCCCCGGCCGGCCGTCGCGGCCCGCACCCCGGAGGTGGAGCCGGTATGACGGCCGGGCCGGGCGGGCGCCGGGCGGATCAGGCCGGGGGCTCCAGCTCGTCGTACTCCACGACCTGCCGCACCTCGACCTCGACCTCGTCGAACAGGTCGGCGTACTGCCGGGCGAGCTCGACCGCCTCCGCCCGGTCCTTCGCGTTGATCAGACCGAAGCCCCCGATGACCTCCTTGGCCTCGGTGAAGGGCCCATCGGTCACATGCGTCGCCCCGCCCCGGGGCTTGCGCACCAACGCGCCCCTCTCGGACGGATGGACGCCCTCCGCCGTGATCAGGATGCCCCTCTCGGACCAGTCCTGGATGAACGCCCCCATCTTCTCCATGAACTCCTGACTGGGGTTCCAGGCCTCCGGGGCACTCTCGTCCAGCCGGTGCATCATGAGAAAACGCATAACCGCTCCCTAGGTGTCCCGGGCTGGGATCCGGTCGCTCCCGGACACGCTGACCAGCCCGTCGTCCACGCGTCGAACGGCGGTGCGCCGGATCGACACGTTCACCGCATCAATTTTCCGGCGTGGCCGTCCCGCCGCCATCGCCGTCGCCCTCGGTCGAGTACGTCCGGTCGCGGTCCCAGCCGACCGCGACCGCCCAGGTCACCCCCGTGCCGGCGGTCACCTTGAGCCGGCCCGCGGTCTTCGTGCTCATCCCCTCGGAGGCGTTCAGGCTCCCGTCGGGGTGCTCCGAGCAGTGCTCCGTGACGATGCCGTACCGGCCCGCGTCCACCGTGAGCGTGCCGTCGCCCTGGCACTGCGTGGCAACCCAGACCGTTCCCCCGCCGGACTTGGGCAGGTCCGCCACCCATCCACCCGTCCGCCGGCCACTCGAAGCCCACACCTTGGCCTTGTCCAGCGCCTCGACAGGGTCCCGCCAGGCCGCGTGGGCAGTCGCCACCGGCGCGGAACCGCGAGCCACCCGCTCCGGGCCGGCGGGCGCCCGGTGCTCCTCCGTACAGCCACTCAGTGCCAGCACAGTCCCGGCACACCCGAGCAGCACGTATCGCCGTATGCCACGCCTCACGGTGAATCCCCCCGTCATCACGGTCATGCCGACACGAGTCACCCTCAGCGGGCGACAGTAGTGGGCGACCGATGAGTTCCGCCGGTCGGGCCGGTCTCTCAGTACGTACGCCATCGAGCGACCGACTGGAGACCCACCATGACGAATCCCGCACACCCCGGCCGCATGCTGTTCGTGAACATCCCAGTAGCGGACCTCGCGCTCAGCAAGGCGTTCTTCGCCAAGCTCGGCTTCGGCTTCAACCCGAAGTTCACCGACGAGACCTCCGCCTGCATGCTGGTCGGCGAGCAGGCCTTCGTCATGCTGCTGAGCCGCGAGAAGTTCGCGGAGTTCTCGAAACTGCCGATGGCCGACCCCACCACGCACGCGCTGGCGTTGTACTGCTTCAGCGTGTCGTCCCGCGAGCAGGTCGATGCGGTCAGCGCCGCCGCTCTCGCCGCGGGCGCCTCCGAAGCGGATGGCGCCGAGGACTACGGCTTCATGTACTCACGCAGCTTCTTCGACCTCGACGGCCACGGCTGGCAGGTCATGTGGATGGACCCGGCAGCGGCGGAGCAGGGTCCCGAGGAGTTCGCCGCCTCCCCGCAGGACGCCGGCACCCCGGCCTGACCGACCAGCAAGTGGCCTGCACGCGCTTTCGTTCGACGTGCAGGCCACTCAGGTGGCGCGGAATCAGACCGCTTGGTCACCCCCAGGACGGGTCCCAATTGGAGACGGGGGTGTTCCTGATGATGCGTCGGATAGCAGCGATCATGGTTGTTCACCTCCTTCCAAGCGTGTGAGCCGGAGCCTTGGTGGTTCGGTGGAGGGCGAAGGGGCGGCAGATCGCGGCGTTGGTCACGAACGGGGACATGTCGCCGCCTGTGACGGTCAGGTGCGCGTCGCTCATGAGGGCGGTCACGGTGTCGACGATCATGGTGTGCGCGACCGCCGCTCCGGCGCAGGTGAACGGGCCGGTGCTGTAGGGCAGGTAGGGGCCGTGTTCATCTGGTTCGGCCCAGCGTTGCGGCCGGAAGATGTCGGGCTGGGCCCAGCGGCCTTTGTCATGGTGCAAGAGGTAGGGGCTGACAGACAGGACTGCGTCCGGCTGGAAGGGGATCCCGCCGAATTCGATGGGGTGGGGGACGGGGCGGCCGACCATCCAGACCACCGGACGATGTCGTGCGGCCTCGCGGACGATCCAGTCGGCGGGCCATGGCCACGGGGAACCCGGCGTGTTGTGGAGGCAGGCCAGTAACAGTGACCACGCCACCGAGTGGCCGACGGTCTCAACGATTGCCGAGTACATCTGCAGGTACAGGTCAGCCACGGCGTGGCTGGTGACCTCGTTGGGGCACGCGCCGATCGCTGTGTCCAGCATGTCGCGCGGCTTGTCGGCACGGATGCCCTCCTCCCGGCGAAGTGTCACGTGCTCGGTCAGGGCTCGCTTCAGCTTCGGGCGCAGCATCTCCACCCGTGCCCGCTGCGTCAGGCGGGGGGCGCGGAGCAATATGCCGATGCGTACGGCTTGATCCATCAACCGGTGCAACGGTGGTGAGACATGGGGGTGCAGGAGCATGTCCGTAGTGCACTGGTACGCCAGCATGGTTCCGGCTGCCGGCCAATGACTCGTCTCGGGCAGTCCGGCCACGGCCCTGGCCACGTTGTCCCGGTACTCGGGCAAACGCGCCCGCATCAGTTGTCGTACGGCGCGGCCGAAGTCGGTCTGGGCTGACCTCGAGGGCAGCAGGTCCCCGAAGAAGGTGGACCTTTCCGCGTTGAAGACCGGATCGCGGAGCACCAGGAGCGCCAGGTCTGAATCACCCACACACCAGGTGCCCCATGGCAGGCGGAACACTCCCGACGGACTGCGGTGACGGAAGTCTTCGATGAACCCCAACGGATCCCGTCGGAACCTGAGCATCTCCATCGTGCTCATCAAGGGCCCCTCCCGCCCCGCTCGCCAAGCACTGTCCAGCACATCGGACGGATCTTGCGAGCAGTAACTGTCGCAACGCACTGTGTATCCACGGTGTTGGCGCCATCGAAAAAACTACTCTTTCCGCATTCTCTTCGCATTTCGGAGAGGGGCTGCCCAAATTTCCTGGTGCCGGCACGTTGTGCCGTCCTGATGCATACGGGTTGCCGGCCTTCGCTTCGCTGTTGGCTACCGCTGAGCCGACCGCCCCAGCCACTGCGGGCTCTGTAGTCCATCGAGCGCCCCAGGGAGTGAAGTTGACGCAGCTTTCGCTGGTGCGGCAACTGCGCTCACCATGCCTCCAGCGTTGGCGAGCGCGCTTTTGCGGGGTGATCGCCGGGGGCGCCGGCGCGATGGACGAGATCTTCGCGCTCGGTGGGGAGGCGGAGCAGGAAACAGCCTGGTCGTCTTCCGGGTGGCTCCCCGTTTGGCTCCCGGACAACGCAGAAGGCACATACTCACGTGAGTATGTGCCCTCTGAACTGGGTCGGGGTGGCGGGATTTGAACCCACGGCCTCTTCGTCCCGAACGAAGCGCGCTACCAAGCTGCGCCACACCCCGGTGTTGCGTCGTGGCCCTACAGCCCGGCGCAACGAGGATTACTCTAGCGGACCGGCCGCTGGAGACGAAATCCGGTTTTCCGTGGTGGCTCAGCCGGCCGGGACGAGGGTGAGGAGCGTGGCCTCCGGGGGGCAGGCGAAACGGACCGGGGTGTACCGGTTGGTGCCGCAGCCGGCGGAGACGTGGAGGTGGGAGCGGTGGCCGCCGGCGTCGTGGGTGGACAGGCCCTTGACGCGTTCCGGGTCGATGTCGCAGTTGGTGACCAGGGCCCCGTAGAAGGGGATGCAGAGCTGGCCGCCGTGGGTGTGGCCGGCCAGGATCAGGGGGTAGCGGTCGGCGGTGAAGGCGTCGAGGACCCGCAGGTAGGGGGCGTGGACGACGGCGAGGGAGAGGTCGGCGCCGGTGTCGGGGCCGCCGGCGACCTCGGTGTAGCGGTCGCGCCGGATGTGGGGGTCGTCGAGGCCGGTGAAGGCGATCTCGATGCCGTCGTCGAGCTTGAGGCGGCCGCGGGCGTTGTTGACCCCGACCCAGCCGGCCATGTCGAAGGCGTCGCGGACGTCCTCCCACGGGTTGCGGGTGACGCCGACCGCCGGGTCGGTCTTGCCGTTGAGGCCGTGGACGCCGCGGGCCCGCTCGATCAGGTAGCGGGCGGGGTTGCGCAGCTTGGGGGCGTAGTAGTCGTTGGAGCCGAAGACGTAGGCGCCGGGAAGGTCCAGCAGCGGGCCGAGGGCGTCGAGGAGCTCGGGGACGCCGTGCGGGTCGGAGAGGTTGTCGCCGGTGTTGACGACGAAGTCGGGCCGCAGCCCGGCCAGCGACTGCAGCCAGCGGCGCTTCTTGTTCTGCCCGCTGACCATGTGGATGTCCGACAGCTGCAGGACGCGGACGGGCCGCATGCCGGCCGGCAGCACGGGCACCTGCACCCTGCGCAGCCGGAAGGACCGTGCCTCGATGCCGGCCGCGTACGCCACGCAGGCGGCGCCGGCGGCCGTGATGCCCAGGGGTACTCCGTATAGCGCGCGCATGCACCCATGGTGGCAGACGGCTCGTCAGCGATAAATCTCCGGCCCTCCCGGCAGGGACCTGGCAGACTCGACGCCATGACCACCACGCTCAAGCAGCGTCTGCACGACGACCTCACGGCTGCCATGAAGGGACGGGACGAGCTCGTCACGTCCACCCTGCGCCTCACCCTGACCGCGATCACCAAGGAGGAGGTCGCGGGCAAGGAGGCGCGCGAGCTCTCCGACGACGAGGTGCTCCAGGTGATCGGCCGCGAGGCCAAGAAGCGCCGGGAGGCGGCCGAGGCCTTCGAGCAGGGCGGCCGCAAGGAGTCCGCGGAGCGGGAGCTCGCCGAGGGCGAGGTGCTCGCCGGCTACCTGCCCAAGCAGCTGGACGACGCCGAGCTGGCCGGGATCGTCGCCGCGGCGATCAAGGAGTCGGGCGCCGAGGGGCCCCGCGCCATGGGCGCGGTGATGAAGATCGTCAACCCGAAGGTGAGCGGCCTCGCCGAGGGCGGCCGGGTCGCCGCCGAGGTGAAGCGGCAGCTCGCGGGCGGCTGAGCGCCCGTCCGCCGCACCGGTGCCGCACCGCGCGGCACGCGTACCGGTGCCGTGCGGACGACGAGGACGTGCGAACCGAAGAAGGGGCGCCCCGGACCGATGCGGTCCGGGGC
>NZ_JBHXSO010000105.1:0-13742 GCF_042714775.1 Streptomyces sp. NPDC058691 | reverse complement strand
TTAAACCACACATCTATCCTCCTCCCCCACCCCCCCCCCGCCCGGGGGGGGGCGGCCGGCACCCCCGGGCCCCCCCACGGACGGAGCCATGCCTGCGTCACACGATGGCGGGCCGGCCCAGCGCGGGCCCGAGACGGGTGGCGATGTCGGTGAGGATCTGCACGTAGTCCTCGTGCTCGAAGCTGAACGGCAGCGCGAACGCCACCTCGTCGACCTCGCGGAAGGCCGCGTGCGCCGTCAGCCGCTCGGCGATCTCGTCGGAGGTGCCCACGAGGTCCGGAGCGAACATCAGGCGTGCCGGCCCCTGCGGCGTGGCCGTGCGCGGCAGCCGCGCCTCGGCGTAGGCGGTGTACTTGGCACGCTGCTCCGCCGTGGCGCTGTCGGTGGGGATGACGACGAGTCCCTGTGAGACGCGGGCGCTTTCGCCGTCGGGATGACGGTCCCGGAAAGCACGGATGTGCGAGAGCTGGACCTGGGCGAAGTCCCCCGAGCCCTCCGAACCTTCCGGCCCCTCCGGCCCCTCCGGCCCTTCCGGCCCTTCCGCCTTGACGACGCTGCTGGTCAGGAAGTTCATCCCGTGCTCACCGGCCCACTGGGCCGATCGCAGGCTCCCACCGCCGTACCACATGCGGCGGCCGAGCCCCGGCGAGTGCGGCTGGACGCGGTCGGAGAAGACCTCGAAGCCCTCGACACCGCTGAAGTCGGTGGCCGGCTTGCCCCGGACGAAGTCCAGCAGGCGTTCCACGCGGGTGTAGCCGAAGTCCTCGTGGTCGGCGGTGCCGGGGTACAGGGCGTGCTTGACCTCGTCGTAGTGCATCGGCGGACCCACGCTGACCCCCGGGTTGAGGCGGCCGCCGGACAGCAGGTCCACCGTGGCCAGGTCCTCGGCCAGCCGCAGCGGGTTCTCCCAGCCGAGCGGGATGACGGCGGTGCCCAGTTCGATGCGGCTGGTCCGCTGCGAGGCCGCCGCCAGGACGGCGACGGGAGACGAGATGCCGTACTGCAGGTGGCGGTGGCGCACCCAGGCGCTGTCGAAGCCCAGCCGCTCCCCCAGCTCGATGATCTCCAGCGTGGACTGGTGGCCGCGGCGGGGATCCGCCTCGTCGAACAGCCCGATGGTCAGGAAGCCCAGCTTGCGCAGCGGCCTCGACGTCGGCGACACGGCGTTTCCTCCCTCGTCAGCGGCGTCCGCGGCACCCGTGCCCGCGGTGCTGCGATTGTCCCAGCCGCCCGCCGCGCACCGGCGCTCACCCCTGCGCGGACGGCGGCAGGACCCCGAACTCGGCGGGCCCGACGGTGAGCACGCCGTCCGTCAGCGGTGTGCACCGCACACCGCCCTTGCCGCGCAGGGCGCGCTGCGCGCCGGGGCCGATGACGGCGTCCATCCAGGCGCACGGCCGGGCGGGGCGCCGTACGGCCAGCAGGACCGGTCCGGCGCCGGTGTCGAGCGACACGGTCGTGCCCACGAGCGCGTCGATGTCGACACCCCTGAGCAGGACGTTGCGGCGGGCCTGCCGGAGGTCGACCGCCGGGTCGATGTCCACGGGGAGGTTCTCCGCGGCCATGAGTGTGACCGCGGCGTCGCGATGGGCGGGGCGTCCGTAGTAGCGGTCCCCCACCAGGCCGAGGTTCGCCCGCACCTCGGCGCGGAGGACGAGTTCGCCGTCGTGCGCCGGGGACGGCCCGTCGGACGGCCGCCCCATGTACCGGTGCACGGGCGAGACCAGGAGCTGGACGACTTCCACCGTGGACATGATGGCCACCAGCCTACGGCCGCCCGGGCCCGGCCGGGGCGGCGATTGGTACAGACCTTGACGCGAGCACGCCACAGCCCTACGGTCTCGACGTAACCCTGCGTTCACGTCCACATACGTCGTTCACATAAATGAACGATCCGATCCGACAGGAGGTCCCCCCATGCGCGTGCGTACGCTGCTCGCCTCCCTGGCCGTCGCGACCGTCGCCATCGGCAGCGGCCCCGCCTTCGCCGCCGACCCCAAGGTCGCCCCCGGCGGCAACTTCGATCTCTCGGTGTGGCAGCTCCAGGAGCCGGTCGGCTCCCCGGGCTCACCGACCACCATCTCCTCGTCCCGGCTCCAGGGGGCGAACGGCTACCAGGACTCGTACTTCTACACCGACACCCGCGACGGCGCGATGACCTTCTGGGCCCCGGAGAAGGGCGTCACCACGCCCAACTCCAACTACGCCCGCTCCGAGCTGCGCGAGATGAACCGCAGCGGCAGCGCCGCGGACTGGCCGCTCAGCGGCACCCACCGCATGAACGCGACGCTGCGCGTGGTCTCGGTGACCTCCAACGTCTGCGTCGGGCAGATCCACCTCGGCTCGGGCGGCTCGTCCACCAAGCCGCTGCTGGAGCTGTACTACCGCGCCGGCGGCGACATCGTGCTGGGCACGGAGAACTCGCCCTCCGGCGGCCAGACGCTGCACACCGTCGGCCATGTGTCCGTCGGCAAGACGTGGACGTACACCATCGGCGTCTCCGGCGGCCACACCATCGACCTGACGGTCAACGGCAGCACCACGCACTACGCGATCCCGTCGTCCTTCAACCCGTACAAGCAGTACTTCAAGGCCGGCTCGTACAACCAGTCGTCCTCCGACAGCACCACCAAGGGCGCACGCGTCGCCTTCTACGGCCTCACGGTCTCGCACAGCTGAACCGCCGCTCCCGCCGCGGGCCGCGCGCCCGCGGCGGGGCCGCGGGACCGCGCGACCGCCCCCCGGCCCGGTCACGCCCCCGCGCAACGCTCGCGCAGGACCGCGACCCCGTCGCCCCTGAGGTCGTCGCAGTACGCCCGGCGCCCGGTCATGGCCATCACGAGGGAGATCGTCGGGCCGGACACCGGCGCCCCGGAACCGCGGGCGAAGGGGCCGTCGTCCGCGACGAGCCGCAGGCCGCCGATGCGGCCCTTGGCGAGCACCACCATGTCCGACCCCTCGTAGTACTCGGCGACGCGGGTGAGCGTCCCGATCGGGTGGTCGCGGCGCAGCCCCAGCGGGCGCCGGATGTCCTCCCCGTGCACGATCACCTCGCCGAGCATGGCCACGACGGGCACCGGGGGCTTGGTCCTGCTCGGCACAACCCGCCGGAAGCGCTCCAGCGTCTCGGCCGGTGTCGCGCCCAAGTGCTCCGCGAGCCGCATGGCGACCATCCGGTCGAAGTCGAAGCGGCAGCGGATCACCCCGGCCATCCACCGGGCGGGCGTGAGCCGCGCCGACGCGGTGATGTGCGCCAGCACCTCACGTACCGTCAGCCCCTCGCACAGGGACGGCGTCGCCCACCCCGCCTCGTCCAGTCCCGCCAGATCCGCCGCCAGCGCCGCCCGTTCGGCCTCGACCAGGGGCCACACCCCGGTGCCTGCGCCCTGGTCCACGGTCGCATCCTCATCGGTCATCGCCTGCACGTCTCCTGTCGGGCGGCCGCCCGTCGTGATCGGCCGGACGCCGATCCCCCACGGAAGGAGACCGCCGGGGCGGGACGAACTCATCGCGTCGCGGGTCACGATACGACGCGCTGTCGGGGGGCGGACGCCACGGCCGCGTCGGCCATGCCGAGCTCACCGGTCGGACGCAGCAACCCGGCAGCGGAGCGTCCGCATAACATGCCACCGCGGGGTGCCACGTACGAAGGAGTGTCGGCGTGAAGGTGATTCTGTTCGGGGCGTCAGGCATGGTCGGGCAGGGCGTGCTCCGTGCGTGTCTGGAGGACCCGGGAGTCACGGAGGTCATCGCCGTCGTGCGACGGCCCCTCGGCCGGAGCGCCGAAAAGCTTCGTGAAGTGCTTCATACCGACTTCACCGACCTCACCGCGATCGCAGCGGATCTGGCGGGGGCCGACGCGTGTTTCTACTGCCTGGGGGTCTCCTCGGCAGGGCGCAGCGCCGCGGAGTACGAAACCATCACCTACACCTACACGTTGGCGGCCGCCGAGGTCGTCGCCGCCGGCAATCCGCAGGTGACCTTCGCCTATGTGTCGGGGGAAGGCACCGACAGCAGCGAACAGGGGCGGACCTTCTGGGCACGGGTCAAGGGCCGGACGGAGAACGCCCTGCTGGCCATGGACATGCGTGCCTACGCCTTCCGTCCCGGATGGATCCAGCCCGTGCACGGTGAGACCTCGGGAACGAGGGCGTACCGGGTGTTCTACCGGTTCACCTCCTGGCTCTATCCGCTTCTGCGCCGCGTGACACCCCGGTATGTGACGAGCACCGAGCATCTCGGGCGCGCGATGATCGCCGCGGTCCGGCTCGAGGGTGCAGGTCCCCACCTGCTGCACTCGCGGGACATCACGCAGCTGGGTGCGTGAGGCCACACAGGCAGGCCACCTGCCCACCGGCCGGCTGAGGCCGGTGGGCAGCGCATCGGCCGGACGGCCGGTCAGGCGGTCCGCGCCGCGAGCTCCGCGTTGGCGCGCTCGGTGACGAGAGCGAGGACGCGGCCGGCGGCGGCCAGGTCCTCGGCGGGTATCCCGCCCCAGATGCGGGCGGAGACGGGTGCGGTCTCCGCGCCGACGGCGGCGAACATCTCGCGCCCCGCGTCCGTGGGGCGAAGGTGCGCACCGTCGGTGCCGAGCAACTGCTTGGCCAGCAGCTCGTCGAGCGTGGGGCGGATGTCGGCCGGATCCGCCTTGAGGGACTGCTGGACCTGGCTGATGAGGTCGTCCGGCGTCTGCGGGACGTCGGAGGTGATGGCGGCGCGCAGGGCGACCTGCTGCTGGAACGTGAGGCCGTGCCGGGCAAGGACGAGCTCCAGGACGCCGCGGGCGGCGTAGTGGGCCAAGGCGAGGCCGCGGGCGTCGGCGACGGGCGCGGTGGATGCGGCAGTGGTCATGATGCTGTCCCCTTAGTTGCTCTCGTCGTTTTAGTTGCTCTCGTCGTTCGGTACGGATGGAGCCAGAGGTGCGTCGAGCAGGGTCGTCAGCTCGTCCGTGAACGCGCGCGTTCGCAGGGCGTCGAGGCCGCCGAGCGGCTCCAGCAACTGCTGAAGCAGTTCCTGGACCACCGTGATGGCCTGCCGCGTGACAGCCAGTCCTCGCTCGGTGAGAGCGAGCTGTACGGCACGCGGGTCGCGGGGATCCCGGGTGCGCTCGACCAGGCCGGCCGACTCCAGGGCGCGCGCCAGCTTCGAGACGTACAGCGCCTCCAGGCCGGTGTGGTCGGCGAGTCGGCGCTGGCTGGGCCGCTCGCCGGCGCGCTGCATGCCGTACAGCGACGCGACCAGTGAGTACTGCGCGTGGGTGAGGCCAAGCGGCGCCACCGCGCGATCGACCGCGACGCGCCACTTGTTGGCGAGCCGCCACACCAGGAAGCCGGGCGTGGGGCCCGGTGGGACCTTGCTCATGACCAATAGAGTACATAGACATTATATCCATGGCTACTATTTCCCGGCAGAGGTCGCGCTACCCGACCTCTCGCTTCGACATGCCGGAGCCCGCCGAACCGGCCGCCGCTGCCGGACCGTTCACGTCGCGGGCCGGCACCCCGGTCACTTCGGCAGCGCGGCGACTTCGGCCGTCATCCAGATCAGGCGCTCGCCGTTGTGGTCGAACCCGTGCCGGGTGACCATGCCCATGCGCTGGTAGAAGCCCTCGGCGCGGGGCTCCGCGCCGACGCCGAGCAGGCGCGCGCCCAGTGCGACGGCCCGCCGGACCAGGTCGCCCCACAGCAGGCGCCCGACGCCGGTGCCGATGAACGGCCGGTCGACGAAGAACAGCCCGATCCCGAGGTAGTCCTCGTGCTCGTTGAGGGTGTAGAAGCCGATGGGGACTCCGCCCTTCTCGGCGACCGTGGCATGCCGGGCCGCGATGTCCACTGCCGTGAGCTTCGGCGTCACGTCGCGAACGTCCTCCGCGCGGCCGCCGGTCCAGTGCGACTTCGACCGCAGCACCAATGCGTCGAGCAGGGGGAGTTCCTCCGGCCGGGCCGGGCGGATCGAGAGGCCTTCCATGCCACGAGGGTGGCACTCACCAGTCGTGACGTCATCCCGGTGCCCACCCTCCGCGGAACACACCGGTCCTCTTGAACGTCCGTGATTCGTAAGAATCTTGGGGCTGCGCGAACGTAGCGCACGGACGGGTTCGCACAGTAGAAAGCTCAAGCAACGCATGGCTTGCTGCGAGCCGGGCGATCCGGGGCCTCGACTGCCCACGGCGTCCGACCGGCGTCCAACCGGAGTCCCCCGAGGAGGCGGATCGATGACATTCGGTGAGTCGTCCCTGCCGAGAGAGCGCTCTCACATCCCCGGAAGCACGCCCCGCCTCCCACCGGCCCCATGCCGGCCATCCACCTTTCCACCCAATCGAGTCCGCGCTCAGCGGAAAGGACGATCCCTATGATGACCCTGCCTCCCGGCACTGCGGGTCACCCGTCCCAGCGCCCCGCCCGCCGAAGATTCGGACGGGTTCTCGCGCTCGGCGTCATCCTGGCGACGTGTGTCATGGCGACCGGAACGGCCGCCACCGCCCAGTCGCCGGACCCCGGCACGACAGGCCTCGGCACGACAGGCCTCGGCGCCAACGTCACCGTCTTCGATCCGAGCATGCCGGTCAGCGACATCCAGGCGACCCTCGACGCCGCGAACGCCGCGCAGGTCGACAACGAGATGGGCACGACGCGCCACGCCTACCTCTTCAAGCCCGGCACGTACGGCACCGCGCAGCACCCGCTCCAGGTCAAGGTCGGCTACTACACCGAGATCGCCGGCCTGGGCGCCTCACCCACCGATGTCGTCATCAACGGCAAGGTCGAGGTCTACAACCGCTGCCTGGAGGGCGGCGGGACGAGCAACTGCCTGGCGCTGGTGAACTTCTGGCGGACCCTGACCAATCTGTCGATCAAGATCAACGCGGCCGGCCAGGGCGGCTGCCAGGCATCGGCCGACTTCTGGGCCGTGTCCCAGGCCGTGTCCATGCGCCGCCTGGACATCAGCGGCGGCAACCTCTCGCTGATGGACTACTGCAGCGCCGGTCCGCAGTACGCCAGCGGCGGCTTCATCGCCGATTCCAAGTTGCCTTCCGTGACGAGCGGATCGCAGCAGCAGTGGCTCACCCGCAACTCCGAGGTCGCCGGCTGGTCCAACGGCGTGTGGAACCAGGTCTTCTCGGGTGTCGTCGGCGCCCCGGCGGAAACCGGCTTCCCGAACCCGCCCTACACCACGCTCGACACCACTCCGCTGAGCCGCGAGAAGCCGTATCTGTTCGTCGGCACGGACGGGGCGTACAACGTCCGCGTGCCGTCCGCCCAGAAGAACAGCCGGGGCGTCTCGTGGGCCGACGGCATCACGCCGGGCCGCACGATACCGATCGGCGACTTCTTCGTCGCGACCCCGTCCGACTCGGTGCACGACATCAACAAGGCGCTGTCGCAGGGCAAGAACCTGCTGCTCACCCCCGGCGTCTACGACATCGCGTCGACCATCAGGATCAAGCGCGCCGACACGGTGGTCCTCGGCATCGGACACGCGACGCTCACCGCCGTCGACGGCTCGACCCCGATCGAGGTCTCCGACGTCCCCGGAACCGTCATCGCCGGCGTCACGATCGACGCGGGCCCGAAGAAGTCGCCGGTTCTGCTGCAGGTGGGCAAGAAGCCCGGCAACAACCACAAGAGCTCGCCGGACGACCCGACGACCCTGTCCGACGTGTACTTCCGCGTCGGCGGACCGCACATCGGCAAAGCCGACGTCGCGCTCCAGGTCAACAGCGACGACGTGCTCATCGATCACACCTGGGTCTGGCGGGCCGACCACGGTGTGGACGGCTTGACGGACACCGAACGCTGGAACACCAACATCGGCCGCAACGGGGTCGTCATCAACGGTGACCACGTGACCGCGACAGGCCTGTTCGTCGAGCACTTCCAGGAGTACAACACCGTCTGGAACGGCGAGGACGGTACGACGATCCTCTACCAGAACGAGTTGCCGTACGACCCGCCGACGCAGGCCGACTGGATGAACGGCCAGGTCGAGGGCTGGGCGGCCTACAAGGTCGACGACGACGTGAAGACGCACCGCCTGTACGGCGGCGGCGCCTACGTCTTCAACCAGAACAACCCGGCCATCCACACCGAGAACGGCTTCGAGGTTCCCCAGACCCCGGGGGTCAGGCTGCACCACATCATGACCGTCAACCTCGCCGCCGGCACGCTCGACCACGTCGTCAACGGCGTGGGCGGTCCGGCGGACACGACAAGGATCGGTTCGCCGGTGTACGTGACGGACTATCCGAACCCGTAGGTCAGCTGACGTAGGTCGAGGTCTGCCCGGTCCGGTCGCCACCGGACCGGGCAGTCCTCTTTGAGCGCCCGCCCCTGCTCCGCGGGGTGGGGAGCGGGTCTGCCACACTGGCGGAGACGGCAGCGCCCTGTCGTGAGCGGTGTGGCGCGGAGTGCGGCGGAAGGGCGAGATGAGCGCGAGGCGGAGTCGTTCGCCCGGCGGGCTGGAGCGAGAGGTCATCGCATGCCTGGCGGTGGCGGGCGTTCCGATGACCGCGTCGGAGGTACAGGCCGAACTGGGCGGAGATCTCGCCTACAACACGGTGCTGACCGCCCTGTCCCGGCTGTATGCGAAAGAGGTCCTCCAGCGTTCGTCACAGGGGCGTGCGTTCGCCTACCGGCTCGCCGGGAACGGCCCGGCGGATGCCGAGGCCGCCGCCACCGCCCATCGGATGCGCATGCTGCTGGACGCGGGCAAGGACCGTACGAACGTTCTGACCCGTTTTGTCGGCTCGCTGGACGAGGAGACGGAAAGTCTGCTGCGTGCTCTGCTCAACGAGCCAGAGTCCGAGGACGAGCCGTGACGGCCGCCGCGGATCAGTGGCCCGTCCTTGTGGTGGCCGCCGTGCCCTTCGCACTCGGCGCGCTCAACCCGTGGCTGGTCGGCCGTATGGGCACCCGGTTGGCGCCCGCGACGGCGACCGTGTTACTTACCTGTCTTGCGCTCACCGTTGCACTGGCGACGGGCCTGTTGCTCTGTCTCGCGGCCGTGATAGCCCTGGCCGAGGCGCCCTTCATGTCCGGGCTGCACCATTGGTCTCCGACCGCACTGCGCGCCATCCTGCCTTTGCCTCCCGCCGTGTGGGACGTCAGCGGGGTGGTCGCGGTGCTCCTGCTCGCCTCCGCGGCCGTTCATCTGCTGCGGGTGGTACGACAGGCCCGCCACGCATCCATGGCCGCCGCGTCGCTGCCCTCGCTCGGCGGGGATCTGGCTCTCCTCGAGGACGACGCGGCCATCGCCTACGCATATCCCGGCCGCCATCGCCGAATCGTCGTCTCCACCGGCATGCTGAAACGCTTGTCCGCCGCGCAGCGCCGTGCCCTGCTGGCCCACGAAGACTCCCATCTGCGGCATCACCATCACCGCTACGTTCATCTGGGGCGGCTGGCTGCGGCTGCCAACCCGTTGCTGATCCCGGTTTCCCGTGCCATCGACCTGGCCGTCGAGCGGTGGGCCGACGAGAGCGCGGCTCAGGAGGTCGGCGACCGGAAGACCGTAGCCCGCGCGGTTGCCGTGGCAGCCCTCGCGTCCGCCGCACGGCCGGCGCCCGGGGGAAGCCTGGGCGGCGCGCGGAACGACGTCGGCCGCCGGGTCGACCTCCTGCTTCGTCCGCCTGCTCGCCAAGTGCTCGCATGGGTCTTGATCGCGGCCACGATCGTGGTGTGCTGGACGGCGACCGGCTTCGCCATCGAACACCTTCACATGTTGATGGAGCACGCCGAGGCATAGCCATGGCCACCTGTAAGGCTCCCGCGCGTCGCACTCGATGAGGGCGCGGCCCCAGTAGGCCGATCGCGCAAGCAAGGGGCCCCTGGCCGGCGGTGACGCCGGCCAGGGGCCGCTGTTGCGGTCAGGCCAGGTCAGCCGTCGTTCTCCGAGGACGGGATGTAGGCGCCGGGCACGTCGTTCGGCGCGAAGATCTTGGCCTCGCCGGGGTACGCCTTGGTCCAGTTGTGCGTCTGGTACCACGTGAGGTGGTTCATCTGCTCGGGGTTGGCGTAGTCGGCTATGGCGTTGGGGCCGGTCGTGTGCTGCTTGGACTCCCAGGTGTTCCACTGCGCAGCGAGGGCCTGCATGTTCGCCGGCACCTTCGACGCCGGCACCAGCGCTGCGCTGGGGTTCTGCGGCGCCGGGGTGTCCAGGCCGCACGCGGGCGCGGTCTTCACGCCGTCGGTCAGCGAGGTCCGGTTGGGCAGCGCGGTGAACGGCGTGTAGTCGGGCTTCTTGGTGAACGCCCCACTCATCGGGCTGGCCGCGCTGTCCTTCTGGTTCATCGGGTGGATCCCGAGGATCTGCTCGATGGTGCGGATCATCGTGATCTGCGAGTAGTAGTGGCTGTCGACGGTGCCGTGCTGGGCGTAGGGGCTGATGATCTGGACGGGGGCACGGTGGCCGTCGACGTGGTCGAGGCCTGCCTGGGAGTCGTCCTCGACCACGAAGATCGCGGAGTCCTTCCAGTACTTGCTGTGCGAGATCTCGTCAACCATCCTGCCGACGGCGAGGTCGTTGTCCGCGACCTGAGCGGCCGGGCCCGCCGTGCCACCGGTGTGGTCGTTGGAGAGCCAGAACATGTTCAGGTTCGCAGGACCGTTCTTCTCGAACTCCTGCTTCCAGATCTCTTCCTTGTAGATGTCCGGGACGCTGGTGTCGAACAGCGGGAAGCCGGGCACCGACACGTCGTTGAGCGACGGGATCGCCGAGCCCGTCTGAATGGGGAAGGCGGTCTTCTGCCCGGTGGCCTGCATGTTCTTGGTGTCGCAGTACAGGTTCTGCCAGGTCGCGCCGGCCGGCTTGCTCTCCACCGACTGGAACTCGCCGAAGTCCTTCACGGACTTTCCGGCCGCCTGCGCACCGGTCCAGATGAAGCCGGACTTCTGGTGGCCGAGAACGTCGTTCTCGGTGTCGTAGCTGCGCAGGTACTCACCGGCCGAGGACTCGGTGTACTCCGGGTCGTCGGACTGCATCAGCCAGTTGTGGCCCTCGGCGGAGTTCGTGCCGATGTCGTACGTGTTGTCGTACAGACCGAACTGCGAAGCCAGCGCGTGCTGGTTCGGCGTGACGTTCTGGCCGAACTGCGCCAGCGCCGGGTCGCCGTTGCCCTGCGGTATGTCACCGTAGACCTGGTCGTAGGTCCGGTTCTCCTTGACGATCAGGAAGACGTGCTTGATCGTCGAGGGGTCGCCGATCTGCGCCGGGACCGGCACCGGCTTCTTGTTGCTGTGGCCCTTGCCGTTGGCGATCTTGACCGAGTTGTTGGTCCAGCCGTTCTGCCGAAAGACCTTGTCCGTCTCGGACTTGATGACCTTGTCGCTCGGCAGCGTGAACCACTGCACGCTCGACGTCGTGTCGTGGGTGCCGTGCCCGGCCTTGGTGGTGGGGCGCAGGGCGTCGATACCACGGGTGTTGGACACGACGATCTGGTTGCCGACGGTGGCGATCTCCGAGGGGAAGTAGTCCGTCGGGAGCAGGCCGACGTAGCTGACCGGCTCCTGCGCGCTCGTGTAACGGTAGACGGCGACCGCGTTGGCGCGGCCGAGCGTCACCAGCAGGCGGCCGTCGTCGGTGAGCGTGACCGCGTTGGGCTCGTAGCCCACGGACGCCTCCGGCCACGGCTGCGTGGCAATGGTCTGGACGACCTTGTTCTTGCGGGTGTCGATGACCGACACGTCGTTGGTGGCGGTGTTGGTGACGAACACCGTCCCGTTCTTGGCGTACACGGCGGTCGGGTGCAGACCGACGTCGATGCTCGCGACGGCGGCAGCCGGGTTCGCCAGGTCGATGACGCTGACCGTGCCGGTGGTGCTGGCACCGGTCTTCGGGTTCGCCGGCACCTCGGTGCCGTAGGAGTTCATCGTGGTCTCGCCCGGCTTCGCCGGACGCCCGCCCTCGTTGCTGACGTAGAGCTTGCTGCCGACCATCACCATGCCGCGCGGGGCGGTGCCCGTGGTCCAGCTCTGCTGGATGGTCCCGGTCGCCGCGTCCATGGCGACCACCCGGTTCTGGCCGTTGACCGCGGAGTACACGGTGGAGCCGTCGGCCGAGAAGACGGCCGCGCCCGACAGTGCGTGCTTGGCCCCGTCGGCCGCGATGGTGATGTTCACCGGGTTGGACAGGGTGCCGTCAGGGTTCACGGTGAACTTGGTGTAGCCGTCGGTCCGGCTCAGCCACAGCTGCTTGCCGTCGGGCGAGTACGTGGGGCCTTCCTGGCCCACGTCGCTGCCGCTGATACGCAGGTTGTCGACCGCGGAGCTGCCGACGAGCTGCTGCACCTTCCAGGTCTTCAGGTCGACAATGGTCAGCGCCGCGTCACCATCGGTGACCGAGGCCGCCATGTGGGTTCCGTCCGGGCTGATCGTGGACGACATGATCTTGCCGTCGTTGATGACCGAGTGGCTGCCGTACGGGGCGATGTACTGGTCGCCGGCGACCAACTGGCCCTGATCGTAGGTCTGGCCGACCTGGTCGGTGCCGAACTGGTGCGTCTGGGCAACAGCGGTGCCCGTGACGGCGAGGGCGACAGCGATGCCCGCCGCCGTTACCAGGGGCATGCGGCCGATGCGCTTGCCGAGAAGGCCGACCTGCTCCTTCTGGTCAATCCGGCGCTGCCGTTTTACCTGCATGGAACTATCCCTTCGGGATGGTGGACAGCAGTGCGACGTTGCCGTCGAACTGCCACAGCGGGTTCGGTGCGTCCCCGGTCGGGGTCCGCACCAGGAAGTAGCCGTTCACTTCCTTCGGTCCGTCGCCATCGGCGACGTACCGCCCATCTGAGGTGACGTCGAGTTGGTAGATGGCCGAACCTGCGGCCTCGACGCCAGGGAGATGCCAGGAGACGACGCAATGCCAGTCGTTGCCCGGCCCGTGGGCGCCGTCGTGGACGTCGCCCTTGCTGCACGTCGCCGCGGCCCTCACCTGCGCTTCGGTGACATCGGGGCGGTTGAGCTGCTCGGTCTGCCGGCGGTAGAGGTGGGCGAAAGCCGTGGCGACCGACCGCTCCACCTTGTCCTGCTCGATCCCCGAGCCCGGGGCCCCGGTCGTCACGGCGACGACCGCGACCGTCGCGGCGACCAGCCCGGCGAGCGGCAGCACGCCGACGGTGACCGCGCGGCGCCCCGCGCCGTCGTACGTGAGGTTGGTGAAGTCGCGCCGCAGGAAGAGCAGGTAGGCCAGCGCGGTCGCGACCGCGGCCCACACCAGGCTGACCACGATGCCGATCAGAAGCGGGCCCAGCTGAGTCGGACTGGTGAACAGGCCGTTCCAGGAGATGAAGGCGTACCCGGGCAGGGCGAGACGTACGGCGACGGGGATCGGCAGCATCTGGGCGAGCTGCATCGCGAGCGCGACGAGCGCGGGCAGCAGCAGCCCCATCGGGGACCGCCCCAGCGCGACGGACCCCAGCAGTCCGATCGCGGCCAGGGCCAGGGTCGGGGCGAGCACGCAGACCCAGGCGAGCAGGACCTTGCCCGCGGCGTCGCCGGCCGTCAGCAGATGGCCGTCGAGGCCGACGAGCGGCTGGTTGCCGACCGCCACCAGCCCGCCGGCCGAGCTGGAGCAGGCCAGCCCGGCCACGAGCAGCAGGATGACGGTAAGGCTGGCCAGGGCCTTCGCCGCGAAGATCCGTCGAGGCGAGCGGACCGCCACGAGCAGGTGGCGCCAGGTGCCGAGCCGGTCCTCGGAGGCGAACACGTCGCCGGCGACCACGGAGGTCAGCAGCGGGAGCGCCCAGG